>NZ_CAJYPF010000279.1 GCF_913776565.1 uncultured Microbacterium sp. | reverse complement strand
CTGCTCGACGGGAGGGGTGGTCACGGAGGGGACGGATGCCGAGGAAATGGATGCCGTGGCATCCGGAGTCTGGGCGGCACGGGGCGCGTCGGCGCCGGGGCGCGCGTCGGGTGCGGGCCGCGCGTCGCCGGCGGGTCGCGCATCCGCGCGCGGCAGGGGCTCGACGGGACCGGTCAGCCCGGTCACCTCGCGCTGCACCTCGAGAACGGCCGTCAGCGCCGCCACGGCCGCGGCGCCGCGCTCGACCTCGGGCGCGAGACGCGGCAGGCTCGACGTGTCGCCATAGCCGCCGTGGCGCTCGTCGCGCACCATCTCGCCGCCGCGCAGCTCGATCACGCGACGCTGCATCTGGTCGACGAAGCCGGCCTCGTGCGTGGCCATGACCACGGTCGTCCCACCCGCGTTGATGCGCGCGAGAAGTCGCATGATGTCGATCGACGTGCCGGGGTCGAGGTTTCCGGTCGGCTCGTCGGCCAGCAGCACCTGAGGACGGTTCACTAGGGCGCGGGCGATCGCGACGCGCTGCTGCTCGCCACCCGAGAGTTCGTGCGGCAGGCGCTTCTCTTTACCGTCGAGACCGACGAGCGCCAGCACCTCGGGAACGGCCTGCTGGATGAACCCGCGCGAGGCACCCGTGACCTGCAGCGTGAACGCGACGTTCTGGTGCACGGTCTTGTTCGGCAGCAGCCGGAAGTCCTGGAAGACCGAACCGATGTGCCGCCGGAAGTACGGCACCTTGCGGTTCGACAGCGTGCGCAGGTCGCGCCCGAGCACGACGACGCGCCCCTCGCTGGGGGTCTCAGCCCGCAGGATCAGCTGCAGGCAGGACGACTTGCCCGAACCCGAGGCTCCGACGAGGAAGACGAACTCCCCGCGCTGCACCTCGAAGTCCACGGCGTTCAGGGCGGGCTTCGCGGTGCCGCGATACCGCTTGGTGACGTTCTCGAACCGGATCATGGCTCGACGAGCCTAAGCGCGGGTCCCGGTCCCGCCGTCAGGACGCGCCGTGTCGCGAAACGCAGAAAGCCCTATGGATGCCGGGCATTCGGCATCCACAGGGCTTCCGACCGAGGTCGGGACGATCAGTCGTCGTCGTCCTTGCGCTTGCGCCAACGGATGCCGGCCGCGATCAGGCCGTCGAGGTCGCCGTCGAACACGACGGCCGGGTTGCCGACCTCGTAACCGGTGCGCAGGTCTTTCACGAGCTGCTGGCCGTAGAGGAAGTACGAGCGCATCTGGTCGCCCCAGCTCGCGGTGATCGTGCCGGCGAGCTCCTTCTTCTTGGCGGCCTCTTCTTCGCGCTTGAGCAGGAGCAGCCGCGTCTGCAGGACGCGCATGGCGGCGGCGCGGTTCTGGATCTGCGACTTCTCGTTCTGCATCGACACCACCAGGCCGGTCGGCAGGTGGGTGATGCGCACGGCGGAGTCGGTGGTGTTGACCGACTGCCCACCGGGGCCGGACGAGCGGAACACGTCGACACGGATGTCGCCCTCGGGGACGTCGACCTCGACGGCCTCTTCCATCACGGGGATGACCTCGACCGCGGCGAAGCTGGTCTGGCGCTTGTCGGCGCCGCCGAACGGGCTGATGCGCGCGAGGCGGTGCGTGCCCGCCTCGACGGACAGGGTGCCGTATGCGTAGGGCACGTCGACCTCGAAGGTGGCCGATTTGATGCCGGCGCCCTCGGCGTAGGACGTGTCCATGACCTTGACCGGGTACTTGTGCCGCTCTGCCCAGCGCAGGTACATGCGCAGCAGCATCTCGGCGAAGTCGGTCGCGTCGTCGCCGCCGGCACCCGAGCGGATCGTCACCACGGCCGAGCGCGGATCGTACTCGCCGTCGAGCAGCGTCTGCACCTCGAGCTGGCCGATGACGTCCTTGAGCGCGGCGAGCTCGCGGCGCGCTTCGTCGGCGGAGTCTTCGTCCTCCATCTCGATGGCGAGTTCGACCAGCACTTCGAGGTCGTCGAGGCGCTGTTCGATCTCGGAGACGCGCTTGAGCTCGGCCTGGCGGTGGCTCAGACGGCTGGTGACCTTCTGGGCGTTGTCGACGTCGTCCCAGAGGTCGGGGGCACCGGCCTCTTCGCTGAGGCGATCGATGTCGGCTTTGAGTGCGTCGACGTCGACCACGGCCTGGATATCGGCGAAGGTCGAGCGCAGCGCCTGGATGTCGGCGGTCAAATCGAGTTCGAGCATGAGACATCAAGCCTATCGTGGAGACGGTGACAGCCGACTCTCCCCGGAACGTGCTGGTGCGCTTCGCACCGATGATCTACGGCCCGACGCTGCTGTTCGCCCTCGGCGAGGGCGCCGTGATCCCCCTCATCCCCGTGATCGCGAACCGCCTCGGCGCGGATGTCGCCGTCGCCGCCCTGGTCGCCGCGGCGCTGGTCGTCGGCCAGCTGTGCGGCAACATCCCCGCCGGATGGGCGGTCGCTCGCTTCGGCGAGCGCATCACCATGGGCGTCGCGGGCATCGTGGTGCTCGGCGGGCTCACCGGCATCGTCTTGGCGCAGTCGCTGGTGTTCTTCGCCGCGGCGGTGTTCCTCATCGGCTTCTGCGCCGCGTCCTTCGCCCTCGCCCGGCACTCCTTCATGACCACCCGGGTCCCCCTCGCCTTCCGGGCGCGGGCGCTGTCGCTGCTGGGCGGCACGTTCCGCCTGGGCATGTTCGTCGGGCCGTTCATCTCGGCGGCGCTGCTGGGGCTGTTCGGAGATGAGACGGCATCCATCGTCTTCTTCGCCGTGTGCCAGGTGGCGACGATCCTGCTGGTGTTCCTGGGGCCCGACCCCGAGAAGGCCGTACCCGTGGGCGCTCCCCCTCGACGCGACGGCGGCGACTCCCGCGAGGCCGAGGACACCGGCGAGGCCGTCACCGGCGCGATCCCCACCGTCGAGCGCGTCGGGGTCTTCCGCACGATGTGGCGGTTCCGCGGCGTGCTCGCTCGACTCGGCCTCGCGGCCGCGTCCTTGTCGGCCGTGCGCTCCGCGCGCCAGGTGGTGCTGCCGCTGTGGGGCGTGTCCCTGGGACTGGATGCCGGCACGATCGCCGTGGTCGTCGGCGTCTCGGGCGCCATCGACTTCGCGCTGTTCTACGCCAGCGGTCAGGTGATGGACCGCTTCGGCCGCCTGTGGGCGGCCCTGCCGGCGATGGTGCTCATGGGGTCCGGCTTCCTCGCCCTGTCGTTCACCCACGATCTGGCGTCCGCCTCCATGTGGTACGCGCTGTTCGCCGCCGTCCTGGGCGTCGGCAACGGCCTGTCGAGCGGCATCCTGCTGACTCTGGGCGCCGACATCGCCCCGCCCGACGAACCGGCGGCGTTCTTGGGGTCGTGGAGGACCTTGACGGATGCCGGGGGCGCCGTCGCCCCGCTGATCGTCTCGGCCCTCGCGGCGGTGGCGTCGCTGTCGATCGGCGTGGCCGCGATGGGCGTGATCGCGGTGCTCGGCGCGGCGGGGTTCATCCGCTGGGTTCCGCGGTACGTTCCCCGCGCGCGCTGAGCACCGCGATCACCGATGCTCACTCCGAGACGCGGATGAGCACCTTTCCGGTCGCGCCGTTCTCGACGGCGTCGTGCGCCGCGGCCGTGTCGGCCAGATCGAAGAAGGTCAGCGGCAGCCCGGCCTCGTCACCCACGGGCAGCACGCCGTCGGCGACGGCGGCCGCGACGTCCTCGGCGGCCGCGGCGAGCGCACGCTCGCCCACGGTGTAGAGCAGCAGTCCCTGCCACCGGACGTTCTTGGCGAAGCTCTCGCGGACGGGGGCGGTGAACTCCGCCCCGCCGTTGTCGGCGTAGTAGCCGACCGTGCCGCCGTTGGCGATCACGGACACGTCGAGGGCGGCGTTGTCGGCGATGGCGACCTCGACGATGTGCTCGACGCCGTTCGGAGCGATCTCGCGGATGCCGTCGGCCAGCGTCTCGCTCGGGTACTGCAGCACGTGGTGGGCCCCGGCGGCGCGGGCGAGCGCTTCTTTCTCGTCGCTGCTCACCGTGGCGATGACCGTCGCACCGGCCCAGGCCGCGAGCTGGATGGCCGCGTGACCCACGGCGCCGGCTCCGCCCTGGACGAGCACCGTCCGTCCCGCCAGCGCACCGGGCGCCAGGCGCGACGGCCCGTCCTCGTGGACGGTGAGGGCGCGGTGCGCGGTCATCGCGGGAACACCCAGGCTCGCTCCGAGCTCGAAGGACGCCTCGTCGGCGAGAGGTACGGCGCGCTCGGCGGGCAGCACCGAGTACTCGGCGGCGGTTCCGGTCGGACGCTGGTGCGCCGCGAGGTAGACCCATACCCGCTGACCGACCGACAGGGAGTCGACACCGTCGCCCACGGCATCCACGATTCCCGCGCCGTCCTGGTTCGGGGTCACCTCGTCGAACGGGAGGGGACGACCGGTCGTCGCGCGCGCTTTCCAGTCGGTCGGGTTGACGCCCGATACGACGATGCGCACGCGAACCTCGCCGGGGCCGGGCTCGGGAAGGGGCCGCTCGACGAGCGAGAGAACGGAGGAGTCGCCGGGCTGAGAGTACGAGATCGCCTTCATGCCGGGAGTCAGCGTCGAGCAGCGCGTCCGCATTCCCTCGGCGTGTCGAGCGGTGATCAGCCGGTCTTCGTCACGACGAAGACGGTCTCTGCGTATGTCGAGCCGGATCCGAGCTGAGCCACCTCACGGCCGGAGGGCACGGGAACGGCAACGGGGACTCTCTTGGAGTTCGACGACGAGCCATTCGCCAGCATTCCGTACGAGTTCGAGCCCCACGACCAGAGCGAACCGTCTGATTGACGGGCATAGGCGTTCGCGAAGCCCGCGACGACCTGCACCACCCCCGATGTCAGGCGCGTCACCGGCGTGGGCGTGGATTGGTCGTAGGGCGTACCGGTACCCAGCTGACCGCTGTTGTTGTTGCCCCAGGATTGCAGTGAGCCATCGGACATCAGCGCATAGGCCGAGTGGTAGGCCGCCGCGATCTGGGCGACGCCCGACGTCAATCCCGTGACCTGCACAGGGGACGTCTCGGGATTCGAGATCGACTTGCCGATCCCGAGGGCGCCGTTGGGGTTGGCACCCCAACTTCTGACGGACCCGTCTGCGAGAAGGGCGAAGGACGTGAGGGATCCGACGGCGACCTGCGCCGCTCGCTTCGGCAGTCCCGTCACGGGAGTCGGCGTGGATCGATCCGTGTTCGTGCCGTCCCCCAGCTGGCCGACCCCGTTCTTGCCCCACGCCATGACCGAGCCGTCCGCCATCAACGCCACCACGTGCTGGAGGCCGACCGCGATCTGCGTGACGCGGGCGGGGAGCCCCTGCA
>NZ_CAJYPF010000278.1 GCF_913776565.1 uncultured Microbacterium sp. | reverse complement strand
CGGCCGTCAGCCTGACCATCGCGAACTGAGGGCGGCGGGGCTCACCTCGGCGAGAGGTGGGCCTCGATCACCCGCGCCTGCGACAGCGCCGTGTCGATCCCGGTGGGCGACGGCATCCCGGGTTCGCTCGACACGTACGCCAGCAGGGTGCCGACCGTGCGGACGCTGGTGGCGCCGAAGGAGGTGACGTCGAGCGCGTACCCGTCGGCCAGGTCGTAGAAGCGGTCGAACAGGGCGTTCCACCGCTCGCCGTCGGCCGCCGTGGTGGCGCCGCCGTCGCCGCCCGAGGGCCATCCCACCTCGCCGACCGCGCAGCGCACCTGCCATCTCGCGCACCAGTCGCCGAAGGTGCGGAGGCGGTCGAGCACGCGCTCGGGGTCCTCGATGTCGGCGTACGCCGGTCCCGACGCGTCGGCGTAGAAATGCTCCGAGTAGATCACCCGCCCGGTCGGGTCGACGATCCACGGTCCGTCGGGCGCGATCGCGGCCAGCCTGCCGCGCTCGTCGCTGAGGATGCCCTCGACCCACACCGGCTGCGTCGCACCGGTGGAGCGGATGGCATCCACCGCCACCTGCGCGTAGTGCTTGTACACGTCGACGCCGACCGACCACCGCGGCTCGTTGAACACGTCGTACGCGGCCACCCCGGGCTCGTCGTGCAACCGCCCCGCGAGGGCCGTCCAGACGGTCGTGACGTGGTCCTCGGTGATGCCGTCGCCGCACCGCACGCTGCCCGGGATCGCGGGCCCCGCACCCCACGGGTAGGTGCAGCCGTTGTGCAGGTCGACGACGGTGCGGATGCCGTGGCCCCACGCCGTCCGCACCTCCGCCACGATCGCGTCGAGGTACGCGGTGTCGATCGGCTGCGCGAGTCCGTCGAGGGCGGATCCCCCCGCGGGAACGACCTGCAGGCGCTGCCACGGCACGGCCAGGCGCACGATGCCGACTCCGCGCGCGGCGAGGAAGGCGTAGCTCGCGTCGGGCTCGTTCGCCGCCCCCGGGGCGGCCCCCGCGCCGGCGAGCACGTGACCGTACAGGTTGACGCCGCGCAGGTACGGGGCGCCATCGAGGTAGGTGTCGAAGGCGTCCGCGGGCACCGGCACGACCTCGGGACGCGGCCCGGGGGCGCACCCGGCCAGCACCACCCCGGCGATCAGGACGACGCCGATCAGCGCGCGGGGAGCGCGCCGCGTCATGCCGGAACGGCCCGTCCCGCATCGGCGTGGGCCACCGCCAGATCGACCGCCCGCAGCAGCAGACGGGCGCTGGATGCCGGGGCGAAGCGGGCGAGCCAGTCGTCGACCCCGGCGACCTCGAGACGCGAGGCCGCCACGATCGCGTCGGCGACCGCGACCGCGTCGCCGGCGACGGCGAGCTCCCCGGTGACGCCGGGGACGATGGCGTCGGCCACCCCGAGAGCGGTCGACACCGCCACCGCGGGCACCCCGCGTGCGGCGGCGCGGACCAACTCGACGCCGAAACCGGCGGTGGCGGCGCCGAGCACCACGACCGCGCTCGGCCCCCAGGACCCGTCGTCGGCGCGCACCGTGAGACCGCGCGACACCGCCGCGCGACGCACCGCCTCGGACAGCGCGCCGCCGGGGCGGACGACGAGCTCGACCGCGATCCCGCGTCGGTCGAGCTCGCCGGCCGCCGCGACGACGCGCAGCGGGTCGTCCGCGGCGAGGGGGTCCCCCGCCACGACGACGGTCACTCCGCCACCCGTCCCGGGCACGCGCGGCTCGCGCGCGCCGCCCGTCGTGACGACCCCCGGCACGGGTGGGGGCACGACCAGACTGCGACTGGCCGGGACCCCGCATCCGGCGTTGACCTCGGCGGCGAGCGCGTGCGACGACGCGATCACGACGTCGGCCGAGCGGTAGCGGCGCCGAGCCTGCAGCGCACCGATCCGCACGGCGGGGACACGGCTGCGCCGCCGCGCGGCGACCGAGAGATGCTCGCTCGCCACGATCGCCGGTGGTCGGGTGGTCAGCTCCCGCGCCGCCAGCGCCGCGAGCGCGGCCGCGGTTCCCGCTCCCACCACCGCGCGAGGGGCGAGGGCGTCCAGCCGGGCGGCCAGGGCGGCGACGCGCGCGCCGCCGCGGCCCGGCAGGGTCCGCAACGTGACCGTGTCGGTGGCGATCCCGCTCGCGGCCAGGGCGTCCGCCCAGATCGCGGCGGTCCGCGTCGCCGGGTCGTCGGGCGCCCCGACGACGAAGACGAGGTCGGTGTCAGGCCGAGCAGAAGACATTCGTGTTCCCGCTTCCCGCGGCCTCGATGTCGTTGTCGCACGCGACCGTGACACCCCGCGTCTTGTCGTGGACCCACACGCCGTAGCCGGAGGTCCCGGCCCGACCGGTGTTGGCCCGGAAGTCGTTGTCATAGCCCCAATCGCCCCAGCTCATCGAGGCGTAGGCGTTTCCGACGGCCGTGTCGCCGGTGTTGCCGGTGACCGACCAGCCGTTGCCGGTCACCAGGACCCAGCCGAGCGAGCGCGATCCGGCGAGCACGCCCTCGAAGGAGTTGTCGGCGATGACGCCACCGCTCGTGCCCTCTTTCGCGTCGATGCCCTCGGCACCGGTCTGCACGAACCTGTTCGCGATGATCGTGTTGCGGTCCGAGGCGTCGGCGTAGCCCTGCGTGACCTCGGCCCACCGCCGCTGCGAGGTGCCGATGTACACGCCCTCGCCGTAGGCGACGTCGAGCGAGCCGGTGCGACCGAGCACGGAGTGCGCGATGACGCTGTCGGTCGTCAGGGCGTAGAGGTGGATGCCCTCGTAACCGGTGTCGCGCACGATGAGGTCGCTCAGCACCAGACGCGAGCTGTACTTGACCATCACGCCCTGCAGCGAGCGCGCGACGGTGAAGCCGGTGAGCACGACGTTCGAGGACTGCTCGACGCGCAGGGCGGTGCCGCTGTCGATCGCGCCGGTGGTCAGCGTCGCCTTGGACGATCCGCAGATCCAGATGGGGCGGTCGGCCGTGCCCGACGCGGTCAGCAGGAACTGACCCGTGTAGGTGCCGTCGGCGAGCCGGATGACGCTCCCCGGCGCGGCTGCCTTGAGCGCGGCGGTCAGCTCGACGGCGTTGGTCACCGTCGCGGTGGCCGCGGGGCAGTCGGTGGCGCGCGGGATGTCGGAGGTGTCGAGCGGGTCGACCGCCTCCGCGGTGACGACGAAGGAGTCCAGGTGGGTCATGCGCCCGCCCGAGGCGGCGTTCTTCGACCCCGACCCGACGATGGTGATGGTGTGCGTTCCCGCGGACACGGGGGCGCTGTAGCCGATGACAGCGGTCGAGCTGGACTTGGCGTAGTTGTCGACGCGAGCGACCTCGGCCCCGTCGATCAGGACGCGGATGATGCCGGCGTTCGGCGATTTCCACGTGTACCAGGTGACCCACCCGCCGGTGAACGTGAGACTCGCGGATGCCGTGGACACGGTGCTGTAGCGGATGGCGCCGCCGCTGGAACCCGACGATCCCAACGATGTCCAGGTTCCGGAGTACGAGACGGCGGGCGAGGTCTCCTCGTACGTTCCGGGACCGACCGCGGACGGCGCGGCGACCGCGGCGGAGGGGACGGCGGTGAGCAGGGCGGCGACGAGGGCGAAGACGAGCAGCAGTGGCGCGAGGACGCGACGGGGGGACAGTGACACGGGGGGCTCCTGATCTGGCTGGGGGAACATCGGGGTTCTAGCCGTCCGCGATGGTCAGGAGAGCCCGGTGTGCGCGAGTGGAGCTTTTCGCGGTCAGGGTGAGAAGGGCCCGGCGAACATCACGGCGTCTCAAGAAGACTGCCATCTCGGCCGGGCCCAGCATCCGACGGTTGCGCGACACCAGTACTTTCCGCTCAGATATCAGGTAGTCCGCCCTCAGGGCGTCCTTGATCCCCGACAGCGCGATGTACCGCGCGCGGAAGTACACGAGGTCGTCCGCGTCGTGCAGGCCCAGCCGGCGGGCGGCGGCGGTGACCGTCTCGTCGATGAGCGCGAGGGAGTCCGCCCGCTGCCGGACCGAGGTGATGATCGAACCGTCGCGCAGCAGATAGTCGTAGATCGGGATGCCGGTGAACGCCACCGCCGTCGCGTGCCCCAGCGCGTCCGCGACGAGGGCGAGATCGGACTGCACCCGGGCCGGGGCGAAGGCGGCGCGCAGCAGCGTGTCGCGGCGGAACAGCTTGTTCCACAGGTGGCCGGTGATCTCGCCGCGCAGCAGCATGCGGAACGCCGCCCGTCCGCTGACCGGCGGCGAGACCGGCGGGACGAGGGGGCGTCGATCGCCGCCGCGCGTGACGAGGGTCGCGGCGGCCACCACGACGTCCGCGTCTCGGGCGGTCGCCATCCCGACGAGCGTGCGCAGGGCGTCGGGGCTCCACGCGTCGTCCGCGTCGACGAACCACACGTACTCCCCTGTCGCCGCCTCGACCCCGGCGCGGCGCGCACGCGCCACACCGCCGTTGCGGGGCAGCTCGACGACGCGGATCCGGTCGTCGTCGGCGGTGAGGACGCGTGCCGTCTCGGCGGTGTCGTCGCGCGAGCCATCGTCGACGATCACGACCTCGAGGTCCGGGTAGTCCAGGGCGACCAGCTGATCGACGGCCCGCGGCAGGAACGCGGCGGCGCGGAACACGGGCAGCACGATCGAGACGCGCGGTGCGGCCGTCATCAGCGCACCCGGTCGGCGATCGAGGCCGTCAGCGCGCGCAGCGACACCCTCGCGCCGATGACGGCGCGGACGATCTCGTCGCGCCGCGCGAGGGCGTCGCGGATGCGCTCGCGCGCCGCGGCGACGTCGTGCAGGTCGCGGGCGACGCTGGTGCCGGTGATCCCCGCCCCCTCGAGGGTGCGCGAGGTCTTGTCGAGCGGACCGGTGCTGAGCGCGATCGGCACGGCTCCCTCGGTCGCGGCGATGACGACGGCGTGCAGGCGATCGCTGAGCACTGCCGCGCTGCGACGATAGGTCTCGCGCAGGCGCTGCTCCTGCCGCGCGTGCGAGGCGTCGAGCCAGGTCACGGCCTCGCAGTAGAGCCGCGCGGCCAGATCGCGGGCGAGGTCGCCGTCGCGTTCGATCTGGGCGACGACGACGGGCTGGAGCCCGAGGTCGTCTGCGAGGGTGCGCACGGTGCCGACCCAGCGGCCGTCGGGGCGCTCGCGCGCGGCATGCGACAGGCCCTGACGCACCGAGACGGCCAGCAGCGGTCGCGGTGCCTGCGCGTCGCGCAGGGTTGCGGCATCCGCCCCCAGGGCGAACGCCCAGTCGGGAGTGACGTCCCCGATCCCCATCATGCGCCGGCTCGGGGCATCCCTCCAGGTCACCACCCGACACAGCCGCAGGACCGCGGCGATCACGTGTCGCCAGGCGTGCGGTTCGCGCACGCCCACGCCGGTGAGGATCGCGGTGCCCCCGCGCAGACGGTGCACGAGCAGCAGCGGCGCGAGCCGCAGATAGCGCAGCGCGAAGCCGCGGCGCACCTCGGTCTCGCCGGTGTCGAAGGCGTAGATCCCCCGTCCGGTCAGCAGACGACGCGACACGGTGCGGCGCCAGTGCCCGGCGTCGCGCACAACGGTGTCGCCGGGCTGAAGTCCGAGGCCGCTGAGGTAGTCGTCGCTCTTGTCGCCCACCCACACCGTGAGCGGGCCGAGCGTGCGGAGGTGATCGAGGTAGCCGCGCCGCAGCACGGTGTCGCCCACGTTGTCGAACTGCCCGACCGCCGAAGCCAGCACCGGAACCGACATGGGCGTCCCGCCGCCGAGAGCGCGCTCGATCGCGGCGAGCAGCACTCCTCCGCTGTGCGCGCTCGAGAACCGCTTCGCCCACGCCGCGGTGCGCTCCGCGTCGAGGCCGCGCACCCGCCGGATCGCATCGGCGATGTCGACCGGATCGCCCGAGAACGCCAGTTCGCCGGTCACGGTCGGCACCATCGCGTCGGCGGCGCCGTACGAGTTCGACACCGCCACGCTGGGGATGCCGCCCATCGCCGACTCGACCAGCACATTGCCGAACCCCTCGCGATACGACGGCAGTACCGTGATCGCGTTCTCGGGAGCGGATGCCACCCAGTCGGCCGTCCACCCCGGGAGGTCCAGTGGCACGTCGCGGTCGGCCGCGTATCTGGTCAATTCGTCGACGAGGGGCCCCTTGCCGAAGCACACCACGCGTACGTCCCGCCCCTCGGCGCGCAGGAGTGCCGCCGCCTCGACGGCGCGGGTCGCCCTCTTCTGCGGGACGAGGCGCATCGGCAGCAGCAGGTGCAGGGTGCGATCGAGCGAGATGGTGTCGGAGCGGTGCGACACCGCCGTGCGCACCTCGGCACGCCGCCCGGCCGGATTCGGCACCACCACGACCTGATCGGGGCGCACGCCGTAGGCGCCGACGAGCTCCCCCGCCACGGGATGCGAGATGGCGACCACCGTGTCGGCGTACCGGTACACCCGGCGCGCGATCTCGCGTTTGAACAGATCGGCGCGCGACTGCGGCTCGGCCTCGCGCGTGGTGATGTTGCGCTCGCTCACCAGCACCGCCGGTCGCGGCCGCAGCCCGCGGGTCGCGGCCAGGGCGACGAGATTCGGAAAGTTCTGCAGGGCCACCACCGCGTCCACCGGCTCAGCGCGCAGCGCCGCGCGCACCTGTCGCACGGTCGCGGCCGATCCTCCGCCGGCCACGCGGTGCACCGCGAAGGGCACGCTCTCGGGGATCGCGGCGTGCGGGTCCGTGAGGATCGCCCGTACCTCATTGCCCTCTTCGGCGAACCAGTTCGCCCACGCCCCGGCGACGAACTCGGCGCCGCCGCCGGTGAGAGCCGTGGTCAGGATCGCGATGCGCATGAGCGGCCCGTGCCCCTCAGGCCCGCGCCGGACGCAGGTCGCGGAACGACGACGTCGCCGCATCGGCGTCGACGCCGGCGGTCTTGGCATCCACCACGACGACTCCGACCGGGTCGATGCCGACCGCGCGCAGCCCCTCGGTCGCGGCCGAGAGCTGCGGCGCCGTCGCCCGGCCCGCCGTGACCGCGAGGATCGTGGAGCCGGCGGTGGACGCCGCGAAGATGGTGTCGCTGAGCGGGAGAGCGGGCGCGGCGTCCAGAACGACCATGTCGTAGGTCTCGGACAGGGCCTTGACCACCGCGGCGAACCCGGGGCCGGACATCAACTCGACGGGGTTCTGCAGCGTCCGCCCCACCGGCAGGACCGCGATGCCGGCGACCTCGCGCACCGCCTCGACCACCGTCGCCTCACCGGAGAGCACACCCGCCAGACCCGGGCCTTCGAGCGACAGCTGCGACGAGATCGTGCCCGCGCGCAGGTTGGCGTCGACGAGCACCACCCCGACTCCGAACTCCCGCATCGCCAGCGCGAGATTGGTCGAGAGCGCCGATGCGCGGTCACGGGGGGTCGCCGGGACGACCGCCACCACGTCGAGGCGGGTGTGCGGCATGTGCCCGAGGACGGCCGCGACGGTGCGGTAGGCCTCGGACTCGCGCGACTGCGGGGCGTCCACCAGTTCGGTCAGGCTGCTGCCGCGCCCGGGGATGCTGCCCAGCACGCGCGGAACCCCCTCGCCGACCGACGCGGACCCGTGGACGCGCCGGTCGCCGATGGCGGCCAGGGCGATCCACACCAGCGCGACGGCGAACCCGACGGCGAACCCGAGCGCGAGATTGGTGAGGACGTTCGGTGACGAGGCCTCATCCGGAACCTCCGGCTCCTGGAGTGTCTCGAGGCGTACGGGCGAGGACGTCGCGCCCGCCGGCGTCTCGATCGACTGCACCGTCTGCGTGAAGGCGTCGACGAACGCGGTCGCCAGGGTCGCGGCCTCCTGGGCCGTCGGCGCCTCGGCCGTGAGCTGCAGGATCGGGGTGTTCAGCGGGGCTTCGACGGTGAGCTCACGCGCGAGCTTCTCGACCGTGGTGTCGAGCCCCTGCGAGGCGATCACCTCGTTGAGCACGCGGGGCGAGCGACCGATCTCGGTGTAGGCGTACGCCTTCTGCACCGCGAAGCTGTTCGCCTGCACGAGATCGCTCGACCCGGCTTGAGCCGGGGCGTTGAACGCGACCACGAGCTGCGCGGTCGAGCTGTACACCGGCGGCAGGATCAGACCGACGGCGAAACCGGCCGCCACGCCCAGGGCGGAGAACGCGACGAGCGTCCACCACCATTTCTTGATCGCTCGAAGCAGGGCGGTGGCGCTCATGTGTATCCGATCGTTCGTGACGCGTCACTCGCGGATGAACCACTCGGCACCCCCACAGGCTCCGAACGCTTTATCCCCCCGGCGACGTTCTTGGTTGATCGCAGGTTATGGATTCTCTATTACCGCCGTGTTGCATCGTGACGGCGAATTGTGTCCGGTTTCCCTAACGGAATGCGTCCAACCGGTGCACGTGGTCCGCTATTCGGCGTTATCTCGCAGAAAAGACACGATCGAACGACGGGTGTCATTGTTGAGCAATTGCAGCCCGTGCTTCGCGCCGTCGACCACGACGAGATCGTGGGTGATTCCGGCATCCGCGAGCGCCCCGTCCAGCAGTTCCGCCTGCGCGAGGGGGATCAGGTCGTCGCTGCCGTGGACGATGAGCGTCGGCGGCAGCAGCTGCGCCGACTGCACCGGCGAGGCCGCCGCGGCATCCGGGCATTGGACCAGGTCGTCGCAACCGAGGTAGGCCTGCACGACGCTCTCGAGGTCGGGGCGCGGGTCGCCCAGCTGGGCGGCGTCCGCGGTGAGCGAGGCCGCCGGCGACAACGCCACGACCGCGTCCACCGGCGTCGAGGCCGTCTCGAGGCCCTCGGCCGTGCTCAGGGCGATGATCGCGCCGGCCGAGCTGCCCAGCAGCGACAGCGACCCGTCCAGGCCGAAGCGCTCGACCTGCGCCTCCTCGCGCAGCCAGCGGATGGATGCCGACACATCGTCGATCTGGGCGGGGTAGGTGGCGGGGATCAGGCGGTAATCCACCGCGAAGGCCGCGAAGCCCTGGTCGCCCAGGGCGCGGCAGATGCCGCTCATGGTGCCGCGATCGCCCTCTTTGAACGCCCCTCCGTGCACGAGCACGACGGCGGGGTGGGGACCCTCGCTCGTGGGCAGGCACGCGTCCGCCTCGAGGTCGGAGCCGTCGGCCCCCGGGTATTCGATGCCCTTTTCGACGGTGATGGACGGATCGTCCGACGACGCCGGTCCCGAGGGGCTGCAGGCGGCCAGCGCGATCCCGAGGGCCACGAGCCCCAGGACGGTCCCGGATCGGGCGGCGGTGCGGGTCATCGTGATCCTCCTCGGACACGGTCGAGGGCGGCGCGGTAGACGTCGCGGTGGCGGCGACCGACCTCGTCCCAATCGCGACCGCCCAGCGCGGGACGATCACCGTCGCGGATGGTCCCGGCGGCGGCGAGGGCAGTGGTCAGATCGACATCGTCGAGGGCCCCGTCGAACGGAAGCACCCATCCGGGACCGACCTCGCGGGCGAGCTCGTCGTTCGCGGGGCTGCGCGGCACCAGCACGGGTCGGTCGAGGGACAGCGCGACCAGGGCCGCGCCGGAGTTGTGCATCTCGCTGTAGGGCAGAACGACGAGCGATGCCGCCGTCACCTCGGCGACGAGCTCGTCGTCGTCGACGAAGGCCAACCGGGCCGAGACGTGGTCGTGTCCGGCGATGCGCGCGGTGATGCGCTCGGCCAGTTCGGGCGTCGGCGAGCCGACGATGCGCAGCCGGCTGCCCGGGCGCTCCCGGGCCAGGAACACGTCGATCAGGTGCTCGACGTTCTTGCGGGGACGGATGATGCCGAAGTACAGGACCCGGCCGGGCACGCGGTCGGAGCGCGGGTGCGCGGCGAAGCGGTCGCGATAGTGCCCGTGCGCGATGACCGTCTCGAGACCCGGAGCCGGGGCTGCGGTGGTGCCGTTGAGGTGGATGAAGGCGGTGGTCGCGCGATCGACCGCGCCCACGAGTCGCCGCTCGGCCGCCGTCCCCGACTCGTGCGGGGTCACGTTGTGGGTCGTGCGCACGATCGGGATGCGGGCCCGTCGCGTGCGCCACAGCAGGACGCGCATCGCGAGGCGCTTGGCGAAACGCGTGCGGCGGTGACGCGCCCGCACGAGGAACTCCGGCCAGTGCAGGTGCAGCACGTCGTAACGACCGGTCAGCGCGACGCGCCACGAGAAATACCGCACGCGGACGTCCGCGGGGGCGCCGTCGGTCATCTGATCGACGTACCGCGTCGTCCCGTCGGGCGGCGCGAGCGAATGCAGCACCGTGATCGGCGCATTGTTCTCGGACATCGCCCACCTCCCCCCGGATGTTTCCTGCAGAACCGCCGGCGGCTCTTCGGCCAGACCATACCCGGCTCGGATGACGGGGAACGACGCATTCCTGTCGCATTTCCGGCATCCCCCCGCATCGACAGCAATTCGTAACCGCGGCGTAACGCCGTCTGCATGCGCGGGGGTCATCGTGGTCTGCAGAAGACGAAAATGCATCCGGCCGGGGATCCGGGCATTTCGTCGGTCGGGGGTACGGAATGACCATCACGCGACGCCACGACGACACGATCGAGATCGTGGACGCCGATTCCGCACGGCCCGCGCGCGAGCGCGAGCGCTGGGCCCGCGCCTACGGACGCCTGCTCGTGATCATCGACAACGCGGTGGTCTTCACCGCCCTGAGCGCCGCCGCCGTGATCGGCACGCAGCCGACGATCCTGCCGGCGCTCGACGGGCGCGTGCAGGTGCCCGTGCTGGCGGCTCTCGCCGTGCTCGCCGCGGCGATGCTCGTGACCCTGTCGATGACCGGCAGCCGGGCGCCGCGCGTCTACGGCGTGGGAAGCCGCGAGTATCGCGCCGTCCTGCTGTCCGTGGTGTTCAGCTTCGCCGGCGTCGCCCTCGTGGCCTACGTCGTCTCGCTGCACGGCCTGCACGCGATCCTCGCCGCGGGCGGCGTCCTCACCGCCACCGGGCTGATCACCGCGCGGTTCGCGGCGCGGCGCTGGCTGCTGCGTCAGCGTCGCCGCGGACGCATGTCGCACCGCGTGCTCGTCGTCGGCTCCCCCGCGGTGGCCGGTCCCCTCTCCGACGACCTGCGTCGCGCGCCCGCCGCGGGCCTGCAGGTGGTCGGCGCCTACGACCCCAGCGGCACCGCCGCCGATGCCGACGGCGCGGCTGCGCGGGCGATCGCGGCGGAGGTGGTCGAGGCTCTCGGCGTGCTGGGCGCCGACACCGTCCTCATCTCGAGCGCGAACGAGCTGACGCCGGCCACCGTGCGCGAGCTGAGCTGGCACCTCGAACCGGGCCGGCAGCATCTGGTGGTCGCGCCGAGCCTCACCGACATCGGTGGTCCGCGCATCCACGCCCGTCCGGTGAACGGTCTGCCCCTGCTGCACGTCGAGACCCCGCGCTACGCCGGCGGTCGCCTGCACGTCAAACGGCTGTTCGACATCGTCGCCTCGGCGTCGCTGATCGTCGTGCTCTCGCCGGTGCTTCTGATGATCGCAGCCCTCGTTCGCGCGACGAGCCCCGGCGGCGTGCTGTTCCGCCAGGAGCGCATCGGTCTGCAGGGGCAGACGTTCGCGATGCTGAAGTTCCGGTCCATGTACGCCGACGCCGAGCAGCGCCTCGCCGAACTGCACGCCCGCGAGCGCGGCGAGGGCAACAGCGTCATGTTCAAGATGAAGGACGATCCGCGCGTCACCGCCGTCGGCGGCATCCTGCGCCGTTTCAGCCTCGACGAACTGCCGCAGCTGTTCAACGTGCTGAGCGGATCGATGTCGCTCGTCGGACCGCGCCCGCCGCTGCGCCGCGAGGTGGAGCTCTACGGCCGCAGCGTGCACCGACGGTTCCTGGTCAAGCCGGGCATCACCGGACTGTGGCAGGTCAGCGGTCGCAGCGACCTCGGGTGGGACGAGACCGTGCGCCTCGACCTCTTCTACGTCGAGAACTGGACCCTCACCGGGGACCTGGCGATCCTGCTGCGCACCGTCAAGGCCGTGCTGCGCAGCGAAGGCGC
>NZ_CAJYPF010000277.1 GCF_913776565.1 uncultured Microbacterium sp. | reverse complement strand
CCACCGAGGGCGAGCCCCTGCGCATCCCCGACGCCA
Organism: uncultured Microbacterium sp.; assembly: GCF_913776565.1. Lineage (GTDB taxonomy): Bacteria > Actinomycetota > Actinomycetes > Actinomycetales > Microbacteriaceae > Microbacterium. The sequence continues at coordinate 10,881 of NZ_CAJYPF010000277.1, read as the reverse complement.
AGAACGTCGACCGCGGCATCGACCGCACCATCGGCGGTTGGACGATGTGGTCCGACGAGTTCTCGTACGAGGGACCCTGGGCCGACGACGTTCAGCGCAGCGCCCTCGCCCTCAAACTCCTGCTGTTCAGCCCGACGGGTGCCATCGCGGCCGCGGCGACCACCTCTCTTCCCGAGAACCCGCGCGGCGGCAAGAACTGGGACTACCGCTACGCCTGGGTGCGCGATCTCGCCTACACGGCCCACGCCTGGGTCGGTTTCGGGCTGCGCGAAGAGACGCACGCCGCGATCTCGTGGCTGCTGCGGACGATCCGTAAGAACGGCCCCGAAGTGCAGGTCATGTACACCCTCGACGGCGACGCCGAGATCGGCCTCGAGAAGCACGAGGTGCCCGGCTGGAACGGCAACAAGCCCGTCGTCACCGGCAACCCCGCGCAGGGGCAGTTGCAGCTCGGCGTCTACGGCGACCTCATCGCCCTGTGCCGCACGTACGTCGAGGCCGGCAACCGCCTCGACACCCAGACGGGTCGACTGCTCGCCGATGTGGCCGACCGCACGTGCGACCTGTGGCGCCGCAGGGACTCCGGCATGTGGGAGCTGCCCGAACTGCGCCACTACACCTCGTCGAAGATGGGCTGCTGGAAAGCCCTCGACGACGCGCAGTGGCTCGCCGCCGGCGGCCACATCCCCGACAACGGCGACCGCTGGCGTGCCGAACGCGACCGCATCCACCGCTGGGTCGAGGAGCGCTGCTGGTCGGACGCGCTGCAGGCGTACACCCTCGCCCCCGGCACTGACGACCTCGACGCGTCGGTGCTGCTGCACGCCCCCACCGGGTTCGACCGCGGCGAGCGGATGTCGAAGACCCTCGACGCCATCACCGAACGCCTCACCACCGACACCCACCTGGTCTACCGGTACACGGGCATGGACCAGGAGGAGCAGACCTTCGTCGCCTGCGCCTTCTGGCGGGCCACGGCGCTGGCCTGCGTCGGACGACACGCCGAGGCGATCGAGGCGATGGACGCGCTGGTCGCCCAGGGCAACGACGTCGGCGTCTACTCCGAGATGATCGCCGAGTCGGACGGCGCCTTTTGGGGCAACCTGCCGCAGGCGCTGAGCCACCTGGCCCTCATCAACGCCGCCCTCGTCATCCGCGACCTGGTCGACGACGCCGATCTCGGGGATCGCTGCCCCGGCGTTCCCCGCACCCGTCGGGACGGTCTCGTTCCGGCATCCCCCCGAAAGGACTCGCCATGACTTCGCAGTACACGTTCACCGATCCCTCGAAGCTGTACGCCGACATCGATCCGCGGTCCCAGGAGGCGAAGGAGCCCGGCCTCGACGCCGAACTCACCCCGAAGGCCGCGCTGGGCGAGGACACCTACGTCGGCAGCGACCGACTGAAGGGGCGCAAGGCCCTGATCACGGGAGCCGACAGCGGCATCGGCGCGGCCACCGCGATCGCCTTCGCCCGCGAGGGCGCCTCGGTCGCGATGTCGTACCTGCCCGAAGAGAAGGTGGATGCCGACCGCATCGCCGGTATCCTGCGCGACGCCGGCGCCACCGTCGTCCAGATCCCCGGCGATCTGCGCGAGCGCGACTACGCGCGCACCCTGGTGAAAGAGGCGGTCGAGGGCCTCGGCGGCCTCGACATCGTCGTCAACAACGGCGGGAAGCAGCTCTTCAACGAGGACATCACGACGCTCTCGGACGAGCAGTTCGACGACACGTTCAAGACCAACGTCTACGCGATGTTCTGGATCTGCAAAGAGGCCGTGCCGCATCTGGCGCCCGGTTCGACCATCATCAACACCACCTCGATCCAGGCGTACTCGCCCGCGCCGATCCTGGTCGACTACGCCTCGACGAAGGCCACCATCAACACCTTCACCAAGGCCCTCGGTCAGCAGCTCGCGCCGAAGGGCATCCGCGTGAACGCGGTCGCTCCCGGCCCGATCTGGACGCCCCTGCAGGTCACCGACGGTCAGCCCGACGAGAAGGTCGACGAGTTCGGCGAGGAGACCCCGCTGGGACGCATGGGCCAGCCGGCCGAACTCGCGCCCGCCTATGTGTACCTCGCGTCGGCGGAGTCGAGCTACGTCATCGGTGAGACGCTGAACGTCAACGGCGGGATGCCGACGCCGTAAGCGTTCGCGCAAAGAGAGGCCGTCGTCCGGGGTCGGACGGCGGCCCCTTTCGCGTGGGGGGCCGTCGACGGGCTCAGGGGCCGGTCCCTTCGACGGGCTCAGGGACCGACGGGCTCAGGGACCGGCGGGCTCCGGGACCGGCGGGCTCAGGGACCGGCGGCTCCGGCACCGGGGGCTCCGTCGCCGGGGCGGGACGGGGCGCGTCAGTCCTCCAGCGGCTTGCGGTAGAAGACCTCGCCGTCGTCGGTGGTCTCGCTACGGTGATAACCCTCGCGCTCGTACAGGCGCTGGTTGGCTTCGCTGAGCGCTCCGGTGAACAGTTCGGCCTGGGTGGCGCCCGCGTCGCGACCGCGCTGCTCGACCGCGGTCAGCAGGTGCGTGCCCCACCCCTCGCCCTGCTGGTCGGGGGCGATGGCGAGCCGGCCGATCAGCAGCAGGTCGCCGTCGAGGCGGGCGCGCACGGCGCCCACGATCCGGCCGTCCGCGACGGCCACGCACCCGAGGTTGTCGACGAGCTCGGCGTGGAGCTCCTCGAGCGTCTGCGTGAGGGGCGGCATGTCGGGGTCGCCGTAGATCAACGCCTCGCTGGCGAAAGCGGCGCGCTGGATGGTGAGCACCTCACCGGCGTCATCGGGGGTGATGGGGCGGATGTCGGACGAGTCGGCCATGTGATTCTCCTCGGGCGGTCTTCTGATCGGGGGCGGTTATCATGAGCACCTGCGCGCCTCGCTCCTCGGCGGGACGGTGCACTCTGCCATGAACGATTTCTTCGACGCGCGCGTCCGCACCGGCGACATGACCGAGACGCTCGCGTGGCTGCACGCCGAGTACGGCCAGGTCGACGTGCTGGCCGAGCGCGCGTCCATCGCCGAGCGGGCAAGCGGCGACGAGACCTTCGCCCTGCGGCACCTGGAATGGGATTGCCGCGCCGAGGTGGTCTACGACTGCGACCGCTTCTTCTTCGCCACCTCGGCGGCCGGGCTCCGCTGGCGCGTCGGCACGAGCGAGGGTGACTTCAGCGTCGACCCGGGGATCGTGCAGCCCGGCCAGCAGTTCGTCGGTCGTCCCGACGTCACCGATGTGCACCTGATCGCGTTCGACGCCGACTGGTTCGCCGAGGCGGCCCGCACGATCTACGGAGACGACGAGCTCGACGTCCGCTTCGACGGCATCGCCCCGGTGAGCCGACGCCTGCGGGATTACTGGGTGCAGACGGTGCGGTGGTCGTTCACGCAGCTGCCGTTGCTGTCGGAGCCGCTCGTGCGTGCGCACGTGCGGCGAGCCCTCGTCGCCGCGACGCTCGAAGCCTTCCCCCTCGTCGGCGATCCTCGCGAGCGACGGGCATCGGCCCTGGAGCAGGCGGCGATCTATGCCGACGCGACGTCGTGGATCGACGACCACGCCTCGTTGCCCGTGACCGTCGACGACGCCGCGCGCGCGGTCGGTACCAGCGCGCGGGGTCTGCGTCGCGCGTTCGCCGCGAACGGTCATCTGGCTGTGAGCCCCGAGGAGTATCTCGGGCTGGCACGTGTGAGCGCGGCGCACGCCGATCTCGTCGGCGCCGACCCGACCGTCACCACGGTCGCCGCGGTGGCCGCGCGATGGGGGTTCATCGACATCGGCGCGTTCGTCGCGGCGTACCGCGAGGAGTACGGTGTGCACCCGCGGACGACGTTGGCGCGCTGACGCCTCAGCGGTCGCGGTCGGTGTACTCGCCGGGGTTCTCGAGATCCTCGCGGGATTCGTCGCCGCCCGGAAGCTCGACGTCGGTGTAGGCCCCCGCCTCGTCGGTGCGGGGACGGTCCTCGCTGCCGTCGGCGTTCTGCCGGTCGACGTACTCGCCGGGCAGGTCGGCGCTGCCGCGGTCGGACGTGCCGTCGGGCAACTGCACATCGGTGTACTGCCCCTCGTCGGGCCCGGTGCCGTGTCCCTTGGCCTGCTCATCGTGGTCGCGCTCGGCCATGGCCGCCTCCTGAGTTCGTGGTGATCCGACGTTAGACCCCCGGATGCCGCACCCGCAGCACTCTTGACAGGGTGGCCGTGCGCGGGGCCTCGTTCACGCCGAGAAGATGTCGCGTGCGCGGGGCCGGCGGACCGCCGCGACGGCGTCGAGAGCGGGACCCAGCTCGGGATGGCCGAAGACGAAGCCCGCCTCGGTCAGCGCGCGCGGGACGGCCCATCGGCTCTTGAGAACGAGCTCGGGTTCGTTGCGCAGCAGCGCCATCGCCGGGTCGAGCATCCAGCGGTACGCCGGCAGGCCGAACGGCATCCGCGAGACCCGCCGCACCTCGCGCATGAGCGTGCGGTTGTCGCTGACGCCGGGGGCCGACAGGTTGACGGGACCCGCGAGGTCGTCACGGTCCCGCAGGAAGCGGACGGATGCCACGACGTCGTCGATGTGGATCCAGCTGAAGCGCTGGTGTCCCCGCGTGCGGTGCCAGGACGAACGCACCGGCCCGGTCGGGCGCGCGCCGATGCCGCGGTACCGGCGGTGCGGGAACCACCAGCTGTCGATCTGCGGGCCGCCCAGGCCCAGCCGGCCGAGCGCCAGCAGCATCCGCGTCGCCGGTCCGTCGCCCAGCACGATGGCCATGCGCAGCGCGACGCGGCGCGTGGCGGGGAGGTCGCCCGCGAAGAACGCCCGCTCCCAGCTCGTCGCGACATCGACCGAGAACCCCTCGCCGATCACACCGTGCACCTCGTCGTTGCCGCGCCTGGTCTCATGCCGGTAGATCGTGGCGGTGGAGGCGTTCATCCATACGCGCGGCGGGTGTGCGGCGGTGGTGACCGCGGCGTGCAGGGCCCGCGTGGTGTCGACCCGCGAGCGCAGGATCTCGTCGCGATTCGCGTCGGTGTACCGGCACGACACGATCTTGCCGGCGAGGTTCATCAGCACCTCGGCGCCGTCCACCAGCCGGGCGATCGCGGCATCGTCGCCCCAGACGGCCGATCCGGAGCGGCCCACGGTGAACACGTCGAAACCGTCGTCCTCGAACGCACGGGCGACAGCGCGGCCGACGAAGCCGCTCGCGCCGGCGATGACGACTCGGGGTCGGGGCACGGCATCCTCCTGGGGTCGGTCCCCCCCACCGTAGGGGGTCGACGGTGCGGGACGGCGCGCGATGCTTCGACACCGACCGGTCGAGCGGGGGAGAGAGGCCGGGACTGACACAATGGATGCCATGCGACGACAGGCCCGGGCGACGCGCGCTCTGCGCGGCGGAGCCGCCGCCTGCGTCGCGACCTTCGTCGCGCTGCTGACTCACGTCACCGCCGGGGGCGCCATGCCGGGGCCGCTCGGGATCATCGTCCCGCTCGCCCTGTCGTTCGCGGCCTGCACCGCGGTCTCGGGACGGCGGCTGTCGCTCGTGCGCACGGCCGTGGCGGTCGCGCTCAGTCAGGTTCTGTTCCACACCCTGTTCGTCCTGGGCGGGTACGACCTCGCCGCCGCGGGCCATCAGCATCACGGCGCGAGCCCCGCTCTCGCCGATGCGGGCACGACCGTCGTGGTGAGCGCCGATGCGCCGATGTGGCTCGGGCACGCCGTCGCCGTCGCCCTGACGACCCTGGCGCTGCATCGTGGCGAGCGCACCCTCTCCCGTCTGCGTTTGCTCGCCCAGCGCAGCGTCGCGTGGCTGCGCGCCCGCGTACGCCTGGCGCTCGGGCCTCTCGCGCCCGTCCCCGTGCGTCGCGTCTTCGCCGATGTCGTCGCCGCCGTGCGTCCGACCTCCACGCTCGTCCTCCTCGCCGCGCGGCGGCGCGGCCCGCCCCTCGTCGCGGCCTGAGTCCGGCCCCTCCGCGCGTTCCCGCGCGCATCGGCCGACCGTGATCGACCGCGCCGTCCGCGCGGGCGAGAGCGGCCTCCCGGCGTCGACGAGACGCTTTCCGTACCCCCGCCCGTCTCGCCGACGGCTCGGCATCCACCCGTGTCGCACACGGGCCGCTGCCTGCTGCCGTCGGTGCGGCGGCACCGCTGCCGCGTGCGATGCGCGCGAGCGGTGAGTGACGAGCGCGTCCACGCGCTCGGAAAGAGATCGCACACCCATGTTCCGCCTGCGCGCTTTCGCGGCCGGGCTGGCCGTGGCTGCCGTCGTCGTCCTGACGTCAGTAATCCCGGCATCCGCCCACGATCAACTCCTGTCCAGTTCACCGACCGAGGGTGAGAGGCTGCCCTCCGCTCCCGATGAGATCTCCTTGAGCTTCTCGGCCGACGTGCTTCAGATGGGCGCCGAGGTGGTCGTCGCCGACGGCGACGGCACCGACTGGGTGGCGACCGATCCGCAGATCCGCGCGGGCGCGGTCACCGTGCTGCTGAAGGGCGGCATGCCCGACGCGGGATACGAGGTGCGCTGGCGCGTCGTCTCGAGCGACGGGCACCCGATCTCGGGGGTCATCCCCTTCACCGTCGGCGACGCGGCTCCCCTCGAGCGGGTCGCGGTCGATCCCGTTCCCGCCGCCTCGAGCGGGACCGCGAGCGAGGCGCGCGACGACGGCGCGGGCATCCCCCGCATCGTCGGCGTCGCCGCCATCGGGGCGGGCGCAGCTCTCGTCGTCTTCGTCGTCTTCTTCTTCCTCAGCCGTCGCGCCGGGCGCGACGCGCACTCCTGAAAGGCTTGTCATGACTGTTCGCACCACGCTCCTCGGCGCTCTTCGCACCACCTCCCTCGCCACCGCCGTCTCGGTGGTCGCCGTTCTCGGCCTCGCCGGCTGCGCGAACGGCGCTTCGCCCCAGGCTTCGGCGCCGCAGGCCGCCTCGTTCTCGGCATCCGATGTCTGGGTCAAGGCCGCCGACGCGGGGATGACCGCCGGCTTCGGCACCCTCCGCAACGACGGCGACAGCGACCTGACCGTCGTGTCGGCGACCGATGAGGCGACCTCGTCGATGCAGCTGCACGAGACGATGCAGAACGAGTCCGGCCAGATGGTCATGCGCGAGATCGAGGGCGGCTTCGTCATCCCCGCGCACGGCAGCCTGGAGCTCGCTCCCGGCGGGAACCACCTGATGTTCATGGACGTCACGAGCGCGCTGCGCGCGGGCGCGGAGACCACCATCACCCTCACCTTCGCCGACGACTCCACCGCCGAGATCACCGCCCCCGTGAAGGAGTTCTCGGGCGCGAACGAGAACTACGAGGGCGGCGACATGGGCGACATGGACATGGGTCACTGATGGCCCGCCGAGACAGACGCCCCGCCGAAAGCGCAGGTGCGACCAGGCGCACCTTCCTGCTCGGCGGGGCGGTCGCGGGCGTCGGGGCGGTGGCGGCGATCGGGATCGACGCGGCCGTGTCCGCCCGTGCGCAGGACCCCGGGGCGTCGACGCCGCTCAACGGCGAGACGACCGTGCCGTTCTACGGGACGCATCAGGCGGGCGTCGACACCGACGCCCAGGCGCACGTCTCGCTCATCGCGTTGGACCTTCTCGCGGAGGTCGACCGCGACGGGATGCGTCGCCTCATGCGCACCCTCACCGATGACGCCGCCCGGCTGACCCAGGGGCGCGGCGCTCTGGCCGACACCGAACCCGAGCTGGCCGTCGCCCCCGCGCGACTGACGGTGACGTTCGGATTCGGCCCGGCCTTCGTGGCGCGCGCCGGGGCATCGGCGCCGGCGTGGCTGCAGCCTCTCCCGGCGTTCGGGATCGACCGCCTCCGGCCGGAGTACGGCGACGGCGACCTGCTGCTGCAGGTCGCGGCCGACGACCCCGTGACCGTCGCGCACGCGGCGCGCATGCTGCTCAAGGACGCGCGGGCGTTCGCCGCCGTGCGGTGGGTGCAGCAGGGCTTCCGTCGAGCGCACGGTACCGAGCGCCCCGGGACGACGATGCGCAACCTCTTCGGCCAGGTCGACGGCACCGCCAACCCGGTGCCCGGGACCACCGCCTTCGACGACATCGTCTGGGCGCGGGAGGGATGGCTCGCCGGGGGAACCGGGATGGTGGTGCGGCGTATCGCGATGGACCTCGACAAGTGGGACCACCTCGACCGCCCCGGCCGCGATCAGGCGGTCGGGAGGTTCCAGTCCTCGGGCGCCCCTCTCACCGGCACCGACGAGTTCGACGAACCCGACTTCGACGCGACGGATGCCATCGGCTTCCCCGTCATCGCCGAGTTCTCGCACCTGCGGCGCTCGCGTCCGGATGACCCCACGCAGCGGATCTTCCGCCGCGGCTACAACTACGACCAGACGCCGCCCGCCGGCGCGGTCAGCGACGCGGGCCTGCTGTTCGTGTCGTTCCAAGCAGACATCGAAAGGCAGTTCGTGCCCATCCAACGCAGACTCGACGAGCTCGATCTCCTCAACGAGTGGACGACCCCCATCGGATCGGCGGTGTTCGCGGTGCCCCCGGGATGCCGCGAGGGCGGCTTCATCGGAGAGGGGATCCTGTCGTGACCACGACCATCGAACCCGCCGAGCCCGCCGCGGAGGCACCGGCTCCCCGCCCGGGTGCGGCCTCGCGTCCCGGCCGCGGCGGGTGGTTCACCCCGCTGCTGCGACGCCTGCACTTCTTCGCAGGTCTCCTCGTGGGACCGTTCATCCTCGTCGCGGCGGTGAGCGGAGCGCTGTACGCCGTCACCCCGACGCTCGAGAAGGTCGTCTACGCGCACGAGCTGACCGCGGCCTCGGATGCCGCCGGGGTGCCGTTGGCCGCGCAGATCGAAGCGGCCGAGGCGTATCTCGGCGACGGATCGACGCCCGTCGCCGTGCGCCCCGCCCCCGAGGCCGGGGCGACCACGCGCGTCATGTTCGCCGACGAGACACTGCCCGAGAGCACCACGCGGGCGATCTTCGTCGATCCGGCCACGACCGAGATCCGCGGCGACCTCCCCGCCTACGGCACGAGCGGCGCCCTGCCCCTGCGGCACTGGATCAGCGACCTGCACCGGTCGCTGCACGTGGGCGATGTGTGGCGCTGGTACAGCGAGCTCGCGGCATCCTGGCTCGGGATCGTCGCCCTCGCGGGGCTCGGGCTGTGGCTCGGACGCTTCGTGCGCTCGCGCCGGGGACGCCGCGACCTGCTGCGCCCCAACCCGCGCCACACCGGGTACCGGCGGTTGTCGGGGTGGCACACCTCGGTGGGGATCTGGGTCGTGCTGGGCGCGGTGTTCCTCTCGGCGACCGGCATCACCTGGTCGACGTTCGCGGGAGCCCATGTGTCCGACCTGCGCGCCGCCGTCGGAGAGGGCACTCCCGCGCTGACGACCTCGCTCGACGGCGCGGCGGCCGCGGGCGGTGAGCACGCCGGGCATGCCGGACACGGCGGCGCGGCCTCGTCGCCGACGGGTGCGGCCAACCCCGCGACCTTCGACGCGGTCCTCGCGATCGCGCAGCGCATCAACGTCAACAGCGGAGACGTCGAGATCAAACCCCCGGCCGCCGCGGGGAAGGCGTGGGTGGTGCAGGAGATCCACCGCAGCTTCCCGACCGAAGTGGATGCCGTCGCGATCGACGGATCGAGCATGCAGGTGACCGACCGGATCGACTTCGCCGACTTCCCGCTGCTGGCGAAGCTGTCGCGCTGGGGGATCGACCTGCACATGGGGACGATGTTCGGCCTCGCGAACCAGCTCGTGCTGTTCGCGCTCGCGCTCGGCATCGCGGCCCTGGTGGTGCTGGGATACGCGATGTGGTGGAAGCGGCGACCGACCCGCGGCCTCGCCACCGCCCCCGCGCGCGGGGTGCTCGGTCGCGCGCCGTGGTGGGGGATCGCGGCGGTCCTCGCCGTCGCGATCGCGATCGGGCTGTTCCTGCCGCTCGTGGGCTACACCCTCGCGGCGTTCGTGGTGATCGACGTGCTGCTCGGCTGGCGCGCCCGCCGCGCCGTGGCCGCGGCGGCACGCGGAGCCGCGTCGCGCTAAGAATCCGAGGCGGCATTCCGCGGACGCGCCTCGCCGGCGGTCGTCCGCGGGGTGCCGCCTCTGTCTGCGCCGTGGCCGCTCCCCGCACCTCCGCCGTGAGACGGAGGCGGGCGACGCCGCGTGCTCGTAGCGTGGGAGGACCCGCCGGAAGGACCCCCGTGACTCTCGCCCGTCGCCTCACCGCCCTCGTCTCGCTCGTCGCCGTCGCCGCCCTCACCGCGTGCACGAGCGCGAAACCCGCTCCGAGCGGGAGTCCCGCGGCATCCGTCGACATCCCCGCCACCCCGGTGGGGGAGCGCATGACGTGGATCATCGACGTGTTCGAGGCCGAGGACGACACCACCCCCGGCGCGTGGGCCCGCGTGCTGGACGAGAACTTCCAGAAGCAGGTGCCGGCCGAGCAGGTCGCCGAGATGGTGAACCGGCAGATCCGTCCGGCGGCGCCCTTCACCGTGACCGCCTACACCGGGACCGAGACGCAGGCCCGTGCCACGCTCGCCGGTGCCCTCGGCGACCCGTTCGACCTCACGCTCGCGATCGACTCCGCCGGGCGGGTCACCACGATGCTGCTCGGTCCGGTGGCCCCCGCATGGGAGCCCTCGACCTCGCTCGACGAGGTGGAGCAGCGGTTGCGCGAGCTGCCCGGCCAGGTGAGCGCGCTCGTGCAGCGCGGCGACGAGACGGTCGTGTCGATCGACGCCGACCGCTCCGCGCCCCTGGCATCGGTGTTCAAGCTGTACGTGCTCCTGGCGGTGGCGGATGCCGTGGCATCCGGCGAACTGTCGTGGGACGACACGCTCGTGCTCGACGACGCCGACCGCAGCCTCCCCTCAGGTGAGCTGCAGGACGCTCCCCCCGGCACCGAGGTGTCGG
>NZ_CAJYPF010000276.1 GCF_913776565.1 uncultured Microbacterium sp. | reverse complement strand
AGGTCTTCACCACGCCCACGACGGCGCTCCGCGTCTCGGGAGAACGGGGGTGGGGAATGTTTACATGTTCATGTGAGAATGGTCGATCGCGCAGGCTGGAAGCATGACCGATGCGCCCGATCCCTGGACCGATTTCGCCCGCGAGCTGGGGGTGCGGATGCTGCGCGCTCGCGCGGAGAAGCACATGTCGCAGGAGCAGGTCGCCCACGCAGCCGGACTCGCGACTTTCACGTACCGCAAGCTGGAGAAGGGCGAGTCGAATCCGGGGACCGCAGCCAATCCGCGGCTGCAGACTCTCGTCGCCCTTGCGGAAGTCCTGGACCTGCCGCTGAGCGAGCTGATTCCCCTCCCGCCGAAGGGCCTCGCCCCGGGTCGGTGAGGCGGATGTCGGAGGTGTGCGTTTCAGTGTGGTCGTGCCCATCGATGTCCGGATCGCCGCTGTCTGCGGCGATGCCTCGAGGAAGGTGCATGCCATGAACCCCGCGACCGCCGATGATCACCCGCCCCTCACGCGTTGTGCGTACGCCTGGTGCGTCACGCCTCACGGACGCACCGTGCACCCCGCCGACGAAGATCACCGCAGCGCGGGCGTCGGCCTCACGATCCGGACGCGAGACGGATGGGCTGGGGGCGCCGTCACGGCGAGCGACCTCGAGATCGGCGTCCTCCGGCGCCAAGATGATGACGCGACGTGGATCGTCATCGAGGCAGGCGGGTGCTCGTCGTTCGCCCTCCCCGTGGACGATGCCGACGAGATCGGGCGCCGGCTCGTGGGGGAGTCACGACGGGCGCGAATGACGGGGGACCCGGAGGCGGGCACGCTCGAGTCCTTACGAAGCGCGTCGGCGGGTTCCGAGCGCGACGTTCAGCGCGAGGAGGACGTAGACGTGGCGAGAAGCGGCATCCGTAGGCCTTCTCCGGCCCGTGGGGCCCGGGGGTCCCTCGTCCCGGCGGTCGCGCCCGCGATGTCGTCGATCCGGCGCGGCCCGTCTCGGCGCTTCCGTCGTCGTTCCCGGCGGCGACGTGCCCCGGGTCCGTCTCGACGTCCTTCGTCTCGGAGGGTCGACGGAACTCGATCTCGCCCACCTGTCGTGTTGACTTCACCCGCCCCGCCGCCCTCGGACGTCGTCGGCGCGTGCGGTGCCGTCGGACGGGACGGGGGTGTACTCGAACGCGAAGCGCGTCCGCTGGGCGAGAGGAGAGTGCGATGCTCGAGGCCGTTCGATGACCCCCGACCGGTTGGTGGTGGTGTGCACCGCCAACATGATCCGTTCGCCTTTCATCGCCGGTCTGCTCGCGACGCGGCTGGCTTCCTCCCCCCACGTCCGACTCCGCGTCGAGAGCGCGGGCACGGCGGCCCGACCGGGAGCGTCCGCGACGAGCGAGGTGCAGGAGGTCGCCCGGGCCTACGGACTCGACCTGGGTGATCATCGTGCGCGGCTGCTGACCGACGGCCTCCTGCAGCAGGGAGACACGGTGCTGTGCGCCGAGCGTGCCCATCGCCGTGTTGTCCTCGATCTGCGCCCCGATCTCGTCTCGTCAGTCTTCACGGTGCGGGAGTTCGCCCGACATGCCGAGGCGGTCTGCGCGCGCGGAGGGGCGTCCGATTGGTCGGCACTGGTGCGCGCGGCGGGGAGACGCCGTCTCGCGACGGCGGGCGAGACGGATCGAGACGACGACATCGTGGATCCTGTGGGCGGCTCGCGGTCGGTCTGGCGTGACTTCGAGCAGCAGGCCACTCTGGCGGTGTCCGCCATTCTCGGCTCCGTGTCGACGCTGTCCGGCCCGTCGGTCGGGAAGGGGGACCCGCACTCGATGACGCGGCGGGAGTACCGCCGTCGACACGGCGGCGACGCTGCTCGCCCGGTGGCGCGGGGAGCATGACCCGGCGGGCGCCCGCAGGAAGCGGGTGACCTCAGTCACCGTCCAGGGCGTGGTCACGGGTGAGCCGACGGCGGATGACCTCGGTCCCGACCGCACCGATGAGAGCACCGAGAGCATTGGCGACCACGTCCCCGACGCTCGCGGTGCGACCGGGGAGGAAGAAGGCCTGGACCGTCTCGGCCAGCACCGGGACGATCAGCGACACGACGATCACGACCCAGGGTCGCCGTCTCAGCAGGAGGGCGAGAAGCACCCCGAAGGGCACGAACAGCAGGACGTTCAGTGCGAAGTCGACCTGGAGGGGGTCCGCGCCGGGAAAAGCCGTGTAAACCGCCGCGTAGGCGAAACCGGCGTCGCGGTCGATATGGTCGGGCCACAGCAGGATCACGGACAGTCCCGCCGCGTACAAGCCCGTCAGCAGCGCCACGGTGCGCCGTCGGGGGCGACCGCGTGGATCGCCGCGCCGGCGCCCCGAGCCCGCGACCGACACGTCCGTGCGGGCGGGCCCTGGCATCCTCACTCCTTACCGGCAAACGTGCGGCGCACGATGCGCAGCAGACCGAGGAAACCGAAGAGACCGACCCCCGCGCCCAGCACCGAGAAGAGGGAGATGGAGCCCCCGAGGACGGGGCCTCCGCCGCTCACGATCAACACGACGGCGAGAACCACCGCGGCGATGGAGACGAGGGTGGACGCGATCTCGGCCGTGGCGCGATCCAGGAGGCCGCTAAGATCACGACCGTCTTCTCCTCGCAGGGTGATCCCGATCGAGCCCTTCTCAGCCCCCGTGAGCAGCGCGTCCAGGCGGCGGGGGACCTGCTCCAGGCGCGCCATCGCGATGACCGCGTTCGCCTGGACGTCGGTCGCCATCCGAGAGAGCGACAGCGTGCGGCGCAGCAAGGTGGGCATGAGCGCGAGTGCGCGACCGGCCATGTCGAAATCGGTCACGATCACGCGCAGGCACCCCTCGAGGGTCGCGAAGCTGCGGAACGCGGAGGCCAGCTCGCCGGGGAGGGCGAGTCGGTGCTGGCGGATCACATCGACCATCCGCGTGAAGATCGATGCGTGCGCGTCCGTGCGCAGGTGCTCCGTCGTCAGGACGACGCCCACGTCATGACGGAAGGCCTCCAGGTCGAGATCGGCCGGGGCATCGACGATGAGGAGGAGGGCATCGACGGCGGCGACGTCGTTCTCGCTCAGCGCGGCCAGGAGGAGCGCGGTCAGGTGCTGGCGGCGGCTGCGCTCGATGATCCCGACCGCTCCGAAATCGATCAGGCCGAGCGTTCCGTCCTCGCGCAGCAGAACGTTGCCCGGATGCAGGTCGGCGTGGAACACGCCGTAGACCAGGATCTGTTCGATGACCGTCGACATCAGGACGTCGGCGAGGCGGTCGCGCTCGGCGGCATCCATCGACGAGAGCCGATCCGCGGAGTCGCTGAGCGCGGTGCCGTCGACCAGCCCCATGGTCAGCACGCGCTGATGGGAGGCGGCGGCGAAGACGGGAGGCGCGGTCACCGCCCGTCGCCGCTGGGGATCGGCGCGGTCGATGCGGTCGAGCGTCGCACCGATCATCTGCGTGTTGCGAGCCTCGATGCGGTAGTCGAGCTCCTCGAGGAGCGTCGTGGTGAAGCCCCTGGCCACCGATTCGATCCGCAGATCCCGGCCGACACGGGTGCGGGCCTCGGCCCGATGCGCGAGTCGCAGGATGATGTCGGCGTCGGCCTCGACCTGCGCGCGCGCCGCCGGCCGCTGCACCTTGACCACCACCTCGGTGCCGTCGAGCAGGCGCGCGCGGTGGACCTGCGCGACGGAGGCGGCGGCGAGGGGGACGGGGTCGACCTCAGCGAAGACTCGGTCCAGGGGGACGTCGAGGTCGTTCTCGATGACCGCTCGCACGGTCTCCCACGGCAGCGTGGTGGCGTTCGTCTGCAGGGTCGCCAGAGCGCTCAGGTAGGGCTCCGGTACCAGGTCGCGCCGCGTGGAGAGGACCTGTCCGAGTTTGACGAAGCTCACGCCGGCGTCGTTGATGGTCGCGACGATCGCGTTCGCGCGTTCCTCGGACGTGCTGAGCTGCTCCTCGACGCGGGCGCGGCCCCCGTGGAACAGCCACCCGACGCCGTGCCGCGACGCGATGGCGAGGATCTCGATGTAGCGGCGGGTGCGCTTGCGCTGACGCAGCGCCGCGCGCACGACGTCGACCGGGTTGGGAAGGGGGCGCGTGGGGAAGATGGCCTCGCTCGCGACGAGACCGGCGACGCCGAGCGCGAAGACCCAGGCCAGAGACAGAGCCGTCACCCCGATCCACAGCCACACATCGTCGGCCGGGACCGTCCCCGCGGTGTCGAGACCCGTCTGGCGCAGCGTCCAGGCGGTCGAGGGTACGCCGAGGAAGAACACGACGAGGCCCACGACGATGCTCCGCGGCCATCCGACCGGCGTCCCCAGGATGCGTCGCGCGACGAACCCGACGAGCACCGCCGAGACGACGGCGGAGATCGAGATGAGAATGCTGGCGACCACGGGGTCAGCGTATCCCGGTGGGGCCGCGGCTCCCGGTGGATCCTGAGCGACAGCGCCCACCGGGAGAGACGGTCAGGAGCCGCCGGTGAAACGCTGCCAGAGCTCGACGAGGAGCGGCCCGACGTCGCTGACGCGTTCCGCCGAGCCGGCGGCGACGGCGATCACCGGGAACGCCGTCACGGCGAGGGCGGCGAGCACGGCGACGACGGCCGCCGCCCACGCCCCGGCGGGGCGGCGGCGGGTGAGCGCGCACAGCAGAAGAACCGCCGCGACGACCACTCCCACCAGGGCGACCGCGGTCACGCTGAGGGCGGGGAACGGCACGAGTCCCGCGGACGACGCGGTCACGCCGACGAGGAGCCCCACGAGCGGCAGGAACAGACCCAGTGCGACGAGCATGACGACCACGGTCCCGGTCGCGGCGGCGATCGGTCCCTGGCGCGACTTCACGAGACGGCGGGGGGCGGTGGTACGCATCATCGTTCTCCTCTTCGCGCCCCGTCCTTACTTGCGGAGCTCGCGGAACGTCTTCTCCGCGCGCTTCTGCGCCGCAGCGGCCGCCTTCTTGGCCGCCTTGTGACGACGCTTGCGCGCGCGGGGGTCGTTCCACAGCCGGACCAGCTGGTGGCCCACCGATTCACGGCTCTTCATCTGCACGCGCGGGGTGCGTGTACCGACGACGTAGGCGATCAACGCGATCGCGCCGACCAGGATGATCTTGTTGCGCATGGCATCCTCCGTTCGGACGAGCTGTCCCGCCGAGCGTCCGCCCGGAAGGGCGGAGCAGCGGTCCCGTCAGGAAGGAGACGTACCGAACAGAGGATTCGTCACGCGGGAGCGTCTGAGGACGCGAACGCGGGACGCCCCGGCCGGGGCCGGGGCGTCACCGGGGGCGGGCCGTCAGGGGCGCCCCATGCCGAAGTAGGTCCAGCCGGCGCCGCGCCACGCGACGGGGTCGAGGCAGTTCCGCCCGTCGATGACGACCCGCCCACGGGCGAGGGATGCCGCGTGCTCCGGCGAGAGGTGCCGCCGATACTCGTCCCACTCGGTGACGACGATCACGGCATCCGCGTCGCGCAGCGTCGCATCCAGGTCCCGGTCGTAGGTGAGCTGGGGGTGCAGGCGGCGGGCGTTGTCGATGGCGGCCGGGTCGGTCAGCGTCACGTGGGCGCCGAGACCGTGCAGGCGCACGGCGACGTCCAGTGCGGGGGAGTCGCGGATGTCGTCGCTGTGCGGCTTGAAGGCGGCGCCCAGCACGGCGATCTTCTTCTCGAAGACGCTGCCGCCGAGCGCGGTCGTGGCCAATTCCACGGCACGGTCGCGACGACGGAGGTTGATCGCGTCGACCTCGCGCAGGAAGGCGATCGATTCGCCGCGACCGAGTTCCTCGGCGCGGGCGGAGAAGGCGCGGATGTCCTTGGGCAGGCAGCCTCCGCCGAAGCCGATACCGGCGCCGAGGAAGCGGCGTCCGATGCGCGCGTCGTGTCCGATCGCATCGGCGAGGGTCGTCACGTCGGCCCCGGTGACCTCGGCGATCTCGGCCATGGCGTTGATGAAGCTGATCTTGGTCGCCAGGAAGGCGTTCGCCGACACCTTCACCAGCTCCGCCGTGGCGTAGTCGGTGACGATGAAGGGCGTGCCCTTCGCCACCGAGGGGTGGTACACCTCGCGCAGGATCTCGGCGGACCGTTCGCCCTCGGCCGTGGGCGCGCCGTCGTCCGAGGGCACACCGGCGACCAGGCGGTCCGGGTCGACGGTGTCTTGAACCGCCCAGCCCTCGCGGAGGAATTCCGGGTTCCAGACGAGCGTCGCCCCGCGCTCCGTCACGCGCGGTGCGAGGCGCGCGGCCGTGCCGACTGGCACGGTGGACTTACCGGCCACGATGTCGCCGTCGGCGAGGAAGGGGAGCAGGCCGTCGATCGCGGCATCCACGTACGTCAGATCGGCGGCGTACCCGCCCGCCTGCTGCGGCGTTCCGACGCCCACGAAGTGCACGGCGGCGCCCCGCGCGGCCGCCATGTCGGTCGTGAACGAGAGGCGTCCCGAGGCGATGCCCTCGGTGAGGATCTCCTGCAGACCGGGTTCGAAGAAGGGCGCCTCGCCCTTCGACAGCGCCGCGATCTTGCGTTCGTCGACGTCGATCCCCACGACCTCATGACCGATGGATGCCATGGCGGCCGCGTGCACGGCTCCGAGGTATCCGCAACCTATGACAGACAGACGCATGGCGAGAGCCTTTCAGTTCGATGCCGCTCCCCGCCGGTCGGCGGGAACCAGGCGGGGACGGGGTGACTCATGCGGCGGTGTCGCCCGGGGCGAGAGCGGCGCGGGCGGTGCGACCGAGGATGACGAAATCACTCAGGAGGGTCCAGTTCTCGACGTAGGAGAGGTCGAGTCGGACCGACTCCTCCCACGAGAGCGAGGACCGTCCGCTCACCTGCCACAGGCCCGTGATACCGGGTTTGGCGAGGAATCGGCGGTGGACGTGGTCGGCGTACACCGCGACCTCGGAGGGCAGGGGCGGGCGTGGTCCGACGAGGGACATGGACCCGCCGATGACGTTGAACAGCTGCGGCAGCTCGTCGAGGCTGTACTTGCGCATGATCCGCCCGATGGGGGTGACGCGCGGGTCGTTCCTCATCTTGAACAGGACCTCGTTGCCGGCGTCACGCTGCTGCGCGGCGAGCTGGGCGAGCAGTTCCTCGGCGTTGACCACCATCGATCGGAACTTGATCATGGTGAATTCGCGTCCGCGGAACCCCACGCGCGTCTGACGGAAGAAGACGGGACCTTCGCTGGAGAGGCGGACCGCGACGACGAGGAAGATCAGCAGGGGGCTCAGCAGCACGACGCCGACAGAGGCCGCGACGAGGTCGACGCTGCGCTTGAGGAAGCTCTGACCGCGCGAGAACTTGGGCGTCTCGACGTGGATGAGGGGGAGCCCCGCAACCGGGCGCGTGTGCAGGCGGGGACCGGCGATGTCGACGATGCTGGGCGCCAGGACCAAGTGCTGGCGGCCCGCTTCGAGGCTCCACGAGATCTGCTTGACCTTGTCGGCCGGGAGTTCGTCGGCGCTCGTGATGGCGACGGTGTCGGCTCCCGTCGCCTCCAGCGCGCTCGTGACGTCGCCGACGTGGCCCATGACGGGGATGCGCGTGCCGGGGATGACGTCGGCGATCTTTCCGTTCGGGACGCAGGCCCCGACCACCCGGTATCCGGCGCTGGGGGTGCGGGCGAACTCGCTCGCGAGCTGGGTGACGGAGTGCAGAGAGCCCACCAGGAGCACGTTCGCCGAATACCGACCGCGCGAACGCTGGACGACGAGCCACTGCCGCCACATCCAGCGGGTGAAGAAGAGCACGATGATGCCGAGCGGCAGGCTGACCAGCAGGTACCCGCGGGCCACGTCGATCTGCACGAGGAAGGCGATGATCGCGACCGCCCCGAAGAGGCGGAAGCTGGCATCGGCGATGCGGACGTACTCGGCCGAGCCGGTGCCGATGACGCGGTCGCTGCGGGACTCGACGAAGGCCAGCGCCCACATCCAGGTCACGATGAGGATGGCCGAGAACGCCCAGTAGGAGAGGTCGCTGATTCGACTGTCGCGACCAGCGGCCAGCTGGGCGTTGCCGAGTCCGAACCAGAGGATCTGGGTGCCGTACACGACCCAGATGAGAGAGGCCAGGTCGGTGAAGACGAGATTGCGCCGATAGCGCGCGCGCCACGGGTCGCGGACGTGCGGGGTCGAGGTGTCGGGCGCGGTCGCTGCGGGGGGCGCGGACTCGGAGTGCACGTTCGCGGCCCGGGCCTCATCGGGACCCGCCCCGGACGCGTCCTCTCGAAGGTCGAACGTCACGTCACCCGCCCCTCCCGATCGACTCCTGCCGATTCCCCCTGCGAACGATAACAGGCAAAAGTCACCCAAAAAGTCACCCGTCATTGCTTGTCATCCGCACGAAACGTGAACGGAAAGGGGCATCGCTTCACCCG
>NZ_CAJYPF010000275.1 GCF_913776565.1 uncultured Microbacterium sp. | reverse complement strand
GACGGTCGCCACCGCCGGCATGGTCATCGTGACCCTCTCGCTGACGGTGTTCGCCGGACCGCTGCTCGACGCGTGCCTGCGGGCGGGCGAGCGGATCTACGGCGGGGTCACCCTCGTGCAGCTGCAGGATGCGGAGGACCCGCGATGAGCCCGACCCGCCGCGCGCAGGTGTCGCTCTTCCTGCACCAGCTGCCGCTCCTGCTGTGGCTGATCGCCCTGTGGATGCTGCTGTGGGGGCAGTTCACGTGGCTCGCCTTCGTCACCGGCCTTGTGATGGCGGTCTTCGTCACCCGCGTCTTCCGGCTGCCCCCGGTCGAGCTCTCGGGTCGCATCAACCTCTGGTACGGCCTGATCTTCGTCGTGACGTTCCTGGGCGCCGTCGTCAAGGGTTCGCTCATCGTGGCGTGGCAGGTGCTGGACTTCCGACGCCAGCCCGGGGCGGCGATCATCGCAGTGCCCCTGCGCGTCGACGACGACGTGATCATGGCGCACACGGCGGTCACGGCATCCCTCATCCCGGGATCCCTCATCGTCGACGTCGATCGCGAGAACCGCACGCTGTTCCTGCACACCATCGGGGTGCGCAGCGACGCGGATGCCGAGCACCAGCGCCGCATCGTGCTCGGGTGGGAGGCGCGCATCACGCGCGCGGTCGGCTCGAAGGAAGAGCTGCAGGAGCTGCGCGCCCGCATCGCCGACAGCTCGACCCACCACGCCGTCGAGACCCCGCGCGACGGGAGGACCCTGCTGTGAACGCCCTCGTCGCCGTCATCCTGATCGTGTTCGCCGTCGCCGCGGTCCTCGCGCTGATCCGCCTCGTGATCGGACCGTCGATCCTGGACCGCGCGGTCGCCGCCGACGTGCTGCTCACCGAGGTGCTGTGCATCTTGGGCGCCGACATGGTCATCAACCACCACACGCGTTCCCTGCCGGCGATGCTCATCATCGCGGCGATCGGGGTGTTCGGTTCGATCGCGGTCGCCCGCTTCGTCGCGCGCAAGGAGAACCCGCGATGACCCTCGATGCCGTCCTCGACACCGTCGCGCTCGTCCTGGTGCTGATCGGCGCGGTACTGTGCCTGACCGCCACCATCGGGCTGCTGCGGTGGCGCGACGTCCCCACGCGACTGCACGCCGCGACCAAGCCGCAGGTGCTGGGTGTGCTGGTGATCGTCCTCGCGGTCGCGCTGTCGGCCCGCGCGTGGGAGGTCGTGGCCTTCGGCATCCCGATCGTGCTCATCCAGTTCGCGACCGCCCCGCTGGCCGCTCACATGGTCGGGCGCGCGGCGTACCGCAACCGCACGACCGATGAAGAGGGTCTGTTCATCGACGAACTGCAGCACCGCACGGAGCAGCCCGGCTCGACCGGAGCCGAGACGCGGCCGGAGAGCTGAGCGGGACTCACACGTCCGCGTCGCGGGCGTCGCGCTGCGCCTGGGGCGAGGGCGTTCCCTCGCCGGGATCCGGGGTCCGGCGTCGGTGGTTCAGCTCGCGTGCCTCGCGCTCCTGACGCCGCCCCTCGGCGAGGAAGGCCAGGCGGTTCAGGCACTCGTGGTTGCGCAGCACGAGCAACGGCTTCCACAGCACCGAGGGCAGGAGTGCCGCCGCCCCCGAGACGGGCTCTTCGGCGATCGTCACGGCGATGCCGACCGGGTGCGGGCGGGCCTCGATGCGCAGCACGCCGCGACCCAGGATGCCGGCCTCGGGTCGCAGGCGCATGCGCCGCGGCGGGTCCCACTCGACGATCTCGCTCTGGTCGTGGATCATCACGGGCCACACGCCCAACGAGTGGTGCAGTTGCGCGCCCTCGCGCGGCCAGTCCCCGTCGACGTCGCGCATCCGCGCCGCACCGACCACCCACACCGGGTAGAGCCATCCGTCGGACAGGACGGCGAAGAGGTCGTCGGGGGTGCAGCGCATCAGTCGGGTGTTGCGGGCGGCCATGGCATCCCTCCGGTCGGCGTGCTCCGACTGTAGGGGGTGGGCGTCGAGGGAGGTGAGCCCCTTGACCGGGGGGTGGGGGGCGCACGCGGGAGACCCGGGGCCTGCACGGGTGAAGGCAGGACTCCGGGCCGGTGGGATCAGCCGTGCGTGATGTCGGCCACCACCCCTTTCGCCAGGCGCAGGCGGCGACGCGCCCGACGGGCGACGGCCGAGTCGTGCGTGACCACGATGAGGGTCAGCCCCTCGGCGTTGAGCTGCTCGAGCACGTCGAGGATCTCGTCGCGCATGCTCTCGTCGAGGTTGCCGGTGGGCTCGTCGGCGAGCAGCACGCGGGGCTGCTTGGCGACGGCCCGGGCGATCGCGACGCGCTGCTGCTGTCCGCCCGACAGTTCCCCGGGCCGGTGGTCGGCACGGTCGGCGAGACCGACGCGTGTGAGCGCCTCGGTGACCCGCCGGTCGCGCTCCGCACGGTCGAGGTGCAGCGGCTCGAGACCCATGTCGACGTTTTCGACTGCGGTCAGGGTGGGGATGAGATTGAAGCCCTGGAACACGAAACCGATCTCCTCGGCGCGCAGGCGGCTCAGCTGGGCGTTCGAGGCCGTCGCGATGTCGACCTCGTCGAGCGTCACCGACCCGGTCGAGGGGCGGTCGAGCGCGCCGAGCATCTGCAGCAGCGTCGACTTGCCGCCCCCGGTGGGGCCCTGGATGGTGACGAAGTCGCCCGCCGCGATCTCGAGATCGACGCCCGCGAGGGCCTGCACGGTGCGGTCGCGTTGGCGGTAGGTGCGCGCGACTTTCGTGAGGCGGTATGCGGTGGCGGTGGAGGGGGGAACGGTGAGGGTCATGATGTCTCCTTCGAAGGACGGGGGATGCCGCTCACGCGACCGAACGGAGGGCGGCGGCGGGGCTGAGGCGAGCGGCGCGCCATCCGCCGAAGGCTCCGGCGAGGACGCCGCCGAGCACGGCGATGCCGACCGCGGCCAGCACGACCACGGGGGTGACGGGGGCGCTCAGCACGATGTCGGTGGCCTGCGCCGCCGCCTGCCCGAAGCCGCCGGGGCCGCCGGCGCCGGGACCCCCCTGCCCTCCGGGACCGCCGGAGGTGCTCGCCGCGACCGAGACGGTCGGCGAGATGACGTTGACGAGCAGGATGCCGCCGAGCCCGAGGATCAGGCCCGCGACGCCGCCGAGCAGGCCCTGCACGAGAGACTCGCCCGCGACCTGCCGGACGATGCGCGCGTTCGACCACCCGATCGCCTTCAGGGTGCCGAACTCGCGGGTGCGACGGGCGACGCCCGAGATCGTGAACAGCACCGCGAGGGCGAGGGCGACGAGCAGCACAACGAGGCTGAGCCACGTGCCGAGATTCGAGATCATCGTCGACGCGCTCGAGAGCGATCCCGAGACGGTCGAGGCGAGCTCGGACTGCGAGCTGACGGTCGCGTCCGGAAGCGCCGCGGTGATCTCGCTCTGCACCTGGTCGATGGCATCCGCCGAGTCGGCCTGCACGTACACGGTCGACACCACGTCGCCGACGCCGGCGAGCGTCTGGGCCACGTCGAGGGGGAGGTAGACGTTCGCGGCGGTGTCGGCGTCGGCTGAGGCGGAGGCGACGATCCCGACGATCTGCATCGCCGTGCCGCCCACGTCGACGGTGCCCCCGACATCGAGGCCGGCGCTCGCCGCGTAGGTCGCGTCGATCACGGCGACGTTCGTTCCGGCATCCGCTGCCTCCAGGGCACGACCCTCGCTGACCGTGACGGACGAGAGGGGACCGGCGGATGCCGCCGGGTCGACGCCCAGCACGCTGAAGGAGTCCACGCCGAAGGCGCTGCCGCCGTCGCCGCCGGGTCCGCCCGCCGGGGGTTCGCCCATGCCGCCGCCCTGCGACGCATCGGTGCCGGTGTCGCTGTCGGCGCTGCGGTCGGGGATCTCGCCCGAGAACGTCGTGTTGGTCAGGGCCAGGGCGCCCGTCGCCGCGGACACACCGTCGAGGCCGGTCACGGTGCTCACGGTCGAGGCGTCGAGCGTCCCGCGCATCCTGTCGGTCATCAGGCGCGACTGGCTGAGGGTCGTGGTGCCGTCACTCGAGGCCCCGTCGTCGGCGCCGAAGTCGAAGCGCGGTCCGCCGCCGCCCTCGCCCGGCTGGGTCTGCGCCCCGGTGACGGTGAGGTCGGTGCCGACGCCGTAGACCGACGACAGCGCCTGCGACTGCGCGTCGCGCACGCCCGCCGACAGGGCGTTGACCACGATGACGAGGGCGATCGCGATCGCGAGCCCGACCGCGACGATCACGGTCTGTTTGGTGCGGCCGGCGAGTTCGCGCCGCAGGTAGGTGCCGTACATGCTTCTCCTTCCGGACGCGGGGTGCGGCCGTCGGAGTGACGGTAGGAACGGCACCCTCACCGCCGCCTCACGGTGTCTATGAAACGCCTATGTCGCCGTGACAGGACCGCGGAGGGCGGGCATGCTGGCATCCATGACCTCGCGACCCGCCCCCCTGCTGCGCCCCGACGGCTCGCCGATCCGCGCGCTCGTCGTCGACGACGAGGCCAACCTGAGCGAGCTGCTGCGCATGGCGCTGCAGAACGAGGGGTGGGACACCCGCACGGCCGCCGACGGTCAGGAGGCGCTCGCCGTCATCCGCGACTTCGACCCGGATCTGCTCGTGCTCGACATCATGATGCCGGGGCTCGACGGCATGGGGTTGCTCGCGCGCGTCCGGGCCGCGGGCAATGACGCGCCCGTGCTGTTCCTGACGGCGAAGGATGCCGTCGAAGACCGCATCGCGGGCATCTCGGCGGGTGCCGACGATTACGTCACGAAGCCCTTCAACCTCGAGGAGGTCGTCGTGCGGCTGCGCGGGATGGCCCGGCGCCACGTCGCCGCGGTCGCCGACGCCGACCCGCGCCTGCGCGTCGGCGATCTCACGCTCGACGAGGAGGCGTACGAGGTCGAGCGCGGCGGCATCCCGGTCAAACTGACCGCGCGCGAGTTCGAACTGCTGCGCTACCTGATGCAGAACCCGCGCCGCGTGCTCAGCAAGGCACAGATCCTCGACGAGGTGTGGAGCTACGACTTCGGCGGCGACGGCAGTCTGGTGGAGATCTACATCTCGTACCTGCGCAAGAAGATCGACACCCTCGGCGAGCCGCTCATCCACACGGTGCGCGGTGTCGGCTACGCGATCAAGGCGTCATGACCGCGTCGGCCGGGTCGCGGCATCCGTCGCCGCGCCGGCGATGGACGCTGCGTCGCACCCTCGTCGTCGGCACCAGCCTGCTCGTCGCGCTCGCCTTCGTCGTCATGAGTCTCGCGACGATCGTGTCGCTGCGTTCCTTCGCCCTCGACCGCCTCGATCAGCAGGTGAGCGAGGGGCTGTCGTTCGTGGCCGGGCGCGGGTCGTTCGAGAACCGCGGCGGATCCCCACCCGCGCCGAATCAGGGGCAGGGGCAGGATGCCGATCGCCCCGCGCCGCGGATCGGATCGCTGCAGGCGGTGGTCGCCGCCGACGGCACCGTGCGCACCTCCGACTACACCCGCAGCGACGGTACGCAGGTGCAGCTGACCGCAGAGCAGGTGGCCCTGCTGCGGGCCGATGTGCCGACCGACCGCACCCCGGTCACGATCGACCTCGGCGGCGACCTCGGGTCGTTCCGGATCGCCGGGGCCGAGGTCGACGGCTCGACGGTGTTCGCGGGCAACTCCGAGGCGGACGTGTCGGCGACCACGACCGCGCTGACCGTCATCCTGCTCGCGGTGAGCGCGGCGACCCTGCTGATCGCGGTTCTCGGTCTCTCGCTCTTCGTCCGCCGGAGCCTGCGCCCGCTCGATCGCGTGGCCGAGGTGGCGCAGCGCGTGTCGACGCTCTCGCTCGCCGCCGGGAGCGTCGAGATCCCCGACCGCGTGGCCGCCGCCGACACCGACCCCGTGACGGAGGTGGGCCGTGTCGGAGCGTCGCTGAACGGCCTCCTCGGTCACGTGCAGTCGTCCCTCACGGCCCGCCAGCACAGCGAGGACCAGCTGCGCCGGTTCATCGCCGACGCGAGCCACGAACTGCGAACGCCCCTGTCGAGCATCCGCGGCTACGCGCAGCTGTCGCTCGGCGAGGACGCGCCGATGACGCCGACGCAGGCGCGCTCGTTCGACCGGATCGAGTCGGAGGCCACGCGCATGGCATCCCTCGTCGACGACCTGTTGCTGCTGGCGCGCCTGGATGCCGGCCAGCCCCTGCGCCGCGAGGAGATCGAGCTGACGCTGCTCGCGGTCGACGCCGTCAGCGACGCGCAGGCGGCGGATGCCGCCCACGTGTGGCGCGTCGACGTCACCGACGACCTCATCTCGGTGACGGGCGACGAGAACCGTCTGCGGCAGGTGGTGGCGAACCTCCTGCGCAACGCGCAGGTGCACACGCCGCCCGGCACGACCGTCACGCTCTCGCTCGCGCGCGACGGCGGGGAGGCCGTGCTGCGCGTCGCCGACGACGGACCGGGCATCGACCCCGCGCTCGCGGGGCGCTTGTTCGACCGGTTCGCGCGCGGCGACGACTCCCGTAACCGGGATGCCGGCAGCACGGGCCTCGGCCTGTCGATCGCGCAGGCGATCGTCGAGGCGCACGGCGGCAGCATCGCGGCCGAGAGCGAGCCCGGGCGCACGGTGTTCGAGGTGCGGCTGCCGATGTGACAAGGGGAGGGGGCTGAGCGTGTCGACGTCACCGGGCTCTGGGGGTGCCGGTCCCTTCGACAGGCTCAGGGACCGGACCGCCTCAGCCGATCAGGCTCGGCTGCAGGTCGCGCAGCGTGCGGTGGTGCGTCATGCGCGTCACGCCGATCGCCGCGAGCAGCACACCGCCGACCATCCACGCGCCCAGCACCAGCAGATCGGGTCCGACGCGCGAGACGTCTCCCCCGTACATGACCTGGCGCATGGCATCCACGACGTATCCCATCGGCAGCACGTGGTGCAGCGCCGCCAGGGGAGCGGGAAGGGTCTGCCACGGGAAGGTTCCGCCCGCCGTCACCAGCTGCAGCACCATCAACACGAGCCCGAGGAACTGCCCCACCGAGCCGAGCCACACGTTCAGCGCGAGCACGATCGCCGCGTACGTCGCCGAGGCGAAGAGCAGGATGCCGAGGGCGGCCCATGGATTCGCGAACGAGAACTGCAGCGCGATCGCGAGCACCGTGAACAGCCCGACCATCTGCAGGGCGCCGAGGCCCGCGGGCGTCAGCCAACCCGCGAGGGTCACGCGGACGGGGGAGCGCAGAGCCGTGATGGCGCGCTTGGAGACGGGCTTGACGATGAGGAACAGCGCGTAGATGCCGATCCAGCCGGCGAGGGCGGCGAAGAAGGGGGCGAGGCCCGCTCCGTAGTTCTGCGCCTTCGTCACCGAGCTCGTGCCGACTGCCACGGGGTCGCTGATCGCCGCCGCCTGGGCCTGGCGCGTGGCGTCGTCGGCGTCGGGGATCCGATCCACACCCGAGGCGAGTCCGTCGCGCAGCTGCGTCGCCCCGTCGGAGAGCTGACCGATACCGCTGTCGAGCTGCGCCGCGCCGTCGCGCAGCTGCGCGGAGCCGTCGCGCAGGGCGGATGCTCCGGATGCCGCGATCGCGGCGCCGTCGGCGAGGGCTGAGGCGCCGTCGGCCGCCGTCGCCGCGCCGGACGCGACGGTGGCACTGCCGGCGGCCACCTGCCTGGCGCCGTCGTCGAGCTGGTTGATCTGGTCGACGGTGCTCTGGACGCGTCCGTTCGCGGCCTCGAGACGCTGACCGACCGGATCGAGGCGCGAGAGGATCTCGTCGATCCGAGTCTGATCGAGACCGGCGTTCGCGAGGGCCGCCGCGATGTCGGCGCGCGCCTGGGGCAGTTGCGCCGCCGCGTCCGAGGCGACGGAGCCGACCTGGCGGGCGGCCGCGTCGATGCGGTCGACACCGCCCGCGACCTGCTGCGCACCGTCCGCCACGCGCGCGGCGCCGTCGCGCAGCTGCGCGGTCCCGTCTCGCAGCTGGTTCGCGCCGGCCGACAGCTGCGCATTGCCGTCGGCGAGTTTCGCGGCGCCGTCGGCGAGGGTCGTGGACCCGCTCGCCAGCTGCGTCGAGCCGTCTTTCGCCGTGCCCAGACCGTCGACCAGCGTCGTGGCACCGGTCGTGGCATCCACGAGGCTCACCCGGATCTCGTGCAGGGCGTCGAGCAGGGTCCCCCCGGCCTCGTCGATCACCTTCTGCGCGACCGAGGTCTGGATCTTCGCGACCGCCTGCGTGCCGATGGTGGAGGCGAGGTAGTTGTTGGCGTCGTTGGTGCGCAGCTCGATGTCGGCCTGGCGCGGGGTGTCGCTCGAGAGCGAGGCCACGGCATCCGTGAAGTCGGCCGGCAGGGTCACGATGAAGTCGAAGTCACCGGCCTGCAGCCCCGCGTCGGCCTGATCGGCCGACACGCGGTGCCACTCGAACGTGTCGCTGTCGAGCAGCTGCTCGGCGGCCTCGTCGCCGAGGTTGCGCTGCTCGCCGTTCACCTCGGCGCCCTGGTCGTCGACGACGAGCGCGACGGGGACGCTGGAGAGGTTGCCGTAGGGGTCCTGGTTGGCCCAGAGGTACAGGCCGCCGTAGAGGATCGGCACGGCGAGCAGGGCGATCAGCGCCAGCACCGACATGCGCGTCGAGGTGAGACGCCGCAGTTCGGCCGTGATCATCTGCGGGATCTTCATCGCGTCGCCTCCTCGGCGTCGTCGAGCAGGTCGATCGCGGTGCGCGACGCGCGCCCGGCGATCACGAGCACGGCGTACCCGCGCTCGGCGAACTCGCGGGCGATCCGCCACCACCCGAGGGGTTCTCCCCCGTGACGGTCGGGCGCGACGAGCACGAGGCCCTCGACGTCGGTGCGCAGCGCCGCGAGCTCGAGCAGCAGGCGCACGCGCGCGGCGGGGTCGACGTTGCCCACGGGAAGCGACGCGATCGACTCGAGTCCGATCTGCTCGAGCCATCGTGCGGCCGCGAAGGGCGTCGGTGCGTGACCGGCGAACATGAGTTCCTCGGCGACGACGCCGGTGACGGTGACGTTCGGTTCGGGCTCCGACACGATCGGGGCGTCGACGAGCGCCACGCGCCGGCGGATCGCGCCGCGGTCGGCGCGTCCGTCGATCGTGACGGTGCCGGCGTCGACCTTCATGCGTCCGGATGCCACCAGGCCCAGCACCGTGGGACGCTGCTCGGTCTCCGCGACGACGAGGGTCGCGGTGCCCGTCTCGTAAGCGGTCGTGGTCTCGGGAAGGGCGCTGCGGCCCTTGGCGACGGCGTCGACGACGATCTTCATCAAGCCTGCGCCTCCAGGTCGGGGTGCTGCGCGAGGATCTCGCGCGCCTCGGTCCACGACAGTCCGGCCATGCCCAGCACGGCGCACACCGCGATGGCGCGCGCCGTCGAGGACTCGGCATCCACCCGCGAGACGACCATGCGACCGGTCTCCTCCAGCAGGCGGGCCAGGGTCGGTGCCGGCAGGTCGGTGCGCAGCTCTCCCGCCTCCTGCCCACGCCGCACGATCGCGTCGATGCGGCGGCGCAACGGAGCGAGGGCCGCCGAGGTCTCGGGCAGGTGCGCGTCGTCGAGGGCGAGGGCCGCGGCGGCCTGCACGTGCGCTGCTTCGCGCCAGAGCTCGGATGCCAGACGCGCGAGCGCGACGCGGGAGTCGGTGTCGTCGACGTCGTCGGCGATCGCGTTGAAGCGGGCGGCCCCCGCGGCGATGACCTCGCGCACGATCGCGTTGCGATCGTCGAAGTGACCGTACAGCGCACGGCGCGAGAGGCCGGCGCGGCGGGCGATCGTGTCGATCGAGGCGCGGGGGTCGTGCCCGATGGCGGCGGTGGCCGCGTCGAGGATGCCGGCGCGGTTCTCGACGGCGTCGCGGCGGGTGGGGATGCTCACGGGTCGAGTGTACTCCGAAAGTGCACAGGTGTGTGCAACTTAAGCCCGGTGTCCCCCGGGTAGCGGGCCAGCGAGTCGCGGCGGCGGGGTCGCGGCGGGGGCGGCGGGGGCGGCGGGCCCCGCTCCCGGCTGAGCCGCCGCAACACAGGAGTTTCGCGGCGAACGGGCGGGATCACCCCTGTCCGCCCCACCGTCGGTGCTGAACTCCTGCGTTGTGTCTCGGGAGACGCGCCGGATGTCCCCGGCCGACCGCGGCGAGACCGCGGGGAGGCGTGGCG
>NZ_CAJYPF010000274.1 GCF_913776565.1 uncultured Microbacterium sp. | reverse complement strand
TTCGCGCGATCCTCGAGGACGTACTCGGTCCGATCATGTTCGACGTGCCGTCGGCCGACGACATCGCCAAGGTCGTCATCACGCGCGCGGCCGTCGAGGACGGCGCGCAGCCGACGATCGTGCTGGCGCAGAAGCGACGCAGCGCCTAGGGACCGGTCCGGGGCGTCGCGCCAGGCGAGCGGCCGCGGTCGCGGCTGCGCGCCGTCCTCGACGGCCGCGCGCGTGATGACGACCTTGGCGATGTCGTCGGCCGACGGCACGTCGAACATGATCGGACCGAGTACGTCCTCGAGGATCGCGCGAAGTCCGCGGGCTCCGGTCTTGCGGGCCACGGCGAGGTCGGCGATCGCCCGCAGGGCGTCCTCGTCGAACTCCAGCTGCACGCCGTCGAGCTCGAACATCCTCTGGTACTGCTTGACCAGGGCGTTGCGCGGCGCGGTGAGGATCTCCATCAGCGCGTCCTGATCGAGCGGAGAGACGGATGCCACGACCGGCAGACGGCCGATGAACTCGGGGATGAGACCGAACTTGTGCAGGTCTTCGGGCAGTGCCTCGCTGAAGAGGTCGGGCGCGTCTTCTTTCCGGTGCAGCGGAGCGCCGAAGCCGACGCCGTGCTTGCCGACCCGCGCCGAGATGATCTCTTCGAGGCCGGCGAAGGCCCCCGCGACGATGAACAGGACGTTCGTCGTGTCGATCTGAATGAACTCCTGGTGGGGATGCTTGCGGCCGCCCTGGGGCGGAACCGAGGCGACCGTGCCCTCGAGGATCTTCAGCAGCGCCTGCTGCACGCCCTCGCCCGAGACATCGCGCGTGATCGAGGGGTTCTCGGCCTTTCGGGCGATCTTGTCGACCTCGTCGATGTAGATGATGCCCGTCTCGGCGCGCTTGACGTCGAAGTCGGCGGCCTGCAAGAGCTTGAGCAGGATGTTCTCGACGTCTTCGCCGACGTAGCCGGCCTCGGTGAGGGCCGTGGCATCCGCGACCGCGAAGGGGACGTTGAGGCGCTTCGCGAGGGTCTGCGCCAGATAGGTCTTGCCGCAGCCGGTCGGGCCGAGCAGCAGGATGTTGCTCTTGGCGATGTCGATCTCTTCGGCGCGAGCCTCGGCGGGCTGCAGGGTGCCGTGCGCGCGGACGCGCTTGTAGTGGTTGTAGACGGCGACGGCGAGGGCGCGCTTGGCTGGCTCTTGACCGACGACGTACTCCTCGAGGAACGAGAAGATCTCGCGGGGCTTGGGCAGATCGAACTCGGCCACCTCGCCGGCAGACGACTCGGCCATGCGCTCTTCGATGATCTCGTTGCACAGCTCGACGCATTCGTCGCAGATGTACACGCCTGGACCGGCGATGAGCTGCTGTACCTGCTTCTGACTCTTGCCGCAGAAGGAGCACTTGAACAGGTCGGCGCTCTCACCGATGCGTGCCATGGCCGGATCCTCCCGTCACCCGGCCCCCGCCGGTGTGTTACCCGAGCCTAACCCGACCCCGGGCGAACCGAGGGCATTTGCGCGTCCGGCGGTGTCGTGATCGCCCTCGGCGTCATCCCGTGGACCACGGCGGGCGGCGTGACGAGGGCTTCCGGACGGTGTCGACCGCGGCCGGTGCCACGACACGGCATCCCCCCGACATCTCGGTTGCAGGATGTCGCCGACTTGTCAGCCGGGTGCAGTCTCGAGGCACTACCCGGCGGGGGTCGGCACCGGTGCGAGACGGGGCGGAGCCGACCGCAGGAGCGCGCGCGGCGCCGCGCACGACGGCGCCCCGCAGACCGGAACGGGTCTGCGGGGCGCCGAGGAGCAGCGGGTCAGGCGGTGAGAGCCGCAGGCTGGCGCTTGCGGGTCGTAAGCACCTGGTCGACGATGCCGTACTCCATGGCCTCGTGGGCCGAGAGGATCTTGTCGCGGTCGATGTCCTTGTTGACCTTGGCGACGTCCTGGCCGGTGTGACGGGCCATCGTCTCTTCGAGCCAGGTACGCATGCGCAGGATCTCCTGCGCCTGGATCTCGATGTCCGACGCCTGACCGTGACCGGCCTCGCCCATGGCGGGCTGGTGGATCAGGATGCGGGCGTTGGGCAGGGCGAGACGCTTGCCGGGGGCGCCGGCGGCGAGAAGGACGGATGCCGCGGACGCGGCCTGTCCGAGCACGACGGTCTGGATCTGCGGCGAGACGTACTGCATGGTGTCGTAGATCGCCGTCATGGCCGTGAACGAGCCGCCGGGCGAGTTGATGTACATGATGATGTCGCGGTCGGGGTCCTGCGACTCGAGCACGAGCAGCTGGGCCATGACGTCGTCGGCCGAGGCGTCGTCGACCTGTACGCCGAGGAAGATCACGCGGTCTTCGAACAGCTTGTTGTACGGGTCCTGGCGCTTGTAGCCGTAGGCCGTGCGCTCCTCGAACTGAGGAAGGACGTAGCGACTCGAAGGCATGTGCGCTGCGGCGCCGCCGAAAGTGGGGATGTTCATGATGGTGTCCTTTTCCTCTCGACTCAGGCCGCGGTTCCGCCGCCGCCGGTGACGTCGGTGGCGTGCTCGCGCATGTGGTCGACGAAGCCGTACTCGAGCGCCTCCTGCGCCGTGAACCAGCGGTCGCGGTCGCCGTCGGCGTTGATCTGCTCGACGCTCTTGCCGGTCTGGTTCGCGGTGATCTCGGCGAGGCGGCGCTTCATGTCGAGGATGAGCTGCGCCTGCGTCTGGATGTCGCTCGACGTGCCGCCGAAGCCGCCGTGGGGCTGGTGCAGCAGCACGCGCGCGTTGGGCGTGATGTAGCGCTTGCCCTTGGTGCCGCTGGTCAGCAGCAGCTGACCCATCGACGCCGCCATGCCGATACCGACCGTGACGATGTCGTTCGGCACGAACTGCATGGTGTCGTAGATCGCCATGCCGGCCGTGATCGAGCCGCCGGGCGAGTTGATGTAGAGGTAGATGTCCTTCTGCGGGTCCTCTGCCGCGAGCAGCAGGATCTTGGCGCAGATCTCGTTGGCGTTCTCGTCACGCACCTCCGAACCGAGCCAGATGATGCGGTCCTTCAGCAGCCTGTCGAAGACGCTCGTTGCCATAAGGGGTTCGGGCATGTGTGCTCCTCTTCCGGTGATCTGCAACGAATCTACCGGCGGGCTCCGACACCGGATGCCGTGTTCGCCGCGGGCGGATCAGTCGAGGTGATCGGCGATTTCTCGCGCGTATCCGGTCACGGAACGGGTATAGCGGGGCAGGTGCGGGGCGAGCGCCTGCAGAGCGACGGATGCCGCCCGTTCGGCGTCACCGTTCGACACCAGGGCCAGGGCGTAGAAGGCGGCGGCCGCGTCGTGCAGGGGCCCGCGCGGCTCTCGCTCGTACTCGGCGCGGAGCATCGCGAGCGACTCCTCGGTCTTGCCGAGGTTGCGGATCGTGCTCGCCAGTTGAATGGTGGCCCGCGTCCGGCGCTCGTCGTCGAGCCCGATCGCGAGGGCGCGCCGGTACAGCACCTCGGCCTCGTCCTCGACGCCGGCCGAGTCGCGCGCCCCGGCGCGTTCGAAGAGCGCGACAGGATCGTCGACGGGCCGCTCAGCGGCGAGGGCGTCTATGCGCGCGATCACGTCGTGGGGATCGAGCGTGTCGTCGGCCCAGACGGCATCCACTCTGTTCTGCCAGTCGTTCATGGATCGTCTGCTCCTTCTCGTGGGCCGCCCGCGTGTCGTCAGGGCGCAACGCGCCTGAGTGTCCGCTTCACCCGGACGAGTTCGAATCCGGTCCGGATGTCTCGGACACCCAACCGAAGGTGAGGGGAGGTGGCGAGCCCCCGGGACACCGAGCGCGCCCTGAACACTCGACGGCATGTGGGGATGAGAAAAAGGGGGTGGATGCCGTGGCATCCACCCCCCCTTCACAGGGACTTACTCGGCGGCGTCGGCCTTCTTCTTGGCCGGGGCGCGCTTCTTGGCGGGAGCCTTCGCGGGTGCCTCGTCGGCGGGAGCCTCGTCCGCGGCGGGAGCCTCGTCGGCGGCCTTCTTCTTGGCGGGGGCGCGCTTCTTGGCGGGCGCCTTGGCGGGAGATCGGTAGGGCGGCGGGGAGGGGTAGGGGG
>NZ_CAJYPF010000273.1 GCF_913776565.1 uncultured Microbacterium sp. | reverse complement strand
TCACACCACCAGCCGGTACCCCATCCCCTGTTCGGTGAGCAGGTGCACCGGGGCCGAGGGATCGGCCTCGAGCTTCTTGCGCAACTGCGACATGTACAGCCGCAGGTACCCGCTGTCGGCGACCTGCTCGCTCGCCCAGATCTCCTTCAGCAGGGTCTGCCGCGTCACGAGCGAGCCCGGGTTGCGGGCGAGGAACTCCAGCATCCGCCACTCCGTCGGCGTGAGGTGCACGCGCGCCCCGCCCCGCAGCACGGCGTTCGCCGCCAGGTCGACCTCGACGTCGCCGAAGCGCACCGTGGACTCCCCGCTCGCGGGGACGGTGCGTCGCGCGTGCACGCGCAGGCGTGCGAGCAGCTCGTCGATCTGGAACGGCTTGGTGACGTAGTCGTCGGCTCCCGCGTCGAGGGCCTCGACCTTGTCGGCCGAGCCGGTGCGACCCGACACCACGATGATCGGCGCGGTCGTCCAGCCGCGCAGCGCCTGGATGACCTGCACACCGTCGAGGTGCGGCATCCCGAGGTCCAGCAGCACCAGGTCGGGGTGCGACTGGGCGGCGAGCGTGATCGCCGCGGCGCCGTCGGCCGCGGCGACGACGTCGTAGCCGTGCGCCGCCAGCGTGATGCGCAGGGCCCGCACCAACTGCGGGTCGTCGTCGGCGATGAGGATCTTCACGCGATGCTCCTGGGGGTTCCGGATGCCGTGGCATCCGCTCTCTCGACCGGCAACGCCACCACCATGGTGAGGCCGCCACCGGGGGTGTCTTCGGGGGTGAGGGTGCCGCCCATGCCCTCGGCGAAACCGCGCGAGAGGGCGAGGCCCAGGCCGAGTCCGGCCGTGTTGTCGGTGTCGCCCAGGCGCTGGAAGGGCGAGAACATGTCCTCGCGGCGGTCGGCCGCGATCCCCGGGCCGTGGTCGATGACCCTGATCTCGGCGATGCCGCCGAGGCGGCTCGTGGCGATGCGGACGCGCGCGCCGTCGGGGGTGTAGCGCTGGGCGTTCGTGAGCACGTTGACGAGCACGCGTTGGAGCAGCACCGGGTCCGCGCGCAGCGGGGGCAGGTCGGGATCGAGGGCGAGCTCGACGTCGTCGGGGCCGAGGTCGAGTTCGTCCAGGGCCATGAGCACGACGCCCGCCGCGTCGGTCGGTGCCAGCGACACCGCGAGCACGCCCGCCTGCACGCGGCTGACATCGAGCAGGTCGGTGACCAGCACCGACAGGGTCGCCAGGCTCTCGTCGGCGGTCTCGAGCAGTTCGCGGCGGTCGTCGTCCGACAGGTTGTCGCCCGCGGCGCGCAGACCCCCCAGCGACGCGACGGCCGCGGCGAGCGGACGCCGCAGGTCATGGCTCACCGCCGACAGCAGGGCGCTGCGCACCTGGTCGGTCTCGGCGAGGGCCCCCGCCTCGGCGGCCGTCTCGGCGAGGTCGGTGCGCTCCAGGGCGGCGGCGAGCTGCGCGACGATGACGTCGAGAAGGCGGCGCTCGCCGGCATCCAGATCCCGCCCGTGCAGCTCGAGCACGGCACGGTCGACCCCGACCGGGACGGCCGTGGACCGTTCGTCGCGGACCGGCTCGCCGTCGGTGGCGATGACGTCGCCGTCCGCGGTGATCAGTCGCACCCCGGCCAGACCGAATGCCTCGCGGGCCCGGCTGACGAGCGCGGGCACGGCGCTCTCTCCGCGCAGCACGCTCCCGGCGACGGTCGCCAGCAGTTCGGCCTCGGCGCCGGCGCGGCGGGCCGAACGAGCCCGACGCGCGGCCTGGTCGACGACGATGCTGACGAGCGTCGCGATGACGACGTACAGCGCGAGAGCGAGCGCATTGGCCGGGTTGCTGATCGTGACCGTGTACAGCGGCTCGATGAAGAGGAAGTTCAGCGTGAAGCCCGACAGGACGGCCGCGAACAGCGCCGGCCAGATCCCGCCGATCAGCGCCACGACGACGACGAGCAGCTGGTAGACCAGCACGTCGGCGGCGACGGAGTCGTCCGAACCGGTCGCCAGCAGCAGCATCGAGATGAGCGGTCCGCCGACCAGGGCGGTGACGAAGCCCAGGATGCGACGCTTCGCGCTGAGCGCGGGCCCGACCAGGCGCGGAAGGGCGAAGCGACCGCCGGCGCGCGCGTGATTGACGATGTGCACGTCGATGTCGCCCGACAGGCGGATGACGGTCGCGCCGATGCCCGGACCGGTCAGGGCCGCCGCGAGCCGCCCGCGTCGGCTCACACCGATCACCAGCTGCGAGGCGTTGACCGATCGGGCGAAGTCGACCAGGGCGGTCGCCGGGTCTTCGCCGATCACCTGGTGATACGACCCGCCGAGGGTCTCGACCAGCGCCCGCTGCTCGGCGAGGGCCCCGGGAGCGCTCGCCCGCAGGCCGTCCTGCGTCGACACGTGCACCGCGAGCAGTTCGCCCCCGGCCGAGCGCGCCGCGATGCGCGCACCCCGGCGCAGCAGGGTCTCGCCCTCGGGCCCGCCGGTGAGGGCCACGACGACCCGCTCCCGCGCCTGCCACGTCCCCTCGATACCGTGCTCGGTGCGGTAGCGCTGCAGCGCCGAGTCGACCTCGTCGGCCAGCCACAGCAGGGCGAGCTCGCGCAACGCCGTCAGATTGCCCAGGCGGAAGTAGTTCGACAGTGCCGCGTCGATGCGCTCGGCCGGGTACACCGACCCCGCCGCGAGACGGTCCCGCAACGACTGCGGCGCCAGATCCACGACCTCGATCTGGTCGGCGGCGCGGACCACGGCATCCGGGACCGTCTCGCGCTGGATGACCCCGGTGATCTTCTCGACCACGTCGTTGAGCGATTCGATGTGCTGCACGTTGACGGTGGTGATCACGTCGATCCCCGCGTCCAGCAGGTCGTCGACGTCGTGCCAGCGCTTGTCGTGCAGCGAGCCGGGCGCG
The DNA here is from genome assembly GCF_913776565.1 of uncultured Microbacterium sp. Taxonomy (GTDB): domain Bacteria; phylum Actinomycetota; class Actinomycetes; order Actinomycetales; family Microbacteriaceae; genus Microbacterium. The sequence continues at coordinate 644 of NZ_CAJYPF010000273.1, read as the reverse complement.
TTGGTGTGTGCGAGCTCGTCGACGAGGGCGATCTGCGGATGCCGCTCGCGCACGGCATCCAGGTCCATCTCGTCGAGCGCGACTCCACGGTGGGCGACGGTGCGACGTGGAACGACCTCGAGGCCCTCCGCCTGGGCGGCCGTGGCGACGCGGCCGTGGGTCTCGACGACGGCGATGACGACGTCGCGGCCCTCGTCGCGCAGGCGCCGCCCCTCTTCGAGCATCTCGTACGTCTTGCCCACGCCCGGCGCCATGCCCAGCAGTACGCGCAGCCGCCCGCGCTTCACGACGCGCTCCCGGGGGTGGGGCGCTGGGTGGGGCGTTGGGTGGGGGTGGGGCGTTTGGTAGGGGCGTGGCGCTGGGTGGTGACAGCGCGTTGAGTGGCGTCGAAGTGTCGCGGGGGCGTTTCATGCGTGCCGAATGGCGCCGATGAAACGGCGCCGCGGGCGGCGGGGCGGCGGGCGGCGGTGGGGCGCTGGGCGGTGACAGCGCGTTGGGTGGCGTCGAAGTGTCGCGCGGGCGCTTCATGCGTGCCGAATGGCGCCGATGAAGCGATTGCGGCGCGGGGCGACGACACCGCGACGCGCCGCCGCCGCGCGCGAGGCGCGACGACGGCGGCGGAGGGCATACGCATGTCGACGATT
>NZ_CAJYPF010000272.1 GCF_913776565.1 uncultured Microbacterium sp. | reverse complement strand
GCGTCAGGACGCGAGCGCGTGCTTCAGTTGTTCGACCGCCCAGTCCAGCTCGGTCGCGCGGATCGTCAGCGGCGGGGCGATGCGGATCGTCTGACCGTGCGTGTCCTTGACCAGGACGCCGCGCCTCAGCAGCTTCTCGGCGACCTCGCGGCCCGTGCCGTACGCGGGGTCGATGTCGACGCCCGCCCACAGGCCCGCGATGCGCACGGCGGTCACACCGTGGCCGACGAGCGTCTGCAGGTTCTGCTCGAGGTGATTCCCCAACGCCTTCGCGCGCGTCTGGAATTCCCCGGATGCCAGCATCTCGACGACCCGCAGTCCTACGGCGGCGGCCAGCGGGTTGCCGCCGAAGGTCGAACCGTGCTCCCCGGCGCGGATCACGCCGAGCACGTCCTCGTTCGCGACGACGGCCGAGACGGGGAGGATGCCGCCGCCCAGCGCCTTGCCGAGCAGGTAGAGGTCGGGCACGACGCCCTCGCGGTCGCACGCGAACGTCTCGCCCACGCGCCCGAGACCGGACTGGATCTCGTCGGCGATGAACAGCACGTTGCGCTCGGTGCAGATCTCGCGCACGCGGCGCAGGAACCCCGCCGGTGGGATCACGACGCCGGCCTCGCCCTGGATGGGCTCGATCAGCACCGCAGCGGTGTTCTCGTCGATGGCGGCGGCGATGGCATCCGCGTCCCCGTAGGGCACGTGCACGAAGCCGGGAGCGTACGGACCGAAGTCGTCGTGCGCGGTCGGGTCGTCGCTGAAGCCGACGATCGTGGTCGTGCGGCCGTGGAAGTTGCCGTTCGCGACGACGATCGTCGCGGCATCCGGGGTGATGCCCTTCGTGCGGTAGCCCCAGGCACGGGCGACCTTGATGCCCGTTTCGACGGCCTCGGCACCGGTGTTCATCGGCAGCACCATGTCTTTGCCGCACAGCGCGGCGAGCGCGGCGGCGAAGGGACCGAGGCGATCGTTGTGGAACGCCCGGCTCGTCAGCGTCATGCGCTCGAGCTGCTCGCGCGCGGCCGCCAGGATCGCGGGGTGGCCGTGCCCGAAGTTCAGAGCCGAGTACGCCGACAGCAGGTCGAGGTAGCGCTTGCCCTCGACGTCGGTGACCCACACGCCCTCGGCGCGCGCCGCGACCACGGGGAGCGGGTGGTAGTTGTGGGCGAGGTGCGCGCCCTCGTCGGCGATCAGGCGGGCGCCGAGGTCGTCGATCGCGGTGCTCATCGCGAGCCGCCGCGCAGCTCGAGCGTGCAGCACTTGATGCCGCCGCCGCCGAGCAGCAGCTCGGACAGGTCGACCAGCACGGGGGTGTAGCCGCGCTCGCGCAGCTGCGCCTCGAAGCCCTTGGCACGCGGGGAGATGATGACGTTCTTGCCGTCGCTGGCCGAGTTGAGTCCGAAGACCGAGCCGTCGGCATCCGAGACCCGGATGGCGTCGGGGAAGCGCTCGCGCAGGATCCCCTGGCTCTTCTCGTCGAAGGCGTTGGGCAGGTAGGCGATGTTGGCCTTGTCGACGCCCGCGGGGCCCTCGACCGGGTCGAGCACGGCGAGCGCGGTGTCGAGGTGGTAGAAACGCGGGTCGGTCAGCGTCAGCGACACGACCTCGCGCGAGAAGACCTCGCCGACCTCGCGGTGGCTGTCACCGGTGGAGCGGAACCCGGTTCCCGCGAGGATGGTGTCGCCCACGAGCAGGAAGTCACCCTCGCCCTCGTTCACCTCGACGGGCTCGGCGACCTCGAAGCCGTTCGCCGCGAACCAGTCGATGAAGGCGGGGGCCTCGGCGGCGCGCTCGCGGAAACGGAACTTGGGCCCGTAGGCCACACCGTCGATCACGAAACCGCCGTTGGCCGTGTAGACCATGTCGGGCAGGCCCTCGAGCGGGTCGATCAGCTCGATCTCGTGCCCGAGCGCGACGTAGGTGTCGTACAGCGCCTGCCACTGCCGGACCGCGAGGGCGGTGTCGGTGGGGCGCGAGGGCTCCATCCACGGGTTGATGCTGTAGCTGACGGTGAAGTGCTCGGGCCGGCACATCAGGTACCGGCGGTGCTGCTGGACGCGCGCGGTCTCGGCGGCATCGACCGTCGTCGTGGCGGGGGTAGCGGACATCTCTGCTCCTCGGAGGAAAGGTGCGGCGGACGCTGTCCTGGGGCTCGGTGGCCCTTCGACCCGGTGACGCCGGAGCGCCGTGGCGGGGAAAGGTCGGTCCGAGCACGCCGCGGCCATTGTCTCACGGGCGGGTGAGGGGCGTCTCGCGGCGCGCGCCGGCGCGGTGCCGGGGCGCGGGGGCCGGGGCGTACGGGCGGCGAGACTGCAGTGCGCTGACAACTCGGTGACATCCTGCAACCGAGATGTCAGCGGGATGCAGTCTCGCGGCCCGGCGGGGCGGCCCGGCGGGGCGGGGCGGGGCGGGGCGCGGCGGCGTCACGCCGCGCGGCGAAGCGCCACGGCGGCCCAGGCGACCGGTGGCAGGGTGACGGACAGGATGCCGTCGTCCAGCCGCGTCCCGAGGGCGCGGGGCCGAACCCGCTCGGGGTCGTCGAGCGTGTTGCATGCCCGGGGGTCGTCGTCGTGCAGCGCGTGCGCCTCGACCACCTCGACATCGCCGAGGCCGCGTACATCGATCTCGAGCTCGACGGGGCGGTCGAGGCCGCGGTGCACCAGGAACACCGCGCTCTCGCCGGTGGCGGCGTCGTGGGTGGCCACGGCATCCACGATCGGAACCGTCCCGTGGCGAGCGGTGTCGACCGTGGCCGCGTCGATCTGCACGCGGACGGCCGCGCCGCGCGCCAGCCGCGAGGTCAGGGCGAACGGGAAGAACGTCGTCTGCCGCCACGCCGGCCCGCCGGGTTCGGTCATGATCGGCGCGATCACGTTGACGAGCTGGGCGAGGGACGCGGATGCCACGCGGTCGGCGTGCGCGAGCAGCGAGATCATGAGGCTGCCGAAGACGACGGCATCCATCACCGTATACACGTCCTCGAGCAGACGCGGCGCGATCGGCCAGTCGTCGATCGCGGTGGGTCTGACCGCGTCGACGCGGTCGATGTACCAGACGTTCCACTCGTCGAACGAGATGTCGATGCGCTTGGTGCTGCCGCGCGCGGCGCCGACGTGGTCGGCGGTGGCGACGACGGCCTCGATGAAGCGGTCCATGTCGACCGCCGAGGCCAGGAACGACGCGGCGTCGCCGTCGTGCTCCTGGTAGTACGCGTGGCACGAGATCATGTCGACGTCGTCGTACGTGTGCTCCAGCACGACGCGCTCCCACTCGCCGAACGTCGGCATCTGCGCCCCCGATGACCCGCACACCACGAGCTCGATCGAGGGATCGAGCTGGCGCATGCCCTTCGCGGTCTGCGAGGCGATCTTGCCGTAGTCGTCTGCCGAGCGGTGGCCGAGCTGCCAGGGACCGTCCATCTCGTTGCCGAGGCACCACACGCGCACGTCGAAGGGCGCGGCGCGGCCGTTGTCGATGCGCTGCTGCGACAGGGTCGTGCCTCCGGGGACGTTGCTGTACTCGAGCAGGTCGAGCGCCTCGAGCACCCCGCGGGTGCCGAGGTTGACGGCGAGCATGAGGTCGCTGCCGGCCTTGTCGAGCCAGTCCGAGAACTCGTGGAGGCCGATTTCGTTCGTCTCGGTCGAGTGCCACGCCAGGTCGAGGCGGCGCGGGCGCTGCTCGCGCGGCCCCACGCTGTCCTCCCACCGGAATCCCGAGACGAAGTTGCCGCCGGGGTAGCGGATCGTCGAGACGCCGAGCTCGCGCACGAGCTCGAGCACGTCGCGACGGAAGCCCTGGTCGTCGGCCTCGGGGTGGCCGGGTTCGTAGATGCCGTCGTAGACGTGGCGGCCGAGGTGCTCGACGAAGCCCCCGAACAGGCGGCGACGCACGGCGCCGATGGCGAAGCGGGGGTCGACGGTGAGTCGGGCAGCGGTCATCGGTGCTCCTTGCGGTCGGCGCCGACGCTACCGGGCGGGGCGTCGAGCGCCGAGCGTTTTCGAAACCCCGTGCGCTCAGATGACAGCCGAACTCCACGAGTCGGGACGACCGAACCGCCAGGCGCCGATCGACACCGCTTGCTCGCGGAGGAACGGCAGCAGCTCGAGCCGACCGGCGGTGGTGACCTCACCCGCGTAGACCGTCGTCGACACGTCGGCCCCGACCGTCTCGGCCACCGCCGCGCGCAGCGTCGCGACCGTCTCGGCCGGGCCCACCAGACGGATCCGCTGCGGGCGGGGCGCGGCCGCGAGCGGCTCGCCGTCGCCGGCATCCGGGGTGCCGCCCGCCAGGCGCTGCAACCACTGTTCGTCGGTCTCGACCGAGACGGCGACACCGCTCTCGCCGAGCAGGTGCCGCACCGCGGCGGGGAGCCCCACCGGAGTGCTCAGCGTGAACGTCGATCCCGAACGCACCGCCGCCACCAGCACGCGCAGCACGGCCTGCCACGACGCATCGCCCGTCGCGCGCACGGCGACGGCGGTCGGCCGATAGCGCCACAGATTGCGCTCGACACCCAGGCGCGAGACGTCCCGCACGCGGCCGAACTCGCGGTCCCACGCGACCGCGTCCGAGAGTGCTCCCCGCCGGAGCCAATCGAAGGCCTCGTACGACAGGGTCGGCTGCGCCGACTCGATCAGGGCGGTGATCCGGCTGTCGAGGCCGCGCAGGTGCAGCGTCGACGACGAGGCACCACCGGTCGAGGGCCGCCACGATCCGAGGGTCACGAGCCGGTTCGACCCCCCGACCATGCCGCCGTCGCCGACGGCGGCGTCGCCCCACCCACCGAGGGGCTCGCGCTGCACGACCGCGCCCGTCGCGGGGCGGTTGACCCGCAGCACCGCGGCCTCGACCCCGTCGAGCCACAGCTCCAGATCGGCGGCGTCGCGCGTGTACAGAGCCGCGACGAAGCCCGACCCGATCGCGTTCTGCACCTCGATCGCACGGGTGAGGGTGGGAACGTGCAGGATGCCGAGCACCGGAGCGGCCACCGCGGTCCGCGCCAGGTGCGACCCGGCGGTGACCCCCGTGCGCACGCCCGGCGACCAGAAGCGTCCGGCCGTCTCGGGGCCGAGGTCCAGCTCGTGCGGCTCGACGAGCCAGCGCTCCCCCTCGCCCAGCACGGTCAACGCGCGGCGCACCTCGCCCGAGGGTTCCTCGACGAGCGGCCCCACGTCGGAGAGCGGGTCGTCGGCGGGTCCCACGCGCAGCGAGGTGACGGCATCCTTCAGCTGCTCCTGGAAGGCGTGCGACCGCCCGACGGCGCCGACGACGATGACGGACGAGACGGCGGTCGACGCCTGTCCCGCGCGGGCGAAAGCGGACGCGACCAGGTCGGTCACCGCGTCGTCGAGGTCGGCCGAGGGCGCGACGATCGCGACGTTGCGGCCGGCGGTGAGGGCCTGCAGGCGCAGTGCGGGTCGCCATCCGGTGAAGCTCTCGGCCGTGGCGCGGGCCCCGCTCAGCAGGACGCGGTCCACGCCCGGGTGCACGACGAGGGTGCGCCCCGAGGCCTCCTCGTCGAGGTCGACGAAGACGAGCAGATCGCGGGGCACGCCGGCGGCCCACAGGGCTTCGGCGACGACCGCTCCCGCCCGCCGCGCGCGCGGCGACGGCGTCAGCAGCACGCCCGATCCGGCGGCCAGCGCCGCGAGCGTCTCGGCGGCGCAGAGTCCGACGGGGGCGTTCCAGCGGGGGGCGACGACGGTGACGCGATCGGGGACGAAGACCGCCCCCGGCACGCGGTCCAGTTCTTTCGCGGTGGCGGCGCAGAAGGCCGCCGCATCGACGGCCTGGCTCACCTCGGCGTCGGCCTCGCTCAGCAGAGCCCCGCCCTCCGAAGCCAGCACCTCGATCAGCTCGGCGCGCCGCTCCCCGAGCGTGCGGGCGGCCGCGTACAGCACCGTCGCGCGCTCGGCGGCGGCGAGGGCGCCCCACGGTTCGGCGGCGGCAGCGACCCGGGTGACCACCTCGTCGATTCCGGCCGCGTCGTCGACGCGCCCCGCGGCGGCGGTCGCGACGCCCGCGGTCGAGCCCGCCGCGCGCGAGAGCGCCTGCAGCGCCCAGGCGCGATCGTCGGGCAGCGACGGGTCGGTGTCGGCGACGTGGGCGAATCCGGGAGCGCCCCCGGCCAGGTCGGCGCTCTCGCGCACCGAGAAGACGGCGGTGTCGACGAACGCCTGCCCGCCGAACAGCATCTGCTGCACGTCCGGCCCGAGGGCGGAGGTGTCGGCGGATGCCACGGCCTCGCGCGCGATGCCGAGCACCGCCTGCGTCAGGCCCGGGTCGGCGGTGTCGGCATCGAGGCGTTCGCGCAGGATCGCCGGGTCGACGTCGCCCCCGCGTCGACCCGAGCGGGCGGCGGGGTGCGGCAGATCGGCGGCGGCCAGGGCGCGGCGCACGCGCAGCGTGGTCGCGTCGGCGGGCTCATCGGCATCCGCCATCGGTTCGTCGTCCCCCGCGCTTTCGCGCGCGCTCGAACCCTCGGGGTCGGCCTGGGCGCTCGCGCTTTCGGCGTCCTCCTCGACGCTCGCGTCCTCGGCGTGGGCACCGGCGCTCGCGCCCTCGGCGTGGGCGGCAGCCAGGCGGGCGGCGACCACGTCGAGATCGTCGGGGTGCACGACCGCGGCGGTCGTGATCGTCGGCACGTCCGGCCGCCACGACGTTCCCCGCGGCAGGACGAGCCGCACCGCGGCATCCACTTCTTCGGACAGAACCAGGGCGATCGCGGCGCGGACGGGGTCGCTCGACGCGATCTCGAGGTCGAGGCCCTCGACGCCGCGCGGGCTCAGCGCGTCGCGCAGGGCGCGCACGAAGAACGCGTCCACGTCGGCGCGCACCGTGACGGCGGGGCGTTCCCACCCGTGACGGGCGGCCTCGACGGTGTCGCGTCCGCCGAGTCGGTCATCGAACAGGCGCAGGGTCAGGCGCGACCCTCCCGCGGCCGCGCGGACGCGCGCCCAGGCGGCCAGCTCGTGCACCGCACCCAGTGTCTCGGGAACCGCGACCGGCAGGCCGACGCCCGCTGCGGCCGCGCGCAGACGGGGCTCTTCGAGGACGCGCGTGAGCACGGCGACGGTGAGGTCGAGGTCGTCGCGACCGGTGGCGAGGAGGGTGACGTGCGTTCCGCGGGCCGCCGCGTCGAGGAACACCGGCAGCACGCGCTCGGCGGCGTGCTGCACGTCGGCCTCGAACGCCCACGGCGAGCGCGGCGCGACCACGTCGCCGATCGCGAACGTCACGCGCGTGACGTCGTCGCGGGCGAGGAGGGAGCGGATGCCGTCCAGCCGGCGCCGCGCGGCGGACTCCCCGGCCACCCGGGGGCCGTCGAGGCGCAGGTCGAGCACCGTCTCGTCAGCGGCCGCGTTCGCCAGCTCGACCCCGAGCCGCTCGGCCCGGGCGTCGAGCACCAGGCCGGCGAGCACGTCGCGCAGCGCTCGACGCGCGAGCGGCACGGCGGGGGTGGGGAGCACCGGGGCGACGGCGCCGCCGAGCTGCAGGGCGCCGCGCACGAACCACGGCAGCGAGGCGGGCGCGACCTCGGCGAGCCGGTGCAGCGCCGCGGCCGCGGCCGTGAGGCTCTCGGGGCGCAGCACCGCGTCGGCGGCCGCGGCGACGAACGCCGCCCCGTCCGGGTCGGTCGGCAGCGCGGGACGGCGCGGACTCGGGGCCGTGACGGCGCGCGGACCGAAAGCGGCCGCGAGCGTCGCCGCGCGGGCGGCGAGGTCGGAGGAGAGCGCAGGACCGGTGGCGCGAGGGTCGTTCGGGCTCATGGCGCCAGCCTAAACACCGGGCGCGCGGGGCCTCGGCGGCCCGCCGCACAAGCCCAGATCAGCCTGTCCCCCGAACGGAGGACACATTCTGGACCCTGATCACCAATTTCCAGAAAAGTCTTCGCTTTTCGTCTGCCGCGTGTTTCCATGTCCACGGGTACCCCGCCATTTATCCCCCCTGGATGGAAGGTCACTCCCCGTGAACCGCATATCGAAGACGGTCGTCGGCGCTGCTGCCCTCGGCCTGTTCCTGACCACCGCCGCCAGCGCCCCCGCTCTGGCGCAGACCCCGCCCGCACCCGAGCGCACCGCCGTCGACGGCGTCGACGCGCAGCTGCTCGAAGCGATGGCCGCCGACCTCGGCACCGACACCGCCGGAGCGCAGGACGTCCTGCGTTTCCAGGCCGACGCCGCCGCGACGAGCGACGACGTCGAAGCCGTCGCCGGCGACGCCTACGCCGGCACCTGGCTCGACGAATCGACGCGGACGGTCTACGCCGCCGTGACGACCGAGGCCGCCTCCGCCGCGGCGGTCGACGCCGGCGCCGTGCCGGTCGAGGTCGAGCACTCGCTCACCGATCTCGAAGCCATCGCCGCGCAGATCGAGGCCAGCGCCGTACCCGACGTCATCCCCTCGTGGTGGATCGACGTCGAGGCCAACGACGTGGTGGTCGACGTCGTCGCCGGCGGCGACCAGGTCGCCTCCGACTTCGTGGCCTCGCTCGGCGCCCCCGCCGAGGCCGTCCGGCTCGAGACCGGCGCCGAAGCACCCGAGACCTTCGCCACGATCCGCGGCGGCATGTCGTACATCATCAACAACCAGAGCCGCTGCTCGGTCGGCTTCGCGGTCCAGGGCGGATTCGTCACCGCCGGCCACTGCGGCGCGACCGGCGACTCGACGACCTACGGCTCGTTCCGTGGCTCGTCCTTCCCCGGCAACGACTACGCGTGGGTCGCCACACCCAACCACACCCCGGTCGGTCAGGTCATGGACTACGCCGGCGGCGCGGTGGCCGTGAAGGGCTCGACGCAGGCCGCGGTCGGCGCCACGGTGTGCCGCTCCGGATCGACGACCGGCTGGCACTGCGGTCAGATCCAGGGCTTCAACTCCACGGTGCGCTACGCCGAGGGCTCGGTCTCGGGTCTGATCCGCACGAACGTCTGCGCCGAGCCCGGCGACTCCGGCGGTTCGCTGCTCGCCGGAAACCAGGCGCAGGGCGTGACCTCGGGCGGCTCCGGCGACTGCACCTCGGGTGGGACGACCTACTTCCAGCCCGTCAACGAGATCCTGCAGACCTACGGTCTGCGCCTGCTCACCAGCTGATCCCTCCCCCGGGTACCCCGGAGCCCCGGTCGCCCTCGGCGGCCGGGGCTCCGCGCGCGTGCGCGACGCAGGAGCCGCGGCGGAACGGAACGGGGCGGGGAGCGCAGCGCCGGACACCCGCACCCGCCCGGCGTCAAGCGTCCGGGCCGGCGGATCGGGGTTCGCGACACTGGCCCTATGCGCGTGCTCCATATCATCTCGTCCCCCCGCCACGACGGCGCCTCGGTCACGATCGCCTCGGCCCTGATCGATGCGCTGCGGGAACGGCATCCGGACATCGATGTCGACACGCTCGACGTGTGGCGCGAGGAGCTTCCCGAGTTCGACGAGCGCGTCATCGCGGCGAAGTACAAGTGGGTCGACCAGGAACCGCTGGATGCCGTCGAGTCGCGCGCCTGGGCGAAGATCGAGGACCTGGCCCGCCGCTTCCGCGAGGCCGACCGCATCGTCCTCGGCGTGCCGATGTGGAACTGGTCGATCCCCTACAAGCTGAAGCAGCTGATCGACCTCGCCGCGCAGCGGAACCTGCTCTTCACGTACGACGGCGTGCACTTCGGTCCCGCCGTGGACATCGCGCGCGCCGACGTCGTCTTCGTCCGGGGCCAGTACTACGGCGAGGACGGGCCGACGCCGGGATCTGTCTTCGACCACCAGGTGGCCTTCGTCGAGTTCTTCCTGCGGACCATCGGGGTGCACGACGTGCGGTCGTTGATCGTCGACCGCACCTGGGACCCCGCCGCAGAAGAGGCCATCGCCGACGGTGTCGCGCGGGCGCGGCGACTGGCCGCGGCCGACTGAGCCGCCACGACGAGGGGTGCCCCGGCCGCGTCGGCGACCGGGGCGCCCCTCGAACACGGCGTCAGGCGTCGCCATCCGCCGTCCGGCGACGGCGCTTCATCGCCGCGCCGATCAGCACCGCGAGCAGACCCAGCACGAGCGCACCGCCCGACACCGCGCCCCCGGTCACCGCGAGGGGCGACGGCGCGCCGCCGGTCGAGGAGCCCGGGCCGGCCGAGGCTCCCGGTGCGGGAACGGTACTTCCTCCGCCCCCGGGCGTCGCCGCCGCGCGGATCTCGACCGCGACCGCGGCCTCGACACCGCCGATCCGGGTGACGATGCGGTGCGAGCCGGCGGCGTCGGCGGGGAGCGTCGCGTTCACGCGGAACGCCCCCGCGGCGTCGGTGCGCACCGCACCCAGCTCGACCGGGGTCGAGTGCAGCTCGATCACGCCGTCCGCCTCGACCGGCCACCCCGTTCCCGAGACGGTGATCACGCCGCCCGCGACCAGATCGCCCGTGACCGAGAGGGTCGGCGCGCCCGCCTCGGCACCGATGGACGTCGATCCGACGCCGCTGACGTTGCCGGCGACGTCGACCGCGCGGTACGCCACGGTCGCGGCGCCCCCGCCCACCGAGACGCTCGCCTCGGCGCCCTCGACCCTCGTCCACGTCGCCGTGTCGCCGACGCGGTACTCGATGCGGGCTGCACCGGATGCCGCGTCGTCGGCCGCGAGACGCACCGTGCGGGCCGCGTCGTCGACGTCGGCCGTGACCGACGGGGCGGTGCGGTCGATGCGCACGGCGACCTTCGCCGACGGCGAGACGTTGCCGGCGGCGTCGGTCGCGCGGAACGCGAGGTTCCACGACCCCTCGGCCGGCGTGACCGCTCCCGTGTAGACAGCCCAGGTCGCGCCGTCGTCCGTGCTCACCTCGAGACGGGGAGCGGCGTCGACGTCGTCGGTCGCGGTCGCCGTGACCGACGGCTGCGTGACGTACCAGCCCGCCGCTCCGTCGGGGGCGGTCGGCGCGGTCGCCACCGACACCGTCGGCGCCTGGGTGTCCGCCGCGCGGGTGTGCATGCGCAGGAACGTCACCGAGTAGGGCGCGAAGGTCCGCGTGAAGGTGCCGGCGACCTCGACGCGCGAGGTCTGCGGCGCCACGGGGGTCTCGGTGGCGGTGTTCAGCGCCCCCGGCGCCGCCTGCAGCACGGTCATGTCGGCGGTCGGCTGCACGGCGATCCCGCCGAGGTCGACCTTCGTCACCGCCTCCTTGGCCTGCGCGTTGACGACCTTGAGGATGACATCGCCGGTGGCCTCGTCACGGGTCATGACCTGGGCGAAGGGCTCGAGCTCGGTGTTGGTGAACCGGCCCTGCTCGACCCCATCGGCGAAGAGGGTGACGTCGGCACCGCGCACCTGGATACGCAGGTCGTAGGTGCGGCCGGTCTGGATGTTCGGCGTGCCGGTATCGGTGACGATCGACTTCGCCCCGCCCACGGCCTTCTCGACGACGCTGCGGGTGTTGCCCCAGCCGCCGAGGTTCCACCACAGGTAGTCGGCCGAGCCCTTGACCCCGAACCCGACGAGGAAGCCCTCGGCACCGGCGAGCTTGGTCGCCTTGAGCGACACGTCGTAGTCGGTCGCCTCGAGGGCGGGACCGGCGACCAGGGTGTTGTTCGCCGTCGTCGACGACTGCACGTAGCTGCCGTCGGCGGCGGACCACGAGCCGGCGTCGGACAGCTTCGACCACCCCGCGTCGTCCTTGTCGGCGAAGTCGTCCGAGAACAACGTCCGTCCGTCGGGGGTGGTGACCTTCACGTCGTCATAGCGCGCCGAGGTGCTCCACGTCGACAGCCCGACGGCGCCGGTGAGAGCGGTGGATGCCAGGTCCCCGCCGGCCGTGGTCGGAACGACCCGGTCACCGGTGTTGCGCATGAACAGCTTCTGCACCTCGTAGTTGGCCGAACCCCACACCTGGTCGCGGTCGAACCAGATCAGGTCGGGACGCCACTGCGTGCTGCTCTGATCGGCCAGCAGCGGCGCGTACGAGGCCATCTCGACCACGTCGGCGTTGCGCTCGAGGCCCGTCATGTAGGCCGCCTCCGAGAGTGCGTTGAAGAAGCGGTTGTCTCGAGAGGCGTACTCGCCGATCCACACCTTCGGTCCGTTGCGGTCGTAGGAGTCGTAGCGGGTGTTGTGCGAGAGGAACCAGGACGGGTCGCGGTAGTAGTGCTCGTCGACCATGTCGACGTTCTCGGCCCTGTTCTGCTGCCAGTGCTTCTCGAAGGTGGCGCCCTCGGCGTCGGGCCCCGAGTTACTGATGAGGATCATGTCGGGGTACACCGCCTCGATGGCATCCCGGAACTTCGTGAAGTTGGCCATGAAGGCCTCGGGGTAGTTCTCCTCATTGCCGATCTCGATGCGGTCCAGGCCGAAGGGTGCCGGGTGGCCCATGTCGGCGCGGAGCTTGCCCCACGTGGTGTCGACGCCCCCATTGGCGAACTCGATGAGGTCGAGCGTGTCCTGGATGTGACGCTGCAGCAGAGCGGGGTCGGTCGGCTGGAGAGGCTGGCCGCAGCCGTTCATCAAGGCGGGCACGTCGGGGACGGGCTTGGCGCCGATGTCCTCGGCGAACTGGAAGTACTCGTAGTACCCCAGGCCCAGCGACTGGTTGTAGCCCCAGAAGTTGGCGTTGGTCGCGCGGGTCTCGACCGGCCCGACGCTGTCCTTCCACTGGTACGACCGCGCGCGCTCGTAGCCCGAGTCGACCGAGTAGTCCTCGTGGCTGTTGACGTTGACGATGCACCCGCCCGGGAACCGCACGAACTTCGGGTGCAGGTCCGCGATCTTCTGCGCGATGTCCTTGCGCAGTCCGTTCTCGCGCCCCTTGAACGTGTCGCGCGGGAACACCGACACCTCGTCGAGGCGCAGGGTGCCGCCACCGGCGGCCTGAACGAGCACGCGGGCGGCGTCGGTGGTGGCGGATGCCGTGACCTCGCCCTCGTACTTCACCCACCCGTCGCCGCCGACCGTGGCCGCGAACGGCTGCGACAGCGCGGTGCCGTCGGCGGCTCGCAACACGATCGACACCGGGGTGCCCGTCGCCGCGGTCGTGCGGGCCCAGAACGACACGTCGTAGACGCCGTCCTTCGTCAACGCCACACCGGTGTCGAAGCCGGCGTTCTCGACGCCGAAGGTCCCGGCGCCGCCGGCGAGGTCGAGCTGCAGGTAGGTGCGGTTGCGCTCGTTCAGACGCGCGGCGTCGTCGACGGGTTTCGCGGAGCCGGTCCCGCCGTTCAACCCCACGGGCGTCCACGCGGTCATGCCGGTGAAGGCCCCGTTGTCGACCGGGAGGAACTCGAACGAGCGGTTGCGCACGAGCTCCGCGTACAGACCGCCGTCGGCGGCGTTGTTGATGTCCTCGAAGAAGACGCCGTACATGGCGTCGTCGATCTCGGCGCCCTGCGCCGACGGATCGGCAGTGATCGAGAAGTCGGCCGTCTCGTCCGTGGGGTACGCGGCGAGCAGACGCTGCTGCTCGGCGGCGCTGATGGGCAGGACGGTGCCGTGGCGGGGACGCGCGGGGAGTGTGGCATCCAGGACCGAGGTCCAGTCACCCGACGCGATGTCGCGGGTCTCGAACATCAGGTAGCCCTGGCCGCCGTGATAGCTCGGTTGGTCGATGAGCATGAACCAGTGGCCGGGTTCGGCGTTGTCCTCGAAGACCGTCGGCCCCTCGCCGTTGGTGAAGGTCCCGCCCCAGGGGTTGGGCTGCCCGACGCCGATCTGCTCCTTGACGAGCTGCCAGCCCGGAGCCGAAGTGGTCGTGGGCAGCGCGCCGACGACGGTGGCGGTCAGGTCGGTCGAGCGCTCCTGACGGACGGTCATGGATGCCTCGTCCTTGAGGAAGCGGTAGTAGGTCTCGCCGTCGCGCACGACGGTCGCGTCGATCGTGCCCTTGCCGGCTCCGCGCTGGACGTCGACCCACGGCTGCGGCTCGCTGAACGTGACGAAGTCCCGGGTGGTGACCATCATCATGCGGTTGTAGCTGTCGGCGGCCCGGCGTCCGGCGGTCGCGGCGCTGGGGTACAGGTTCGACGCCCAGTAGACGACGTACTCGCCGCGCTCGGCGTCCCACGTGGCCTCGGGGGCCCAGGTGTTGCCGGCCAGGGCGCTCGAGACGGTGATCTGGCGCAGCGGGCTCCACGTGACCAGGTCGTCGGACTGCCAGACGTTCAGCTTGCGGCTGCCGACCTCCTGCGCACGACCAAAGTCGCCGTTGTAGAGGTCGAACATGTTGAGGTCGGTCGACAGCATGTAGAAGCGGTCCCCGTCGGGCGAGCGCATCACGAACGGGTCGCGGATGCCCTTCTCGCCCTGGTCCGAGCTCAGCACGGGGGTGCCGTCGTTGAGCGTCAGCCAGCTCTTGGGGTCATCGCCGCGCGTGGTGGCGAAGGAGATCTCCTCGTCGGTCGTGGTGCTCTCGCCGGTGAAGAAGGGGAAGAAGTAGGCGCCCATGTCCTGCGGCGCCGGCAGGGGCTGCACCGTCAGGGTGAGCGTGCGGGTGGCGGTCACGGCGTCCTTGGTGACCGTCGCGGTGACCTGGACGGTAACGGCATCCTCGCCCGCCGCGGGGCGGGTGACCTCGCCGGTGGTCGTCACGATGCTCTCGTCGCCGGACGCCCACGAGACGGTCGTGCCGTTCGCTCCGGTGGTGGGCAGGGTGACGTTGCCGCGCACGTCGTCGGCGCCCGGGATGTCCAGCGCTGCGGCCGCGGCATCCACCTCCTCCTGGTTCGAGGGCGCTCCCTCGGCCACGAGCGCCTTCACGTCGTCGTCGGTCAGGGCGCCATCGTAGATGGCGACGTCGCGCACGCCGCCCTTCCAGACGCGGTCGGGGTAGGACGAACGGCCGATGTAGCCCACGAGCCCGGCCCCGAAGTCGGCGACGGTGCGGGTGGTGGCGACGGTGCCGATTTTCGTGTCGTCGAGGTAGGAGGTGATCGAGGAGGGGGTGATGACGGTGGTGTACAGCGCCCACTCCCCGGTGGCCGCGGGACCCGGGATGCCCCGGGACGGATCGGTCGGCGCGATGCCGCGCTCGAGGGTCCAGGGCTGCGCCGAGACCGGCCCGTCGGTGAGCACCGACTTGACCTGACCCGCCGGGTTGGACGGGTTCAGCAGCCAGTACTGCGCGGGGAGGTTCTCGGTGGTGCCGAAGAACATCGCGGCCTGGTTGCCCGCTCCGGTGCGGTCCTGCAGCCACGCCGAGACCGTCACGGTGCTGCGTCCGTCGAAGAGGCCCGTGGGCAGCTCGACGTAGGCCGCCGACGACCCGTTCGCCCCTCCCGGCAGCGAGAGAGCGTCGCCCTCGACCGTCGCCCCGGTACCGCGCAGCGTGGCGTCATGGCCGTGTCCCGAGGCATCGGGGACGGTCGTGCCGCTGAGGCCGGCGAAGTCGTAGGACGCGAGCGGCGTCGGCAGCGGATCCGCGGATGCCGCGACGGCGGGGACGAGTCCGCTCAGGACGACCGCCGTGGCCGCGAGCAGCGACCCCGCGCGGCGGAACGGTCGACGGGCGCTCCGGTTCTCGGAAAGGGGCAGCACCATACTCGTCCTCCTCGACGATGGGTGTCCGGCGGGGCCGGGTGGAGTCCGCGCGCGAATGTGAGCGCTCACTATGCGCCATCTTGGATTTCACTGAGAACTCTGTCAAGCGAATGTGCGGGACATACCCCTTCCTCCTGTCCGCGGTGTGAGGCCTCACATCCCCCCGATCGCGCCGACCGCGCGGCGGGAGTCGGCCGCGTTGCTACTGTCGGTTCGCCCGCACCCATCAGGAGGAACCGTGGCCGTCACCTTCACCGACATGCCCCTCGAGCTGCTGCGCGCCTACCGCCCCGAGCTGCCCGTCCCCGCGGACCTCGACGCGTTCTGGGCGGACACCCTGGCGATGTCGCGCGCCGCCGCCCGGCCGTCCACGCTCACCGCGGTCGAGGCGCCCGTCCGCGCGCTCCAGCTGCACGACCTGACGTTCACCGGCTTCGCGGGCGACGAGATCCGCGCCTGGGTCACGCGGCCGCACGGCGACGAGACACTGCCGGCGGTCGTGGAGTTCATCGGCTACGGCGGCGGGCGCGGCCTGCCCGGCGAGCGCATCAACTGGGCCGCCGCCGGCTACGTGCACGTGGTGATGGACACGCGGGGTCAAGGCTCGGTCTGGAGCCTCGGCGACACCCCCGACCCTCACGGTTCGGCGGCCGCCCACCCGGGCGTCATGACGCGCGGCATCCTGGATCCCGAGGACTACTACTACCGTCGGCTGTTCACCGACGCCGTCCGTCTCGTCGACGAGGTGCGCTCGTTGCCGGGAGTGGATGCCGATCGCATCGCGGTCATCGGCGGCAGCCAGGGCGGCGGGACCGCGATCGCCGCGGCGGCACTCTCGGGCGACGCTGTCGCCGCGGTCCTGCCCGACGTGCCGTTCCTCTGCGACTTCCCGAACGCGATCGTGCGCACGCCCTCGGCGCCGTTCACCGAGATCACGCGCTACCTGGCCGTGCACCGCGACGAGACGGACCGGGTACTGCGGACGCTGTCGTACGTCGACGGGGCGATCCTGGCCCGACGCGTCACCGCGCCGGCGCTGTTCTCGGTCGCCCTCATGGACGACGTCGTGCTGCCCTCGGGCGTCTTCGCCGCGTTCCACGCCCTCGCCTCCGAGGACGCCGCGATCGAGGTGTACCCCTACAACGGGCACGAGGGCGGCGGTCACCGCCACTGGATGACGCAGGTGGCCTGGCTCGACGCTCGGTTCGGTCGCTGACGCGTCCGACTACTCCCAGACGCTCGGCGCCGGACGCCGCGTCGAGGGCAGGGCCGATCCCTCGGCCCAGTCGTGCACCCACGTCTCGATGTCGGGGAGACCGTCGGGGCGCCCCACGGCCGCGAACAGCTCGTCGTGCGGCACCGTGCCGCCGGAGCGGCGCAGGATGCGCGCGCGGATGATCGCGCGGGCGTAGATCTCCTCACCCACGAGGGCGCGGTGCTCGAGGTAGACCGCCCGGTCGTCGTGCCCGATGAGCCGCGTCTCGAGGACGAAGCGCTGCCCCAGCTCGAGGGAGCGGCGGAAGGTGATGGTCTCGGCGGCGACCACGGCGTACCAGCGCTGGGCGGTCATCGCGCGCAGCAGACCCGTGCGGGTGAGCAGGTCCCACCGGCCGAGGTCGAACAGCGACAGGTACCGACCGTTGTTCAGGTGACGCAGCAGGTCGATGTCGGTCGGCAGCACCCGGATGCGCATCCGCGTGACGGTGTTCGGATCGATGGGCCCCTCGCGACGCAGGCGGAGGCGGGCACGGAAGAGCACGAGGAGCGTGCGCCAGAGGACGTTCACGAGGGCCGAGCGTAGCGATCCGACCACGGAACGGCGATTGCGTTGTGCCCCATCGACAACGACGCGAAGCGCGGAATTTACCGCATCCGGGCGCTGTCCGACCCCGATTTCACCCGCGCCGGACCCGCGCGTAGAGTCGCGCCATGACTGCGGAAACCCGAACCGACATCGTCGTCCGTCCGGTGCGCGACGTGGATGCCGAGGCCCTCGGCCGCGTGCACGCCACCTGCTGGCACGAGACCTACGACCACCTGATCAGCAAGGCGGCCCTCGAGGCCGTCTCTCCCCGTCGCCTGGCCGAGCTGTGGACCCACTGGGCCGCCCAGGGCGAGGACTTCCGGATGCACGCCGCGCTCGTCGGCGGCGAGATCGTCGGCTTCGTCGGCTCCGGCCCCGCGCGCGACGACGACGCACCGCGCGAGCGCGAGCTGTACTTCATCTATCTGCTCGACGCCTTCCACGGCACCGGGATCGGCCAGCAGCTGTTCGACGCCGCCGTCGAGGACGGCGAGGGGCTGTACCTGTGGGTCGCGGACGACAACCCCCGCGCGCACCGCTTCTACACGCGCAACGGCTTCTCGCTCGACGGCGCCTCGCAGACGCAGCCGTTCCTGGGCGAGGAGCTCACCGAGGTGCGCTTCGTCCGCTGACGTGCTGCAGATCTGGGCCCTCGACGGCATCCCCGAGATCACCCCGCGAGACGATCTCGTCGGGGTGATCCTGGATGCGGTCTCGGAGCCCCTGCAGGACGGCGACATCGTGGTCGTCACCAGCAAGATCGTCTCGAAGGCCGAGGGGCGCATCATCCACGCATCCGATCGCGAGGACGCCATCACGCGCGAGACAGTGCGGCTGGTGGCATCCCGCACCTCCCCCTCGGGGCACGTCACGCGCATCGTCGAGAACCCCCTGGGCATCGTCTCGGCCGCCGCCGGCGTCGATGCCAGCAACACGCCCG
Source organism: uncultured Microbacterium sp. (assembly GCF_913776565.1). Lineage (GTDB taxonomy): Bacteria > Actinomycetota > Actinomycetes > Actinomycetales > Microbacteriaceae > Microbacterium. The sequence goes on along the minus strand of NZ_CAJYPF010000272.1, from coordinate 1,763 downwards.
AGGGCACCGTCCTGCTGCTGCCCGTCGACCCCGACGCCTCGGCCCGCGCCCTCGCGACGGGACTGCGCGCCGCGACGGGCGCGCACGTCGGCGTCCTGATCACCGACACCCTGGGCCGCGCGTGGCGCGAGGGCCAGACGGACCACGCGATCGGGGCCGGCGGCATCCACGTCTTCGAGGATCTGCGGGGCACGACGGATGCCGAGGGCCGCCCCCTGGTGGTGACCCTGCCGTGCGTGGCCGACGAGCTCGCCGCGGCCACCGACCTCGTCAAGGGCAAGGCGTCGCGCCGCCCCGTGGCGATCGTGCGCGGACGCGGCGACCTGGTGGGCGATCTGGACCTTCCCGGTGCCCGCTCGATCGTGCGCGACCCGGTGCGCGACATGTTCCGCCAGGGCGCGGACGAAGCGTACGCCGAGGGCTTCGCCGCGGGACGCGCCGCGCGCGACTGACGCCGCGCCGACCGTCGGCGGCTCCCTCCACCCCCTCGTCCCACTTCTGGCGAGGTGCGTCCCACTTCTGGTCGACCCACAGGGCTCGCACCGACCAAAAGTGGGACGAGGTCGAACCAGCTGACCGCTCCCACCCCCTCGTCCCACTTATGGGGGCGCATGTCCCACTTCTGGTCGCCCGAACGCGCATCGAACGACCAGAAGTGGGACGAGGGGGCTCAGCGCGCCCCCGGCAACGCGCCCGCGGCTAAGCGCTCGCGCCAGCCCGCCCGTGTCAGCGGATGCCGCGGGCGGCGAGCGCGTCGCCCAGGTCGTCGGCGTGACGCAGGGCGACGACGAGGAACGGCAGGGTTCCGCGCAGGAGTGAGGGGCGGAGCCCCCGCGCGCGCTGGGCGTCGCGGACGTCCGCGGCGTGTCGGGCCAGGACGGGGATGGTCGTGAGCGTCACCATCCACAGCAGCGCGACGCGCGTCGGATCGACACCGACGAGTCGTAGCGGCCGCATCCCCCTCTCGAGCGCGTCGAGCATCGCCGAGACGGGGGTCGTGAGCGGAAGCACCCCCGCGACGAGCACAGCGGCCGCCACCCGCGCGGTGTTCGCCGCGGCCGGCTCGAGGCCGAGGAAGACCAGCTGACCCGCCGCCGTGATGACGATCATCCAGCGGAGCGCCCAGGCCTGGCCGCCGAGGGCGCGAAGCCCCTCTCCGACACCCATCCCGGCCGCGGCGTAGACGACGAGCGGAACGCCCACCGCCACCGGCACCGCGGCCCACACCGGGGGCAGCGCGGCGACGACCGCCGCCACGACCGCGAAGAGCGCGAGCTTCGGGCCCGCTGGCATCCGGTGCATCCATCCCCCGCCGGGGCGGTACATCGTCAGCACGCCAAGGCCCTCTCGTAGGCGTCGACGACGTCTTCGGAGGCTCCGGATGCCACCACCCCGCCGTCCGCGAAGAGCACGGCCTGCTCGCACCGGCGCGCCAGGGCGAGATCGTGCGTGACGACGACGAGCGCGTGCCCGGTGTCGGCGAGGAGGTGGTCGGCGACGGCGCGGGCGTTGCGCGCGTCGAGGAACGCGGTCGGCTCATCGGCGATGACGAGGTCGGGTGCGCGCACGAACGCGCCGCTCAGGGCGAGGAGCTGCTTCTGCCCGCCGGAGAGGTCGTGGGCGGGCCGGTCGGCGAGCGCGTCCAGCCCGAACCGTTCGAGCGTCGCGGCGACGCGCCGGACCCGCTCCTCACGCGAGAGGCGCAGGGGACGGAGCGAGAGGGCGACGTCCTCGGCGACGGTGGGCATGACGATCTGCGCGTC
>NZ_CAJYPF010000271.1 GCF_913776565.1 uncultured Microbacterium sp. | reverse complement strand
TTCCGACGTGTGCTCTTCCGATCTCTGCTCCGCAAGGGCGTCGTCAGGTACGAGGAGTCCGCCGACTGACGACGCAGCTGGAGAGCGGAACGAGAGTCGCTCGCGCCTCGTTCCCGGCGGGCGCCGCACCGTGCGGGCCGATCACCCGCTCGCGCGTCCTCCCCGACGCGCGGCGCGGGGTGCGCGCCCGTATCGAGGGGAGTGACCGCGAGCGGCTACGCGCTCAGAATGAACCCATGCAGGTCCGCTTCGCACGTCACACCGACCGCCTCCCCGAGATCGTGCGCTTCTATCGCGACGACCTGGGCTTGCCCGTGCGGGGGGAATTCCGCGATCACGCCGGGTACGACGGGGTCTTCTTCGACCTGCCCGGGACCGGGGCTCACCTCGAGTTCACGTCGGGCGCGGGCCAGGCCGCTCCGACACCGGACCCGGAATCCCTGCTCGTGCTGTACCTCGACGACGCCGAGCTGCAGCGCACCGCGGCTCGTCTCGCGGGCCGCGAGACCACGCCGACGAACCCGTACTGGCAGCAGAACGCCTGGGCGTTCCTCGACCCGGACGGGTTCCAGGTGCTGCTCGTGCGGGGGTGAGGCCGCCGGTGCCCCGGCGGGACCGGGGCCTCTCGCGTCAGTCCTGCGCGACCCGCGCCGCGATGTCGGTGCGGAACTGCCCGCCCTCCAGCCCGATCCGCTCGATCCCGGCGTACGCCGCCTCGCGCGCCTCGCGGAAGGTCGTGCCGGTCGCGACCACGCTCAGCACGCGCCCACCCGTGGCGACGAGGTCGCCGTCGCGCTGGGCCGTGGCGGCATGCGCCAGGTGGACGCCGTCGACCTCTTCGGCCTCGTCGAGGCCGGTGAGCACGCGTCCGGTCAGGGGCGCTTCGGGGTAGCCCTCGCTCGCGAGCACGACGGTCACCGCGGTGGCCTCGGCGAAGGCCGGGCGGGGCTCGTCTTCGAGGGTTCCGGATGCCGCGGCCAGCAGCAGGCGCGACAGCGGGTCGACCAGGCGCGGCAGCACGACCTGCGTCTCGGGATCGCCGAAGCGGGCATTGAACTCGATGACCTTCACGCCCTGCTCGGTGAGGATGAGCCCCGCGTACAGCAGTCCGATGAAGGGGGTGCCCTCGGCATCCATCTGCCGGATCACGGGCTCGGCGATCTCGCGCGTGACGAGGTCGACGAACGTCTGCTCGTCGCCGAAGCGGTCGCTGAGCCAGGGCAGCGGCGAGTAGGCGCCCATGCCGCCGGTGTTGGGGCCCTCGTCGCCGTCGCGCAGGCGCTTGAAGTCCTGCGCGGGGCTGAGCGGAGCGACGTAATCGCCGTCGCTGAGGAAGAACAGCGAGACCTCGGGTCCCGAGAGGAACTCCTCGATCAGCACCGCACCGGTGGGCAGGTAGGTCTCGGCGTGGGCGAGGGCGGCGTCGCGGTCGCTCGTGACGATCACGCCCTTGCCCGCGGCGAGGCCGTCGGCCTTGACCACGTAGGGGGCGCCGAACGCGTCGAGCGCCGCGGCCACGGTCTCGACGTCGTGTGCGCGCGCGGAGCGTCCGGTGGGCACGCCCGCGGCATCCATGATCCGCTTCGCGTAGGTCTTGGAGCCCTCGAGCTGGGCCGCGGCTCTGCCGGGGCCGAACACCGGGATGCCGTGCGCCCGCAGCGGATCGGCCACGCCGGCGACCAGCGGCGCCTCGGGACCGACGACGACGAGGTCGATCGCCTCGTCTTTGGCGAAGGTGAGCACGGCGGTGGGGTCGAGCGGATCGAGGTCGACGAGGTGCGCCTCGCGCGCGATTCCGGCGTTGCCGGGGGCGGCGAAGATCGCGTGCGACTCCTGCTCCGAGCGCAGCGCGAGGATGATGGCGTGCTCGCGCGCGCCCGAACCGAGGACCAGGATTCTCACGCGGTCAGCCTATCGAGCGGCGGGTGAGCCCCTCGACGTCGGACGCAACGCAGGATTTCCGCGGGGCCGCGGCCGGTTCACTCCCTGAAGCGCCCCGCGCGGAGCCTGAGTCCTGCGGTGTGTCCTGGCTGGCCGGTAGCCGTGGGATCGCGAGTAGCGTGGATGCCATGCCTCCGCGCCGTATCGAGACCGGAGACGGTCGCGCCGCGCTCGCCGCCGTCGCCGCGGGTGATGCCCCTCGTCCGGCTCTGGCCACGGCGGTGCGCTACCTGCTGCAGCTGCTCGCCGAGAAGGCCCCGGGCAACGCGGTCGAGATGCGCGTGCCCCCCTTCGGCGCCGTGCAGGTGATCGAGGGACCCCGTCACACGCGCGGCACCCCGCCCAACGTGGTCGAGACCGACGCCGCGACGTGGATTGCCGTCGCCACGGGTCGAGAGGTGTGGGCGGATGCCGTCACCTCGGGCCGCATCGTGGCATCCGGGGTCCGCGCCGATCTGAGTGCGCTCCTGCCGCTTCGCCCCTGACCCGGCCCTCTTGCCGGCGAGACCGTAGCCGTCGACCGAAACCGCACGCGATGTCCGCCCGGGGCGCGCGGTCTCGACGAGAGAATGCGGTGTCGCTCGCATCGCTCGACGCCGAAGAACCCGGCCCACTCCGCGGCCGACGGTGGGACAATATGCGTATGTCCGACCAGCCCGTCCCCGAGCGTCCGGTGTACATCCGCGACGAGATCGAGACCGTCACGGTGCGCCGCGCACCCAAGTACGGCGTCTTCATGCTGGCGGGTGCCTTCCTCGGCATTCTCGCCGCCCTGATCCTCACCGTCGCGATCGACGGTGCCAACGTCAGCCCCTACACGCAGGTCGCCTACTCGCAGCTGCAGGTGTTCGGTTTCACCGCTTTGATCTGCGTCGTCATCGGCATCTCGGTGGCCGCGGTCGCCGCTCTCGTATTCGAGCGCGTCCTGAACTCTCGAACGCGTCTGGTCACGGTCGACCACGAGCAGTACGAGGTCTGAGCGTCACGCCAGCTCGGCGATGATCGGGTGGATCGCGGCGTCGAAGGCCGCGACGTCGCCCCGCAGTCCGTCCGTGACCGCGACGGTCA
>NZ_CAJYPF010000270.1 GCF_913776565.1 uncultured Microbacterium sp. | reverse complement strand
GTCGAGACCGACCGGGCGTCCTCCACGTGACCCGCGTCGCTTGCGGTGGCCCTTCTGGTCGTCGGGCTCAGGGATCACGGCCTTGATCTTGCGGGAGTGGAGATGGCCGCGGATAGCGCGGGAAGAGTATGCCTTTGTCGCCGCAGACCGCGTCCGGGCGGGTCCTTGGCCGGCCGTTGTCGCGGCCGACCCGTAGCTGTGCCATCAACGGCAGGAACATCGGCGAGTCCCCCGCCTGTCCCGGCGTGATCAACGTCACCAGCGGGAGCCCGCTGCCGTCGACGAGCTGGTGGATCTTCGTCGATAGTCCGCCGCGTGAGCGGCCGATGCCATGGTCAGGCGGCTCGAGGAGCGGATTCGTGTAACTCGATCCAGCCCCCTGTGGTGCGGGTCGTGTTCGTCGCGTGCTGATGAGCGCGGACGATGGTGGAGACCACCGACAGCGACCAGTCGATCAACCCGTCAGCGTCCGCGGCGGCGGTGAGCCTCCCGAGCACAGTGTCCCAGGTCCCGTCCGATGCCATCCGGTGATGCCAGGTCCACACCGTCTGCCACGGTCCGAACACCTCGGGGAGATCACGCCAGGCGATCCCGGCCCGATACCGGTAGACGATCCCCTCGACCATCAGCCGTGCATCCGCGAACGGCCTACCCTTCCGGCCTATCGGCCGCGGTAGCATCCCCTCGATCAACGACCACTGAGCATCCGACAAGACCTGAAACCGCGACACTGCACCAGACCTCTCAGTGCGCCGCCGATTCATTTGTCAGACACGCCCTAGGTGCGTCTGACGACGTCCCCGGCCGTTGGCTGCGGCATTCGGCCATGTGGCCGCGCGTCGATCCGGTCGACTCCGAGACGGACTGTCCGCACCCGACGTTCCGCGTGAGCCGACGGCCACGCGCGCCGAAGACGGTGGGGCCGGATGCCGTCGGCATCCGATCCCACCGTCCTCTCGAAGCCGTCGTCCGGCGACGTCACCCGTTGCGCAGATCCCGCGCATCACGCCCCGGAATTCCCCGGAGGGAACGCCGGGGCGCGATGCGCGGGCGAGGACTCAGACTTGTCGGCGCCGCGCGCGACGCAGGGCGATCGAACCCGCACCCCCGAGCAGCAGCAGCGCAGCGAGGCTCGCGACCGGAACCGGATCGCTCGCCCCGGTCAGCGCGAGGGCCGTGCGCGTGCTCGCCGGGATTCCGGTCGGGCCACCCGCGGGAGCGGTGGCCGCGACGGCGCTGAATCCGAGGGACGCCGCACTCGACACACCGTTGACCGTCTGCGTCACCACCAGACGGTATGTTCCCGCCGCGAGCGGAGTGGCGAGCACGAGCGACCACGAGCCGTCGGCGGCGACCGTGGTGGTCCCCACCGACGTGCCGTTCAGGCTCGCGTCGAGAACGGCCCCCGCCACGCCCGTGCCCGCGAAACCGGAGGGCGCCGTCGCGACCGGGAACGACGCGCCGTCGGTGATACCCGAGATGGTCGGCACGGGCGGAGACACGGTGAACGTCGAGGTCGCGGCCGGGGACGAGGCTCCGGAGCGCGTCTGCACCGCCGTGATGCTGTAGCGACCTGCACCGAGCGCCGACGGGATCGACCAGGTGCCGTCCGCGGCGACGGTCGCCGTCCCGGAGGCGTCGCCGCCGAGCGTGACGACGGCTCCGGAATGACCCGTGCCGGCGATCGACGAGACGGGCTGGTCGACACGGGAGCCGTCGGCAGGCGAGACGATCACCGGCGCGGCGTCGACGACGTTCACGGTCGTATCGACCGTGGTCGAGGTGTCGAAGCCTTTCGACGCGCGCAGCGAGAAGCGGAAGACCCCGGGCGCATCGGGCGCGGTGAAGCTCCACGTTCCCCCCGCTCCCACGGGGAGACTGAACGGCGGTGCGCCCACCGGCGTCACCGTGACGGTCGTGCCCGCCGCCGCCGTTCCCGAGATGGTGCCGCCCGCGGTGACCGTTCCCCCGTCGGCCGGTTTCGTCATCACGGGAGCGTCGATCGCGAGGGCGACGGTGTATCCGCCGGTCCGCGCCAGTCCCGCCTGCAGGTCGGCGCCCCACAGGAATGTCCCGCTGGCGTTGGTGCCCGAAGTCAGGCCCACAGCGGTCGTCCCCTGGTACACCGCTCCGCCCGAATCGCCTTCTTTTCCGATGCGTCCCGACGCCTCGACGGCGAAACCGTAGACCCACCTGCCGCTCACCTGGGCCCACCCCTCGACCGAGGTCACGACACCGCTGGTGTTGCCCGTCGTGCGACCGGACTTGGATGCCGCGACGTTCACCCGTGCCGAACCGACCGCGCGGACGGGGGTGGTCGAGAGGGAGAGATCGTTCGGCGTGGTCCAGTCCGTGATTGCGGGCCGCAGGTGAAGGGCCGGGTCGGTCACGTCGATGACGGAGATGTCGACCGAGCTCGGGTCGCCGTCGTTCCCCGAGGAGTTGCCCGCTCCCCCGTACTGCGAGAAGGCGAGGGTGCCGAGCGGAGCGCTGACGCGGACCGTGCCGTTGTTCGGATCGCCGCCCCCGGCCGGATCTCCGGTCGGAGTCGTCAGGTAGCTCGTGGCGTACTGACCGTCCTTCGTGCAATGCCCGGCGGAGATGACCGCCGGCGTGCCGGTGGGGCTCCACGCGGCGTAACCGACCGAACAGAGGCTGGCGGTCGGCCCGTTGTCGCTGGCGAGATATCCCGCCCCTCCGACGACGTCGTCGGCTGCCGTCGCCGAGATCTCGCCGACGTTCTTGACGATGATGTTGGAGGTCCGCTCCACGAACGCCTTGGCCGATCCCTCGAGGCCGTCGCGATCGACCGAGGTGTAGAGGACGAGATGCCCGGAGCCGTCCTTGGCCACGGCCTCGACCTGCGGATCATCGGTCATCAGCCGCTTGGCCGTCGCCTCGTAGGCGGGCCCCGAGGTGGGGGCGGTCGCGCCGCCCGTGTCGGCGACCGCGGCGGCCGGGATCATCAGGCCGGCTGCGGTCAGGGCGACCGCGGCGATGCCGACGGCCCTCAGACGCGTTCTGTGTCGTGTCATGGTCTCTTCTCGTCGTGATCGTCGGGAGGACGCAGTCGTGCGCGTCGGCTCACCGTAGGAGCGGAATGATCGGCGACCTTCGTCGAGGATGACGACGACCGCCGGATGAGACGGTGCGGCGGCCGGACGGCGATGGCGGTGAAGGGGCTCCACGGGCTCGTGCCACGGCAGGAGGGCGGGGGACGACCGGGCGGTCTCGCGTCCCCGGGACTCGGACGGGCGTTCACCCGGCGCAGCGACGGCGCTCACCCGATCGAGTCGTCGACCGGCGCCGCGTAGAATCAGGTTGGCCTCGCGCCGCCGCGCACGCCGTCCGCGTGCACGACGACAATCTTCAGGAGCACCGTGTCAGACGCCTCGCCCCGCCTCGTCGCCTTCGATCTGGACGACACGCTCGCCCCCTCGAAGTCAGCCATCGACCCTCGCATCGGCGACCTGCTGCTCGCTCTGGCCGAGCGCGTCGAGGTGGCCATCATCTCGGGCGGGCAGCTGCAGCAGTTCCGCAGCCAGGTCGTCGAACGCCTTCCCGAGGCCGCGCCGGCGCTGCTGTCGCACTTCCACCTCATGCCCACGTGCGGCACGCAGTACTACCTGCTCTCGACCGACGGCGTCGAAACGGTCTACGCCCACTCGCTGAGCGACGACGAGAAGACCCGCGCCCTCACCGCCGTGCGCGAAGAGGCCGAGCGTCTGGGCCTGTGGGAGGCCGAGCCCTGGGGCGACATCCTCGAGGACCGCGGCTCGCAGATCACCTTCTCGGCGCTGGGCCAGTCCGCCCCCCTCGAGGCGAAGATGGCGTGGGATCCCACCGGCGAGAAGAAGAACAGCCTGCGCGAAGCCGTGGCCGGCCGCATCCCCGACCTCGAGGTGCGCTCGGGCGGATCGACCTCGGTGGACATTACCCACCGGGGGATCGACAAGGCCTACGGCATGAACAAGCTGGTCGAGGCCACCGGCATCCCCCTTGAGGACATGCTCTTCGTCGGCGATCGCCTCGATCCCGACGGCAACGACTACCCCGTGCTCGCGATGGGCGTCGCGTGCCAGGCCGTGCACGGCTGGGAGGACACCGCGGCGTTCCTCGAGAAGCTCATCCCGACGCTGCCCGAGCGCACACAGGCCTGAGCCTCGCGGCCACGCGCCGATCGAGCGGGACCGTCAGAGGATCTTGCCGATCGGCTCGTGCTTCTCGGCCTGGAAGCGGTCCTCCGTGCGTCCGTACGCCCAGTAGCCCGACAACGACACCTGCGCGCGGTCCAGACCCCAGCGGGTGAAGACGAGGTCGCGCATCGCCTTCATCGCTTCGCGCTCCCCGTGGGCGAAGACCTGACCGCGTCCCTCGAGCGGATGCCACTGCGCCACCGCGTCGACGAGAACCGACGTCGCTCCGGCTTCGGCGTCGCCGCGGTGCACCCATGTGACAGCGACCCCGGCGGGTGCCGACAGCGCGATGTGCTCCCCGGGGCGCTGGACCTCGACGAAGGCCGCGCCCACGGCATCCCGAGGCAGAGCCTCGAGCGACGCCGCGATCGCCGGGATCGCCGACTCGTCGCCGACGAACAGGTGCCAATCGGCGGTGGGGTCGGGGGCGTAACCCCCACCGGGACCCGAGACCACCAGCCGGTCGCCCGGCTGCGCACGGGCAGCCCACGGCCCGGCCAGCCCCTCGTCGCCGTGCACCACGAAGTCGATGGTCATCTCGTCGCCGTCGACCGCACGCACGGTGTAGGTGCGGGTCACGGGCAGATCCTCTGGCGCGAGGGTCTCGCGCAGAGTCGCCAGGTCGTACGGAGGCTCGAGTCCGAGCTCGGGTTTGACGAAGGTGATCTTGACGTAGGCGTCGGTGTGCGGGCTCTCGCGGAACGCCTCGAGACGCTCACCTCGTGCACGCACCCGGACGAGGTGCGGACTGAGCCACTCGGTCGCGACGACGCGCAGGATGTGCGAGGGACGCGGGGGGCGCGTGGGACGATCCGTCATGAGAGGCCTCCTGTGGTCGTCGCGCGCACGGCCGCCCGCGCCGCCGCACCGATCGCGGCGTCGTCGGCGTCCGACGGGCTCAACGCCTGCGCGACATCGGTGTAGTAGTCGGTGATGTGCGCGCGGACGCACTCGCGGGCCGTGTCGGCCTCGCCCCGGACGACGGCGTCGAGGATACGGCGATGCTCGCGTCGCAGTCGGTCGGCCATCTCGGGCCACGAGGACAGACGCGCCGCCCCCGCCTGCGTGTACGCCTCGATCGAGCTGCGCAGCCCCGCCATCATCGCCGACACGACGGCGTTGCCGGACGCCTCGGCCAACGCCTGATGGAACCGGGCGTCGAGAGCGAGGAACTCCTCGGGCGCGAGGGGGGCGGCATCCATCGCATCCAGAATGCCGGCGACCTCGCCGAGATCCGCGTCGGCGCGGGCGAGCCGTTCGGCGACGTCGCACTCCAGCACGACACGGGTGCGCACGACGTCGGCAAGGGGGAAGCCGTTGGCCGCGACCTGCAGCCGGAGAAAGGCCGCGAGCCCCCCGCGGGGCGTCGTGACGATCATCGCCCCCGCGCTCGGTCCGGAGCCGGTCGCGGTGCGCACGACGCCGAGCACCTCGAGCACGCGGACGGCCTCGCGGACGCTGGATCGCCCCACTCCGAGCTGCGAGGCGAGCTCGCGCTCGGGGGTCAACCGGTCGCCGGGGGTCAGTCGACCGTCGCGCAGGTCGGCCTCGATGCGTGCGAGGACCACCTGCCATGCCCGTGGTTCGCCAGTCGGCATGACCCCTCCGTCCGTCCGGCCCGCGCTGTGGCCGGACCACATCACCCTAGGGGTATGCGATCAGGCCTCGGTCGAGGTTGCGTATCCCGCAGGATTGGTGGTCTGCCAGTTCCAGTAGTCGCGGCACGCGTCGTCGATCGAGAACCGCGTGCGCCAGCCGAGCACCTCGCCGGCCTTGCTCGGATCGCAGTAGGTCGCGGCGACGTCGCCGGGGCGACGGTCGAGCATCTTCTTGGGCAGGTCGTGTCCGACCGCCTTCTCGAACGAGGCGACGAGCTCGAGCACGCTGACCGGACGGCCCGTGCCCAGATTGAACACCTGATGGCCCGGCTGCGCCTTCTCGAGCGCGGCCACGTGCCCCTCGGCGAGGTCGACGACGTGGATGTAGTCGCGCAGGCCGGTGCCGTCGGGGGTGTCGTAGTCGGAGCCGAACACGCCGATCTCGTCGAGCGAGCCGATCGCGACGCGCGACACGTACGGCATGAGGTTGTTCGGGATGCCGGCGGGGTCTTCGCCGATCAGGCCGGAGGGATGCGCGCCGACGGGGTTGAAGTAGCGCAGCACCGTGACGTTGAGATCGGGGTTCACCCGAGCCACGTCGGCGAGCACCACCTCGTTCATGCGCTTGGACTTGCTGTACGCGTTCGACAGGTCGACGCTCGTCGTCGACTCCTCGGTGAAGGGCAGGTCCGCGGGGTCGGAGTAGACCGTGCCCGTGCTCGAGAAGACGAACGAACGGATGCCGTGACCGATGCCGACGCGCAACAGGGCGAACGTGGTGTCGAGGTTGTTGGAGTAGTACTCGAGCGGCTTCTGCGTGCTCTCGCCCACCGCTTTGAAGGCCGCGAGATGGATGATGGCGTCGATGGGCCCGTGCTGCGCGAACGCCGATTCGACGACGGTCTCATCGGCGGCGTCACCCACGATCAGCGGGGCGGGCTTTCCGGTGATCTGCTCGACCCGCTCGGCGGCGACGGCGTGCGTGCCCGAAAGATCGTCGAGCAGGACCACGTCGTGACCGGCCTCGAGCAGGGCGACGGCCGTGTGGGTTCCGATGTAACCGGCACCGCCGGCCAGGAGTACGCGCATGCCCCCAGGCTACCGGTCACCGCCGAGACCCCACGCGCGCCGGCGCGGGCACGGTGCGCGTCCGACCCGGGCCCGGCCACTTCTTCGCGAGACTGTATCCGGCTGACAACTCGGCGACATCCTGCAACCGACTTGTTAGCCGCGTGCAGTCTCGGCGCCGATGCGGGGCGGGAAGCCGGGGGGTCAGCGGCCGTCGAGGCGGCCGCCGGACTCTCGCAGGTAGCACGCGGCGCACATCGACTCGTACGTGACCTCGCCGGCGATCTGGCCCTCGTCGATCGCGACCTGGTCGCCGTCGAAGACGAAGCGCCCGCCGACGAGCCGGGCGTTGAAGATCGCCTTGCGCCCGCAGCGGCAGATGGTCTTGAGCTCTTCGAGGCTGTGCGAGATCTCCATGAGACGTGCCGACCCGGGGAATGCCTCGGTGCGGAAGTCGGTGCGGATACCGTAGGCGAGCACGGGGATGCCGTCGAGCACCGCGATGCGCAACAGGTCGTCGACCTGTGCGGCGGTGAAGAACTGCGCCTCGTCGACCAGCAGGCACGCCACCGGGGCGTGACCGGCGGCGGCGTGGAACGCCTCGCGCAGGTCATCGTCGGCGGCGACGAGGAAGTCGACCGGCCGCGTCACGCCCAGGCGGCTGTCGATCTGGTCGGCGCCCTTGGTGTCGATCTCGGGCTTGGCCAGCAGCACGCGCTGACCGCGCTCCTCGTAGTTGTACGCCGCCTGCAGCAGCGCGGTCGACTTTCCCGAGTTCATCGCGCCGTAGCGGAAGTACAGCTTCGCCACGCGGGCCTCAGGGGTTGATCGCGAGCGCGCGAGCCGTGGCGTCCAGCTCTTTGCGAGCCATCTCGGGCTGCGTGTTCAGCGATTCGCCGTAGCTGGGGATCAGCTCGCGCAGGCGCGGCTCCCACTGCGGCATCCGCTCGGGGAAGCAGGTCTTGATCAGGCCCAGCATGATCGACACCGCGGTCGAGGCGCCCGGCGAGGCACCCAGCAGACCGGCGATCGAGTGGTCGGCCGCGGTGACGACCTCTGTGCCGAACTGCAGCACGCCGCCCTTGTCCTTGTCCCGCTTCATCACCTGGGCGCGCTGACCGGCGTCGAGCAGCTCCCAGTCCTCGTCCTTCGCCGTCGGCATGAAGTCGCGCAGGCTGTCGACCTTCTTCGAGTGGGTCTTGAGCAGCTCGCTGACGAGGTACTTGATCAGACTCGGGTTGTCGACCGCGACCTTCAGCATGGGCCCGATGTTGTGCGGGCGCACCTGCGTCACGATGTCGAGCATCGAGCCGTTCTTGAGGAATTTCGGGCTGAACGTGGCGAACGGGCCGAACAGCAGCGACGACTCTCCGTCGATCACGCGCGTGTCGAGGTGCGGGACCGACATGGGCGGGGCGCCGACCGACGCCTGGGAGTAGACCTTGGCGCGGTGCTTCGCAACGATGTCGGGGTTGGAGGTCTTGAGCCACTGCCCGCCGATCGGGAAGACGCCGTAGCCCTTGATCTCGGGGATGCCGGAGCGCTGCAGGAGCTTGAGCGCCCAGCCGCCCGCGCCGACGAAGACGAACTTCGCGTTGATCGAGCCGGGGGTGCCGCCGATCACGTGGCGGTAGAACACCTCCCACGACCCGTCCTTCTGCTTCTTCAGCTTCTTGACGTCGTGGTTCGTCACGACCTCGACGCCCTTCTCGCGCAGGTTCGCGAACAGCTGCCGCGTGAGCGAGCCGAAATCGACGTCGGTGCCCGCGGGGACGCGCGTGGCGGCGAAGGGCTCGCCCTTGCGCCGCTTCTGCATGAGCAGGGGCGCCCACTGGTTGATGACGCGGGAGTCCTCGCTGTACTCGATGCCCGCGAACAGCGGCTGCTGCTTGAGCACCTCGTAGCGCTTGCGGAGGAAGGCGACGTCTTTCTCGCCCCGCACGAACGTCATGTGCGGGGTGGCGTTGATGAACGTCGAGGGCTCGTCGAGCACGCCCTCGGCCACGAGCGAGGCCCACAGCTGGCGGCTCTGCTGGAACTGCTCGTTGATCGTCACCGCCTTGGCGGGATCGATCGAGCCGTCCTTGCCCTCGGGGGTGTAGTTCAGCTCGCACAGCGCCGCGTGACCGGTGCCGGCGTTGTTCCACGCGTTCGAGCTCTCCTGCGCGACGTCGCTGAGGCGCTCCAGCACCGCGATCTTCAGATCGGGCTGGAGGTCTTTCAGCAGCGTGCCGAGAGTGGCGGACATGATGCCGCCACCGATGAGGAGAACATCGACGTTTTCAGTCACCCGTCGATTCTAGGTGCGGGCCGTGAGGTGTCTCGACATCGAGAGATCGGTCGGTTCGATGTCGAGACACCTCGCGAGCGGCATCCGGATGCCGTGTCTCAGGCGGTCGCGAGACGCTTCTGGGCGACGAGCTCGGCGATCTGCACGGCGTTCAGCGCGGCTCCCTTGCGCAGGTTGTCGTTGCTGATGAACAGCACGAGACCCTTGCCCTCAGGAGCGGACTGGTCGGCGCGGATGCGGCCGACGTAGCTGGGGTCGGAACCGGCGGCCTGCAGCGGCGTGGGCACCTCTTCGAGGCGGACGCCGGGGGCGTCGGCCAGCAGCTCGCGCGCGCGCTCGGGAGTGATGTCGCGCGCGAACTCGGCGTTGATGCTGAGGGAGTGGCCGGTGAAGACGGGGACGCGCACGCACGTGCCCGCGACGCGCAGCTCGGGGAGCTCGAGGATCTTGCGGCTCTCGTTGCGCAGCTTCTTCTCCTCGTCGGTCTCGTTCAGCCCGTCGTCGACGAGGTTGCCGGCGAAGGGGATGACGTCGAACGCGATCGGGGCCACGTACTTCTCGGGCTCGGGGAAGTCCAGGGCCGAGCCGTCGCGCACGAGGCGCTCGACGTCGCCCTGGGCGAGGACGCCCTCGACCTGGCCGAGCAGCTCGCGCGCCCCGGCGAGGCCGGAGCCGGACACCGCCTGGTACGTGCTGACGATCAGTCGCTCCAGACCCGCCTCGGCGTCGAGCACCTTGAGCACGGGCATGGCGGCCATGGTGGTGCAGTTGGGGTTGGCGACGATGCCCTTCACGGCCTGATCGATCGCGTGCGGGTTGACCTCGCTCACGACGAGGGGGACCTCGGCATCCATCCGCCATGCGCTGGAGTTGTCGATGACGAGGGCGCCCGCCTCGGCGAAACGGGGAGCGTGCGCGCGCGAACCCGTCGCCCCGGCCGAGAACAGCGCGACCTCGACGCCCGCGGGGTCGGCCGTGGCGACATCCTCGACGACGACGGACTGCCCGGCGAACTCGATGGTCGCACCGGCGGAGCGCGCCGTGGCGAACAGGCGCAGCTCGCGGATCGGGAAGGCGCGCTCGGCGAGGATCTCGAGCATGACGGTGCCGACCTGGCCGGTGGCGCCGACGACGGCGAGGGAGATTCCGGAATCGGAGATGCGGGTCATGCGAGGTCCTCGGGTGTTTCGGGTGGCGGATGCCGCGAAAGCGGCGTTCGGGTCAGGGTAGCGCGCGCGGCCGTGGGGCTGCCGACGGCGAAGACACAGCGCAGGAAGATTGACGGTTCCGCGCGGGTGCGCGGCCGCATTCCGACGATCCGTAGGCCGTCCGCCGGAAAACTCCTGCGTCGTGTCGCGCGCGCGGAGCGGTCAGCTCAGCGCCGCAGCACCGAACGACACCGCGAAGCGCTCGCACCACAGGTCGACCGTGCGGAAGATCGACAGGTCGACCTCGGCCGGGATGTCGTAGAGCTGGTCGCCGAGGTTGCCGCGCAGGGGCCCGAGGTCGACGTGGTCGTACGACGCCGCCGTGTACCACCCGTCGCGCCCCTCGACCACCGGTCCGGCGCTCAGCCAGACGTGGACATCGGGCCCGTTCGAGGTCGAAAGTCCCACCAACGCCAGCTGACGGGTGCCGTCGGGATTCTCGATGACACGGACCGTCCCCGACGTGTCGTGCTCGTGGCTGATCAGCGAGCCCGTGAGCAGATCCACAGGCCCGGCGGGGGCCGCGGGCGTCGGCGATGCCGTCGCCGCGGCCGACGACCCGGGTACCGGCGTGGGCAGGTCCACCGGCGTCATCGCGGCGTGCGACGATGCGCGCGGGGCGGGGATGGCGTCGGCGACGCGCACGTCGACGAAGAGCAGCCAGGGCTGGAAGACCAGCCCCGCGATGATGACGATCACCGCGGCGGCGCCGGCCCCCAGCATCCATCCGAGGGCGAACCTTCTCGAAGTCCGTCGCCGCTGCATCGTCGCCTCCGCTCGTCTGAGCGCAGGCTAGACCGCGGGGCTGGAGACGGGCTGCGAAAGCGGGTCAGCGACCGGTGCCGGCGTGGACGGTCGCCTCGGCGTCGCCGTCCAGACCGTACGCGGTGTGCACCAGTCGCGCCGCCTCGGCCAGATCGACACCGCGGACGACGACCGAGATGCGGATCTCGGAGGTCGAGATCATCTCGATGTTGACGCCCGCCAGGCTCAGCGCCTCGAACAGCGTCGCCGAGACGCCCGAGTGCGTGCGCATGCCCGCACCGACGACCGAGAGCTTGCCGATCTGATCGTCGTGGACCAGGCTCTGGAAGCCCACCTCGGCCTGCTCGCCCGACAGGGCCTTGAGGGCCGTGGTGGCATCGGTCTTGGGCAGCGTGAACGAGATGTCGGTGCGACCGGTCGCCGCCGCCGACACGTTCTGCACGATCATGTCGACGTTGGCGCCGGACTTCGCGACGATCTTGAAGATGTCGGCGGCCTTGCCGGGCACGTCGGGGACGCCGATGACGGTGATCTTGGCCTGGCTGAGGTCGGTGGCGACGCCGGCGACGATGGGCTCTTCCATGGTGGCTCCCTCGGGGACGAGCGGGGACTTCTTCGAAGCGTCGAGCACCCAGGTGCCCTCGCCCGAGCTGAACGTGGAACGCGCGTGGATGAGCACGCCGTGACGCCGCGCGTACTCGACCGCGCGGATGTAGAGCACCTTCGCGCCGTTCGCGGCGAGCTCGAGCATCTCTTCGCTGCCGACCCGATCGAGCTTGCGCGCGAGCGGGACGACGCGCGGGTCGGCGGTGAAGATGCCGTCGACGTCGCTGTAGATCTCGCACACGTCGGCGTCCAGGGCGGCCGCGAGCGCGACGGCGGTGGTGTCGGATCCGCCGCGGCCCAGCGTGGTGATGTCGCGGGTGTCGCGGTTGAAGCCCTGGAAGCCGGCGACGATGACGATCGCGCCCTCGTCGAGGGCCTCGCGCAGGCGCACCGGCGTCACGTCGACGATGCGGGCCGCGCCGTGCGTGGCATCCGTGATCATCCCCGCCTGGCTGCCGGTGAAGGAACGCGCCTCGAAGCCCATCGAGTGGATCGCCATGGCCAGCAGCGCCATCGAGATCCGCTCGCCGCTCGAGAGCAGCATGTCGAGCTCGCGCGGAGCGGGGATCGGCGCGACCTGGCCGGCGAGGTCGAGGAGCTCGTCGGTGGTGTCGCCCATCGCGCTGACGGCGACGACGACCTCGTGGCCGGCGCGACGCGTGTCGACGATGCGCTTGGCGACCCGCTTGATGCTCTCGGCATCGGCGACGGACGAACCGCCGTACTTCTGGACGATCAGAGCCATGAAGAGAACTCCCGGGGGTCGTGCGTCGGGGTGTCACGACGCCGGCGCTCGTACCGCGCCCGGGGATCATCCTAGAGGCGTCCGCATAACGGCTCGGTCATGCGTCGCGCCCGGCAGACGCGCAGGCCCCCGCCGATAGGATCGAGACCTCCACCCCCCACCCCCTGGAGTGATCGGATGCCGCTCACGCCCGGCCACTGGCTGTCGTCGCTGCGCCGCCTGGTGCACACCGACGATGCCGCGTCCTCGCCGGACACGACCCTGCTGCCCGTCATCGACGAGGCGCTGGCGACGCGCATCCTCGACCTGGCGATCCGCATCGGCGAGACGATGCTCGTCGTCGGCGCCCCGGCGAACGAGGTGACGCTGACGATCGTGCGGGTGTGCGGGGCGTACGGCCTCGACCCCGTCCACGTGGACGTCACCTACAACTCCATCACGATCGCCCACAGTCGCCCCGGCGCCAGCCACCCGACGACCCTGCTGCGGGTCGTGCGCGGTTCGGTCCCCGACCACGCCAAGCTGCAGCGCCTGCAGGCGCTCGTCACCGAGATCGCCGACGGCCTGGGGCTCGAAGACGCGATCGTCCGCTGCCGCGCCATCCGCCGCCTGCCCTTTCGCTACCGCCCCGCGATCGTCGTCGTCTCGCAGGCCTCGCTCGCTGCCGGCGTCGCGATCATGTTCGGCGCGAACTGGCTCGCCCTCGTGCTGTCGTTCGTCGCGGCGGCGCTGGCGGCGACGACCCAGCACGTCATGGCACGGGCGCGCGTGCCGTACTTCTTCGCCCAGATCGCCGGCGGGTTCGTCCTCACCGCCTTCGCGGCGTTGTCACCGCTGCTGCGCTACACCGGCCTCGACGCGGCCGCGGCCATCAGACCGTCGGTGATCGTGGCATCCGGGATCGTCCTGATGCTCGCGGGACTCACCGTCGTCGGAGCCGCCCAGGACGCCATCGACGGCTTCGCCCTGACGGCGACCGGACGCATCCTCGAACTGACGACGCAGACGCTGGGCGTGGTGCTCGGGATCCTCGCCGGGCTCGAGACGGTGCGCGTCATGGGCCTGGGCATGTCGCCTCCGACGACCGCCCTGCCTCTCGGACCCGTCGCCGTGCAATTCGTGGGGGCAGCGGTCATCGCGATCGCCGTGGCCGTGTACAACGGCGCCGGCGCCCGCATCGTGATGGTGAGCGCGGCGCTCAGCCTGGTCGCCTGGGCGGGATACCTGGCGGCGACCGGCGTCGGCTTCGAGGTCGCCGCCGCGAGCGGCGTGGGCGCGTTCGTCGGCAGCTTCGCCGGGATCGTCGTCGCGTACCGCCTGCACGTGCCGTCGGTGGCGATCACGACCGCCGCGATCCTGCCCCTCGTACCCGGTGCCGCGGTGTTCCGCGGACTGCTCGGGATCGTGGAGTCGGGCGAGGACCCCGCGGTGCTCATGACGGGCGTGACGACGCTCGCGGGCGCGGCGACCATCGGCATCGCCCTGGCCGTCGGGGCGTCGCTGGGCATCTACCTCGGCCAGCCGGTGCGCGCGACGCTGTCCAGCGTCACGCGCGTGCGGGCGCGGGCGCGGGGCTGACCCGCGCGGGACCCGGGATGCCACGGCCCCCGCGTGGCGCGGGCACCGGGCCGTGGCATCCCCTCGTCTCCGAGCCGGCCGGGCTCAGCCGAAGCGGCCGTTGACGTAGTCGTAGGTGCGCGGGTCGATCGGCGAGTCGAACATCGCCGCCGTGTCGCCGTGCTCGACGATGTGCCCCGGCTGACCCTGGGAGGCCAGGAAGAACGCGCACTGCTGCGACACGCGCTGCGCCTGCTGCATGTTGTGGGTGACGATGACGATCGTCACCTCTTTCTGGAGTTCGCCCATCGTCTCTTCGATCACGCGCGTGGACGTGGGATCGAGAGCGGAGCAGGGCTCGTCCATCAGCAGCACCTTGGGCTTGACCGCGAGCGAACGCGCGATGCACAGGCGCTGCTGCTGACCGCCCGACAGACCGCCGCCGGGCTGGCGCAGGCGGTCCTTGACCTCTTTCCACAGACCGGCCGAGGCGAGGGAGCGCTCGACGAGATAGTCCTTCTCGTCACGGGAGGCGCGGATACCCGTCAGGCGGAGGCCCGCGATGACGTTGTCGTAGATCGACATCGCCGGGAAGGGATTGGGCTTCTGGAAGACCATGCCGATGTCGCGTCGCGCCTCGGTGAGCTTGCGGCCCGTGTCGTAGATGTCGACGCCGTCGAGCAGCACCTCGCCCGCCAGAGACGCGGACGGGACGAGCTCGTGCATGCGGTTGAGGATGCGCAGGAAGGTCGACTTTCCGCACCCGGACGGACCGATGAGCGCCGTCACCTCTCCGGCGGGCATGGTCAGCGACACCCGGTCGAGCACCTGGTGGTCGCCGAACCATGCCGTGATCCCGCGGGCGTCGAGCGTCGCGAGGTCGGACGGCAGCTGCGGGAACGGGTCCGGCGGCAGCTCCGCCCGCACGAGATCGCCCTCGGTGGGCGGCGGGAAGACCGGGGTGGTCTGCGCCGCGGACGGGGCGGGCTCGCGCCGGGCGCGGCGGCCCTGCGCGTCGCCGGCGGCGGCGGGAAGAACGGTGGTGATGTCATCGGACATGTCGCGGTCCTCGGGGGTCAGAGCAGATTGGGGAGCAGTCGCGTGAGCTGGTCCGCGACGAAGAAGCCGGCGAGGGCGCCGACGGGCAGGAAGACGATCCACGTCTTCTGCGCGCCGAAGCGGCGGAAGGACCACACGGCGGCGATCTCGACGGCGATCAGGAATTGGACGGCGAAGACCAGCGCCCACACCGTGCGCACGTCCGTGGCCATGGCCCGGTGCGACGGATCCAGCGTCGTCGTCGTCAACCGCGCGCCGGCGGGCTGCGTCTCGGAGACGAGTCGGGCGTCGACGTAGGCGATCCCGGTCGGGATGTAGGGGACGCCACGGGCCGTCTGCAGGATGAGCCGGCTCTCACCGCGCGTGAGGTTCGGCGGCGTCGGATCGCCGGCGTAGCGCAGCCCCATCACCTCGAAGACCTGCAGCCCCTGACCGGTACGCACCGTGATCTCGTCGCCCGGCTCGAGCGACGAGATCGCCGAGAACGGTCCCCCGAACGCTGCGGCCCGCCCCATCAGCACGCTGACGCCGGCCTGACCGGGAAGGACGCTGTCGCGGCGGTGCCCGACGCCCAGGGCCGTCTGCGCCGAGGACGTGCCCTCGACCACGACCTCGTGGAAGCGCAGACGCGGGATGTCCATGATCGCGACCGGTGCCCCGTCGGCCAGCAGCACGTCCTCGAACGTGCCCTCGCTCACCGGCGCGGTGCCGGCGGCGAGCTGGGCGCGCAGATCGTCCTCCAGACGCTGCTGCGACGCGAGGTGCTGCAGATGACTGAACACGGTGACGTTCAGGACGAACATCATCACCAGCAGCAGCAGGGTCGTGACGACGCTGCGCGCGAGGGCCTCGCCCGGGCTCAGCACGACCGGTCCGCGCGGGGCCGTCGGGGGACGGCGGGGCGGACGCGGCACCCGGGGCGGGCGGGGCGGGCGCCCGCGCTGCGCGGGAGGCTCCACGGGAGCGGCCGGTTCGTCGATGACGCTCACGCGGGCACCCCGATCGCGAGGTCATCGGCCGCGGCATCCCGGCGCGAACGCCACAGCTGCACCAGCGCGAGGGCGATCCCCGCGAGCACCAGCACCGAGACGATCATCCACGGGAGGACGAAGACCGTGACGTCCCGCGTCAGGGGACTCAGCTGTGTGCCCTCGACCTCGGCGGGCGGGCGGAAGGTCGCGTGCGCGGTGAGGACCGCCCACTGCCCCACGCCGGGCAGCTCGGCCGAGACGACGCGGCTCTCCCCCGCCTTGAGTTGGGAGACGGTCACGGCATCGACCTGCGCGACGCGGTTTCCGAACGGGCCCTCCATCCAGAAGTCGGCCGTCGCGTCGAACGTCGACTTCGAGACATTGCGCACCGTGAACGACAGCAGAGCCGACCCGCCGAACGGGTTCGGGGAGATGCGGACATCGCTGAGCAGACCACCGACGTGCACCACGCCACCCAGGTCGACCTCATTCGGGGCGGGCGTCGGCGAGGGCGAGACGCTCGACAC
Source organism: uncultured Microbacterium sp. (assembly GCF_913776565.1). Classification (GTDB taxonomy): domain Bacteria; phylum Actinomycetota; class Actinomycetes; order Actinomycetales; family Microbacteriaceae; genus Microbacterium. Next base: position 1,465 of record NZ_CAJYPF010000270.1, on the reverse strand, counting down.
GGTCTCGGAGCCGGACCCCGCCGGGGCGGTGGCCGCGCCGGAACCCGACCGCCCACCCGTGCCCCCGGCGGCGCCCTTCGACGGCGCTCCCTGGCCGGTGGCACCCGCCGGAGCGGGAAGACACGGCGAGGACTGCGAGCTGGGCGGACCGATCACCGTCGCCGACATGTCCAGGGCACCGGTCGGCGCGACGGATGGCGCCGTGGTGGGGCACGTCACCCCCTGCGCACCGAGCACGGGCACGGCGACGGCGCTCGGCAGGGTCGCCGGTGCCAGCACCGCCGCCGCGGCGATCAGTGCGACGGCGGACAGTCGCGGCATCCATCCCCGCACGACACGCCTCACGGCGTTCCGCCCGGGGCACCCACCGACGCGGTCTCGCGCTCGGTCTCCGCCTTGCGGCGCGCCTCGGCCTCGGTGTACTCCACCCAGGCGCGGGCGCGGCGTTCGTCGACGCGACGACGCAGCCGCAGCCAGCCCCAGACCAGCAGGCCCACGAGCACGACGAGCAGGAGAGCCCACGGCACCACGAACAGGACGGTGTCGCGCGAGACGCTGCGCAGCGGCCCGGGGTTCAGCGCCTGATCGTCGACCGACGGGTACAGCGTCACCGAGGGGGCGAGGTAAATCCACTGCCCCACGCCCGAGAGCGTCGTCGTGACCGTGCGCGTGCTGCCGGGCAGCATCTCGTCGACGTCGGACTCGACGACACCCGAGACCCCCACCCCGAACAGTCCGCGCACCTCGGCCTTGAGATGCCCGGCGAGGGCGACGTTGCCCGCGTTTCGCACCGTGAACGTCACGGTCGTCTCGCCGTCGAGGGGGTTCAGGCTCGGCGCGTACGACGCGGACATCCCGTCGATCGACATGATCGGCTGCAGGTCGCCGGGGACGCGCACGTACAGGCGCGTGCCCACGCGGCGATCCACCAGCACCTGGCCGTCGTCGGCGAGTGCCGAAACGACCAGACCGGCGGCGTGGTCGCCCGGACCCGCGTCGGCCGGGACGACGAGGCGGAAGGGCACCTCGGTCGAGGCTCCCGGCTCGAGGGCGACCGAGACGCTCGGCTGTCCCCCGAAGTCGACCCAGGCGCCGGCATCCGTGGGGGCGACCCCGGTCTCGAGCAGGCCGTAGCCGCCCTCGTCGGTGTTGAACGCGTCAGTGGCGAAGACGGTGTAGGTCTGCGGGGTCGAACCGACGTTGGTGACCACGTAGGTGTCGTCGAGGGTCTGCCCCGGGCTCATCTGATCGCTGAAGCGCGATCGGGGCGACGTGCCGTCGGCCGACATCGGGGCCGCCGAGACGCCGATCGTGTCGGTGGTGGGGGCGTCCTCGGCGTGGGCGGGACGGGCCGCGGAGAGGGCGGCGGAGACCGCGGCGACGCCCACGAGGGCGAGCGCGATCGAGCGGATCCCCCACGCCTTCGGGTGGCGGGGGGCAGGGAAGGAAAGCACGATATATCTCC
>NZ_CAJYPF010000269.1 GCF_913776565.1 uncultured Microbacterium sp. | reverse complement strand
CCTGAACGAAAATGGACGCATGGCAGACACCGACGCCCACCCCATCACGGTGGCGATCGAGCGGCGCATCGACCCGACGCGCACCGCCGAAGCGACCTCCTGGATGCAGGCCGGCACCGACCTCGCGACCGCTTTCCCGGGCTTCCTCGGCTCGGGGTGGGTGCGCGCGGGCGAGGACAGCGACCTTTGGTACATGCTGTACCGCTTCCGCGACATCACCACGCTCGAGGAGTGGGAGACCTCCTCGCAACGCCGCTGGTGGTTGGACTCCGGACGTCCGTTCGCCCGCGAGGAGCGCAGCGAGCGCCGCACCGGGATCGAGGGGTGGTTCGACGCCCCGCTGGGTTCCGTCCTCGATACGGCGACGGATGCCGGGACCCAACCCATCCAGCAGCCCGTGCCGCCCGCACCCCCGCGGTGGAAGCAGGCGGTCACCATCTGGGTCGGCTTCTTCCCCACGAACCTGCTCGCGTCGTGGTTGCTCGGCTTCGTGCCGGGATTCGCCGAGGTGCCGCTCGTGCTGCGCGTGCTGGCGACGACCCTCATGCTCACCCCGGTCATGACCTACGCGGTCCTGCCGTGGGTCACCCGCCTGCTGCGGCCGTGGCTGCAGCGTCCGTCCCGCGCTCGAAAGGCCTCGTCATGACCGCTGATCCCACCGGCATCCGCTTCCACCTGCGCACAGCGCACTCCTCGGCCGAGATCACGCAGGTCGGCGCGGCGTTGCGCGCCCTCACCGTCGGCGGCGTCGACCTGGTGCCTCGTTACCCCGACGACCTGCCCACGCCCGCGGCATCCGGGGTCGTCCTGGTTCCGTGGCCGAACCGCATCCGCGACGGCAGGTACTCCTTCGCCGGCGAGGACCTGCAGCTGGCGATCAGCGAGCCGAAGTTCGGCAACGCCAGCCACGGCCTGCTGCGCTTCGGCACCTACCAGCCGCTGGAGCAGTCCGACGAGCGGCTCGTCCTCGCCGCCGACGTGGTGCCGCAGACCGGCTACCCGTTCCACCTGCGGACGAGGGTGACGTTCGTGCTCGAGCGCGACGGCATCCGCGTGACGCACGAGATCGAGAACGTCGGCGCCCGTACGGCGCCGGTCGCCCTGGGCGTGCACCCGTACCTGCAGATCGGCGGGGTCGACACGGCCGACCTCGTCGTCCGGTCCACCGGCACGACGACCCTCGTGCTCGACGATCGCAACATCCCCGTCGACGAGGTGCCGGTGGGACCGGGAACCGACCTGCGCGAGGGGCTCCGCCTGGGCGATGCCGCGCTCGACAACGGGTATCGGGGAATGGATCGGGATGCCGCGGGCCGCGCGGTGCACACCCTCACGGCCCCCGACGGGCGGCGTCTGGAGCTGTGGCAGGACGAGGGGTTCCGCTGGACGCAGGTCTTCACGACCGACCGCTACCCGGGCCACCCTCTCGCCGTGGCGATCGAGCCGATGACGGCTCCCGCGAACGCGTTCGCGTCGGGAATCGACCTGGACACGCTCGAATCCGGCGCCGGAATGCGGCGGGAATGGGGCGTTCGCCTGGTCGCGTAATGCGTTCCTTGTCCCCCAAATGGGGGACAAGGAAATGCGCATATGATCTGGGGAAATTCCAGACAAGCCCTTTCCTATGAAGGCGGCGCGAACGATACCATGTGGCTCGACGGTTTCCGTCAAGGCCGGGGGCGGCAAAGGACCAAGGTTTCCCCCGGGTTTTACCCGAACGAGCCGACGGGGGCCGAGGGTCCCGCGATGAGGGGGGATCCCCGTTCCGTCTGAAGGAAAGATCCCCCATCATGAGCACCGCGCTCCGCTCCGCCGTCCCCGCTTCCTTTCCGGCGCCGACCCTGACCGGCGTGACCCGTCGTCTGCGAGCGCTGCCCTCCCTGCACGTGGGCGCAGCCGCGCTGATCGTGCTGGTGGGCGGGCTGCTGCTCGCGATCGCCACCACGAGCGACCCGCTCTGGTGGCAGTTGCACTTCAGCCAGCTCGGGATCTTCGGCGATCTTTCGAGCGCATTCTTCAACAGCACCCTCAAGGTCAGCGGAATGATCGTCGTGGTGTTCGCCTTCTGCGTGCGTCGTGATGTCGCTCGACTCGGCCGCGGCCCTGTCCGCCGAGGCGCCGCGACCGTGGCCTGCATCTGCCTGAATGTGGTCGGCGTGAATCTGGCGCTCGTCGGTTGCATTCCGCTCAACACCGACAAGGATCTCCACGACCGTGTCGCCGGATCCATGGTCCTCGGATTCCTCGCGTTGCTGATCAGCGCCCCGATCATGTTCAACCGCCTCGGCAAGCGCATGGCGATCAGCACGGGCATCGCAACCGTCTGGCTGGTCATCTCGATCGCCCTCTTCGTCACGGCGACCATCAACCTGGCGCTGTTCGAGACCATCTCGTGCACCGCGATGTTCGCGTGGTCGGGGATGTTCACGCACGTGCTGGCCTCTGGCGCGGCGAAGGCGACCGTTCGGACCGAGGACGCCCCGGTCCGTCACCTGGTTCCGCGGCGCGTGCGGCGTACACTGTCGTCGCGCCGCGCGCGGAGCAACGCGCGCCCCGCCGCCGCACGCCCCACCGCCGGCCTGCTGATGGC
>NZ_CAJYPF010000268.1 GCF_913776565.1 uncultured Microbacterium sp. | reverse complement strand
TCGTCACCGCCGCGCTGCAGAAGGACCCCGACATCGTCGGCATCTTCGCCGCCAACCTCTTCGCCGCCGAAGGAAGCGCCACCGGCGTCCAGCAGGCCGGCAAGCAGGGCGCCGTCACCATCGTCGGTTTCGACGCCGGTCCCGCCCAGGTCAAGGCTCTCGAAGCCGGCACCGTCCAGGCCCTCGTCGCCCAGGAGCCCGGAACCATCGGCTCCGACGGCGTCAAGCAGGCCATCGCGGCGCTGAAGGGCGAATCCACCGAGGCGAAGATCCAGACCGGCTTCACCATCCTGACCAAGGACAACATCACCACCGACGGCAAGGACGCGGTCTACAAGTCCTCCTGCTGACCCACCCCACCCCCCCTCTCTCTCGCGTGAGGGGTCACGAACTGTCGCCTCGGACGCTCCGAAGCGACACGAAACGACCCCTCACGCGAGATGAACCCGGGACCCGGAGCGACCGCCCGGGTTCACGCAACACGCCCCGCCCTCCCCACCCACACGGAGCACCGCATGACCGACCTCACCTCCGCCGCCCTCCCCTCCCTCGCGGCGAACGTCTCCGTTCCGACGTACGACCGGGCGGCCGTGCGCTCGCGCATCGTGCACGTCGGCGTCGGCGGCTTCCACCGGGCGCACGAGGCCATGTACCTCGACCGCCTGCTCGAGGCCGGACACACCGAGTGGGGCCTGTGCGGCGTCGGGGTCCTCTCCTTCGACGCGGCGATGCGCGACGCCCTCGCCGCTCAAGACGACCTCTACACGCTCGTCACGACCGCCCCCGACGGCTCCTCCACCGCCCGCGTGGTCGGCTCGATCGTCGACTACCTCTTCGTTCCCGACGACCCCGAGGCGGTGGTCGCCAAGCTCGCCGACCCCGACACCGCGATCGTCTCGCTCACCATCACCGAGGGCGGCTACGGCATCGACGACGCGACCGGCGCCTACGCCCCGCGCGACGAGGCGACCCTCGCCGACCTCGACGGCGCGCTGCCCCCGCGCAGCGTCATGGGCCTGCTCGCCGAGGGGCTCCGCCGGCGGCGGGATGCCGGCATCCCGGCGGTCACGGTCATGTCGTGCGACAACATCCAGGGCAACGGCCACGTCGCCCGTGCGGCGCTGCTCGGGTTCGCCGAGCGACGCGACCCCGACCTGGCCGCCTGGATCGCCGCGAACGTGGCGTTCCCGAACTCGATGGTCGACCGCATCACCCCCGTCACCACCGACGAGACGCGCGCCGCCGTCGCCTCGGAGTTCGGCATCCGCGATCGCTGGCCGGTGCGCAGCGAGTCCTTCGAGCAGTGGGTTCTCGAAGACACCTTTCCCGCCGGCCGCCCGCCGTTCGACGAGGTGGGCGTGCAACTGGTCGACGACGTCGAGCCCTACGAGCTCATGAAGCTGCGGCTGCTCAACGCCTCGCACCAGGCGATGAGCTACCTCGGCATCCTGTCGGGTGCGCACTACGTGCACGAGGTGTGCACGGATCCCCTGTTCGTCGGCTTCCTGCAGGGCTACATGCACGACGAGGCGATCCCGACGCTGCGACCGGTTCCGGGCATCGACCTCGACGCCTACTGCGACCAGCTCATCGCGCGCTTCGGCAGCGAGGCGATCCGCGACACCCTCGCACGTCAGGTGGTCGACGGCTCCGACCGTCTGCCGAAGTTCCTGCTGCCCGTCGTGCGCGAGCAGCTCGCGTCGGGCGGGCGCATCGACCATGCCGCCCTCGTGCTCGCGGGGTGGAGCGTCTTCCTCGAGGGCCGCACCGAGACCGGGGAAGAGACGCCCGCGGTCGACAGCCGCCTCGACGAGCTGCGCGCGATCGTCGCCGACGACGCCGAGAAGCTCCTCGACTACGCGCCGGTGTTCGGCGACCTCGGGCAGAACCCCCGCCTGGGCGACGCCTTCCGGGCGGCGCGTGAGGCACTGGCCGCACACGGCGCGCGCGGGGCGATCGCCACCCTCGCCTCCTGATCGACCGCGCGGGTCAGACGCGCGGTCGGTTCCGCAGGAACCCCGCGATGGCGTCGTGGAAGCGGACGGGATCCTGGTTCGCCTCGTTGCAGTGCCCGGTCGCGTCGAACGCGACGAGCTCGGCATCCGGATGCCGCTTCACGTACGCGAGCGATCCGCTCACCGGCACCACGGGGTCGCGCAGGCTGTGCACGATGAGCGTCGGCACGGTCGGCGCCGGCCGCGGGCCGTCGACCCAGTTGAGCGCCGGGGCGTCGACCGCCTCGACGAGTCCCAGCGCCCGCGCGCCGAGCCGACTGCCGAGGATGCGCATCGACGCCCCCGCGATCGAGCGCGGAAGGCGGGCTCGCGCAACGGCGTTGTCGACCACCCGCGTCCAGTCCAGCGCGGGCGCCACGAGCACGAGGGCGGTGACGCGGTCGCGGTGGGCCGACTGCTCGAGGGCGAGCATCGCGATCGTCCCGCCCATCGACCACGCGACCAGCACGATCTCGCGCGCGCCCTGGGCGACGGCGTAGGCGATCGCGTCGTCGACGTCGCGCCACTCGCGCGTACCGAGCGTCGAGGGCAGGGCGTCGGCGGGGGCGCACTCCTCGTCGCCGGCGTACGACACCACGAGCGACATCCAGCCCGCGTCCACCGTGGCCGGGGTCGAGCGCAGGGCGCCGTTGCGGCTCGAGCGCAGGCCGTGCACGTGGATCGTCCACCGTCCGTCGGCCGTGTCGCGGTCGCCGATCTCCCAGGCCTCGGCGACGCCGCCTCGACGCAACGGGACCGACACGTGACGCGTGGGACCGACGTCCTCGGGGGCGCCGATGCTCTGCGAGGTCCAGGTGGCCATGGCATCCCCGTCTCCGAGCCCGTTCGGACGCGAGGCGAGCTCGCGCACGACCCGGTCCTTCCCGACGCGCAGCGGTTCGCCGACCACGACGTGCCGGCCGTCGTCGAGCCAGAGCCCGTAGGTGCCCGGTTCGCGGCTCTCCAGGGTCGCGGGCACGGTGACGGTGTCGCCGGCGACGGTGATGGGGGCGGGGATCTTCGGCGCGCGCGGTGCGATGAGCCGGCGCGCGACGTAGCCGGCGAGCGCCTCGTGGGCGACGGCGACGGTCGCGGCGGCGACTCCGGCACCGATGACGAGGGGTCGGATCATGGATGTGCTCCCGGGGTTCGGCGGGTGAGGTGAGTGTCGATCTCGTCGATGAGCGCACGCTGCGCGGGGCCCAGGGGAGATGAGGTGGCGATCGCGTCGTCCTCGACGGCGACGCGGAGGGCGTGCAGGCGCGTCTCGACGACGGCGTCGGCGGGCACCCCCGCGAAGGAGCGGACCCCGCGTTCGCGCGCGACCGGCTCGAGCCGCGCGAGGAGCTCCTCGCCGCGGCGACGGATCGTCGTCGACGAACGGGAT
>NZ_CAJYPF010000267.1 GCF_913776565.1 uncultured Microbacterium sp. | reverse complement strand
ACCGCTACCCCGACCGCGACGTCGAGATCGGCGACGAGGTCCTGCGCATCGAGGACTGGAACGTCAGCCACCCCACGGATGCCACGCGCACCGTCATCCACCAGGCCAACCTGAACGTGCGGGCGGGAGAGGTGGTCGGCATCGCCGGCCTCATGGGCGCCGGCCGCACCGAGCTCGCGATGAGCGTGTTCGGCAAGAGCTTCGGCTCGCGCATCTCGGGCACCGTCTACATCAACGGCAAGAAGGCGGACACCTCGACGGTGCCGAACGCGATCCGCAGCGGACTGGCGTACGTCACCGAGGACCGCAAGGGCGCCGGACTCAACCTGATCGACACGATCAAGCGCAACATCTCGCTCGCGGGCATGCGCAAGCTCGTCAAGGGCGGGTTCGTCGACGGCGACGAGGAGTATCTCGTGGCCAACCGCTACCGCAAGTCGATGAACATCAAGGCGCCCAGCGTCGACGTGGTCGTCGGCAAGCTCTCGGGCGGCAACCAGCAGAAGGTCGTGCTGTCGCAGTGGTTGTTCTCGGACCCCGAGGTGCTCATCCTCGACGAGCCCACCCGCGGTATCGACGTCGGCGCGAAGTACGAGATCTACACGATCATCAACGCCCTCGCGGCGCAGGGGAAGGGGGTGCTGGTCATCTCGTCCGAGCTGCCCGAGCTCCTGGGCATCTGCGACCGCATCTACACCCTCAGCGAAGGCCACATCACCGGCCAGCTGCCCATCGAAGAGGCCACCCCCGAGGCACTCATGGTGCTCATGACGAAGGAAAAGGAAGCCGACCATGTCAGCGCTTGACAACACCGTGACCCCGCAGGGTCCCGCCACGCCGAAGGGCCCCGTCGGCGGTGGCGCCGGCGGCTCCGGCGGCGGCCTCGTGCAGTTCTTCACGTCGCGCCTGCGCGAGATCGGCATCTTCATCGCGCTGATCGTCATCGTGCTGCTGTTCCAGGCCCTCACCGGCGGGCGCCTGCTCACCGCGGGCAACGTGTCGAACATCATCGTCCAGAACAGCTACATCCTGATCCTCGCGATCGGCATGGTGATGATCATCATCGCCGGCCACATCGACCTGTCGGTCGGCTCGGTCGCCGCCTTCGTCGGTGCGGTGTCGGGTGTGCTCATCGTCCAGTGGGGTCTGCCCTGGTGGCTCGGCATCCTGCTCTCGCTCGTGCTCGGCGCGGTGGTCGGCATGTGGCAGGGCTTCTGGGTGGCGTACATCGGCATCCCGGCGTTCATCGTGACCCTCGCGGGCATGCTGCTCTTCCGCGGTCTGACCCAGATGACGCTCGGCAACACGCAGATCACGCCGTTCCCGACCGAGTACCGTCAGCTCGGCGGTGGCTACCTCTTCCCCGAGCTGTTCCCCGCGAACTCGTCGCCGGCGGAGTGGATCACGGTCGCCCTCGGCGTGCTGACCCTCGTGCTGTTCGTCGTCGCGCAGGTGCGCCAGCGCGCCAAGCGCGCGGCCCTCGAGCTGCAGAACGAGCCGCAGGCGGCGTTCCTGGTCAAGGTCATCGGCGGCGGCGCGCTCATCGCGTACCTCACCTACCTGCTCGGTGTCGCTCCCGGATCGCGCGGCACGCCCATCGTGCTCGTGGTGCTCGCGCTGCTGATCATCGGCTACTCCACCGTGATGAGCCGCAGCGTCTTCGGTCGCCACATCTACGCCATCGGCGGCAACCGCACCGCGGCGAAGCTCTCGGGCATCAACACCCGCCGGGTCGACTTCATGCTGTTCGTCAACATGGGCGTGCTCGCGGCCCTCGCCGGCATCGTGTTCACCGGTCGCCTGAACTCCGCCGGTCCCGGCGCGGGAAACCTGTTCGAGCTGGATGCCATCGCGGCGTCGTTCATCGGTGGTGCGGCCGTGCAGGGCGGTGTCGGCCGCGTGGTCGGCGCGATCGCCGGTGGTCTGGTCATGGGTGTGCTGAACAACGGCATGTCGCTCATGGGCATCTCGACCGACGTCCAGCAGTTCATCAAGGGTCTCGTGCTGCTGCTGGCCGTGGCCTTCGACGTGTGGAACAAGAACCGCACCCGCGGTTGATCCACGCTCTCCGCGGATGCCCCGTCGCCTCGTGCGGCGGGGCATCCGCGTTCCCGGCGACTCACGCGCGTTCGGGATATCCCGAACGCACCCGGGGGATGACCGGGCGGCGCCGCGCGAGCGGGCGTCCTAGCGTGGAACGCATGACCACGGCATCCGTTCTTCCGCCTCCGCCTCCCGTTCCCGGTCCCGCAGCCGCCGGGCGCGCGACCGACGTGCTCGATACCGTCGCCCCGAAGGTGCGGGTGACCACGCCGGGCCGCGTCTTCGGCGCCGCGGCGCAGCTCGCCGCGCTGGGTGTGATCGGGCCGGCGGTCTTCACGACCTTCTTCACGGTGCTCGGGTGGGGCCTCGGTCTGCTCGCGGCGCTGCTGTTCGGCGTCGTCTTCCTCGTCGCCCTCGTCTACCTGTTGTTCGCGGTCGCCTGGTTCGAGCGCGCGCGCCTGGACGGGCTGTACGGCCTGGGTCTGGCCCCGTTCCGCCTGCGGCGCAGCCCGCGGCCGGGTTTCGTCGGCTGGTTGCACTCCCTGTGGCTGCAGACCATCGCGCCGGCGCAGTGGCGGGCCCTGGCGTCGTTCGCGATCTCGACCGTCCTGGGCCTGGTGACGCTCGCTGCCATTGGCGGGGCCGCGTGGAGCGTGGCGCTGGGCCTGCGCCCGCTGTTCGGCGCCTCCGACGCGCGCTTCTTCTGGGGGCTCTTCGTCACGGGTCCCTGGGCCCCGCTGGTGGGTCTCGCCGGCATCGTCCTGTGCCTGGCCGTCGTCATCGGCCTCGCGATCCTGCACGGCGTCATCGCCCGGGCGATCTTCGTCCCCTCCCGAGAGGCTCAGCTGCTCGAACAGGCCCGTACCTCCGACACCCGGCGTGCCGGTGCCGTCCGCGCGGCCGAGGTGGAGCGGACGCGCATCGAACGCGACCTGCACGACGGCGTCCAACCGCGGCTCGTGTCCATCGGCATGACGCTGGGCCTGGCCCAGACCAAGATCGACGACGACCCCGCCGCCGCCAAGGCGTTGATCGCCGAGGCGCACGCCTCGACCAAATCGGCCATCACCGAACTGCGGCAGTTGGCGCGCGGCATCCATGCCTCGGTGCTGGAGGATCGGGGACTGGATGCCGCCCTCTCGGCGCTGGCGTCCCGGTCGCACATCCCGGTGACCCTCGACGTGCGCCTGCCGCGTCGCTGCGGTCGCGCGGCGGAGGAGGCCGTGTACTTCGTCATCGCCGAGGCGCTCACGAACGCCGCGAAGCACTCGCGCGCCGCGGCGTGCCGGGTCGACGTCCGCGTGCGCGACGACGGCTCGCTGTGGGCCCGCGTCGAGGACGACGGTCTGGGCGGGGCGCGGATCGTCCCCGGCGGCGGGCTGGACGGCATCGTCAACCGCGTCGGCGCGGCCGGCGGGACGGCGCGGATCGACAGCCCGCAGGGCGGTCCGACGACGGTGGAGGTGAACGTCCCGTGCGCATCCTGATCTGCGAGGACTCCGTGCTGCTGCGCGAGGGGCTCGTGCGCCTGCTCGCCGACGACGGCCACGAGGTGGTCGCCGCGCTCTCCGACGCCGAGGGGCTGGACGCCGCCGTGGCCGACACGACGCCGGACCTGTGCATCCTCGACGTGCGGCTGCCCCCGACCTGGACCGACGAGGGCATCCGCGCGGCGATCGCGCTGCGGTCGCGGCATCCGGGTCTCGCCGTCCTCGTGCTGTCGCAGTACGTCGAGGAGCGGTACGCGGCCGACCTCATCGCCGACGGACAGGGCGCCCTCGGCTACCTGCTGAAGGACCGGGTCGCCGACGTCGCCGACTTCCTCGACGCGGTCGCCTCGATCGCGCGGGGCGCCACCGTGCTCGATCCCGAGGTCGTCTCGCAGTTGCTGACGCGGCGCCGCCGCGACGAGCGGCTGCAGAGCCTCACCGAGCGCGAGCGCAGCGTCCTGGCGCTGATCGCCGAGGGGCGTTCGAACCAGGCCATCGCCTCGGCGCTGTTCGTCAGCGAGGCCAGCGTCGAGAAGTACATCACCGCCATCTTCACCAAGCTCGGCCTCGAGCAGGACGACACCGGCAATCGCCGCGTGATCGCCGCTCTCGTGCATCTGGGCCACGACCACACCGGAGCGACCTCATGAGCATCGACACCCCTCCTCCCGCCGCGCCCCGTCGTCGCGGTGCCGCATTCGCGATCTCGGTCGTGACCATCGTCGCCGGTGGGTTCATCGCGCTGGGGACGTTCCTCGGCACAGGTCTCTCCGCCGCGCACGGCATGGCCTCGTCGCGGTGGGACGCGACGGTGGGCGACCAGGTGTCGTCCGCGGCCGAGAGCGGGACGCTGTCGTCGCTCGACGTCCAGGTGGCCGGCGCGCGGCTGTCGATCGTCTCGGGCGACGTCGAGGCCCCCGAAATCGACGCCGCGACGAGCGGCCCCAACGCGTGGACCCTCGAGCGCGACGGCGACCATCTGCGCGTGGTCTCGCCGACCGGTTCGTTCATCGACCCGGATTCCCGGGCGACCCTCACCCTGCCGCGCGGGTCCTCCGTCGCCGCCGACGTCCGCGTGAGCGGGGGGACCCTCGACGTCCAGGGCGACTTCGACGCCCTCGACATCGAGGTCAGCGGGGGCAGCGCGACCGTCTCGGGCACGGCTCGTTCCGTCGACCTGTCGCTGGCGGGGGGCTCGGCGTCGGTCGACCTCACCGACGCGTCGACCGCCGCGTTCGACGTGGCCGGCGGCCGACTGACCGCCGCGCTCGACGGCGCGACGCCCGAGAGCACCCGCGTCGAGGTGACCGCGGGCTCGGCCGACGTCACTCTTCCCGACGACGAGTACGCCGTGACCACCGACGACGGCGTGGGCACGGTCGACAACCGCCTGCGCAGGAACGCGGCGGCCGTGGCGACGGTCGATGTCACCGCGACGATGGGCTCGGTGACGCTGCGGTCGTGATCAGGCGCGGGCGGCCGGGAGGCGGTTGCGTCCGCCCCCGGCCTCTCGCTGTGTTCGCGACGGCGATCGCCGCGATCACCAGCAGGATGCCGAGCAGCTGCGGGAGGGCGAGCGATTCGCCGCCGACGGCCACCCCGAGCAGCACACCCGTGACGGGGTTGAGCAAGCCGATCAGGCCGACCGTCCCGGCGGACAGGTGTCGGAGTCCGGTGAACCAGCACACGAACGCCAGGGCGGTGGCGATGACCGCGACGCCGGCGTAGGCGGCCACCCCGGCGGCATCCACGCGCGGTGGGGGACCTTCGACGACTCCCGCGATCACGACCAACGCCACCCCGCCGGCCGTCAGCTGCCACGACGTGGTGGCCAGAAGGGGCGTCTCATCCCGCCAGCGCGTGGTGAGGATCGCGCCCAGCGACGACGAGAGCAGGGCGATGACGGATGCCGCGACCCCGGCCGGTGAGAGCGATCCGGCGCCGAGCCCGACCACGAGCACGACCCCGGCGAGACCCACCGCCGCACCGATCGCCCACCGCACGGTGGGGCGCTGGGCGAGCAGCGGCCAGGCGAGGCCGGCGAGGGCCAGGGGCGCCATCGCCATGATGGACGCCGCGATCGACGAGGGCAGCAGCTGCGCCGCCACGTACACCAGCACGAAGAACGCGCCGAAGTTCAGCATCCCGAGCAGGGGCGCCTTCCCCCACCACGCCCCGCGCGGTCGGCGGCGCGCGAGCGCCCACAGCAGCAGACCCGCGGGGAGGGCCCGCAGGGCGGCACCCCACAGGGGCGCGTCGGACGGCAGCAGATGCCGGGTGACGACGTAGGTCGCCCCCCAGGCGATCGGCGCGACGGCGGTGACGGCGACGACGCGCCATTTATCTTCCATGGAAGGTACTATAGCTTCCGCGGAAGATATGCTGTCACCCATGGATGCCGATCATGTCGATGAGATCGTCGGGGAATGGGCCGTCGAACGCCCCGACGTCGACGCCTCGCCCATGCAGGTGCTCGGAAGGCTCAGCCGCATCGCGGCCCACCTCGACGCCGAGCTGCTCGCGGTCTTCCGGCGGTTCGGCCTGGGAGAGGGGGAGTTCGACATCCTCGCCACGCTCCGCCGCGGGGGCGAGCCCTTCGCGCGCACGCCCGGAGAACTGGCCCGCCACACGATGGTGACGACGGGGGCGGTGACCAAGCGCGTCGATCGGCTGATGGCATCCGGTCTCGTGTCCCGGAGCGCCAGTGATGACGACGGTCGCGGCCGTGTGGTCACGCTCACCCGCGAGGGGCGACGGGTGATCGACGAGGCGCTCGTCGCGCACCTGACCAACGAGGAACGCCTGCTCTCCGGCCTCGACGCCGATCAGCGCCGAACGCTCGAGGCGCTGCTGCGCGCGTGGGGAGGGGCGCTCAGCCTCTGAGTCGAGCGGGTCGCCGCCACGTCACGAAGGGCGTCCCGGCGGGTCCTGGGCGGGTCTGATCGCTGGGACTCCAACCTCGTCGGCGATAGAAGGCCTTTGCGCGTTCGTTCCGATTCCAGACGTCGAGGTGTGCGGGCCGGCCGCTCAATCCCTCGACGAACCGCTCGTGGAGGGCGTCGGCGACGCCCGCCCCGAACCACGGGGGGTCGACATACAGACTATGCAGTTCGACTTCCACCTCCTTTATCTGCCAGCGCAGGCACAAGAAGCCGACCACCGAATCGTCCTCCACCGCGCACAAGACGTGCGCGTCGCTCTCGCGCAAAAGGCGTCGCCACATCGGCCGTCGATCACGCTGGGCGTCCTCGGCGTCGAGCGCGTCGCCGTAGTAGGCGGCTCGGGACCGCTCGTGCAATGCGGCGATGGCATCGACATCGTCGGCCCCGCCTCGGCGAACGATCACGCCCGCGGCCGCCCGACGTCGGCGATCACCCGATCGATCCAGGTGCGGCGGTCCAGGCCGCGAATCGCGTCGCGGTCGAACCATCCCAGCTCCCGCAGCTCCTCACCGTCTGCGACGGCGTCACCGAGCAGTTCGCAGTCGTACGCGGTCGTGATGTAGCCCACGCGGTCACCGTTCGGATACGTGACCATCATGGCGTGACCGCCGTAGGCCCCGACGATCCCGCGGATGTGCACGCTTCCGCCCGTCTCTTCGAGAACTTCGCGGTGCAGCGCATCCGCCGGTTCCTCGCCCGGTTCGACGGCACCGCCGATGAGACTCCAGGAACCGCTATGCGCGTGCCGTGCGAGGAGGAACCGGTCGTCCTGCCGGATGACAGCGGTCACCCCGGGAAGCAGAAGGAAGTCGTTGCCGATGCGCGAGCGAATCGAGGTGACGTACTCCGACTGAGCCATCCGGCGAGTCTAAAGAGCTGAGTCGAGAATGCGTGAGTCGCCAGGCTTTGTCGCTTCCGGGCATGCCCGGGCGACAGATCCTGGCAACTCACGCGCCCTTGAGCGCCTTCGCGATGCGCTGGGGCGAGACGGGCTCGGCGGTGCCCAGGCGCTGGGCGAACAGGCTCACGCGCAGCTCCTCGAGCAACCATCGCGTCTGCACGAGGTTCGCCGGCGCATCGGCGGGCAGGGGCACGACGCCCCCGGCGTCGGTGAACCCGACGCTCGCGCGCTCGTGCTCGGTCATGCGCTGCCGGTCCCGGCCGGGGTTGTCGGAGAGGGTCTTGACCCGCTCGAGCGCCCCCGCGAGGTACCGCGGCAGGTGCTGCAGGCGCGACAGGCCCGTCCGCGACAGGAACCCGGGGAAGATCAGCCCCTTCAGCTGACCGCGCACGTCGTTGAGCGCCCCGAGGAGCGTGATCGACGAGGCATCCTTCATCGCCCGCTCGACCTCGCGCTGGGCGAGCAGGATCTTCGCCGCGAGCGACACCGTCTGGAACGTGCGATCCACCGAGACGGACGAGAACGCGTCCCGCACCCGCTCGAACTCCCGCTTCGTCCGGACGACCCCGGTGGGGCTCTCGCGCAGGAGCACGTCGTCGGCCAGCGCCACGCGCGCGTCCTCGATGAGCGCCTTGGCGTTCTGGTACGGGGATGCCGCGAGCGCCAGCTTCTCGTTCGCGGTGAGGTGGTCGAGAACGTAGGCGGCCGGCGACGGCACGGCGAGCAGCATCAGGCGGCGGATGCCCGCGCGGGTGTGGCGCGCGGCGTCCTCGGGGGTGGCTTCGACGCGCAGGGTGACACTGTCGCCGTCGTCCACGAGCGCCGGGTACCCGCGCACGACCCCGCCCGCGACGGGGGTGTCGACGACCTCGGTCAGCTCGTCGAAGTCCCACGTCGTGAGGGTCGAGCGCGAAGCGAACGCGGGAGAGGCCGCGGCGACCTTCGCGGCCGATCGCGCGGCGGGACGCTCGCGCGTCACCGCCGACTCGACGCTGGAGCGGGCGCGGTCGGCGAGCCGGCGCTGCAGGGCGCCCAGGTCGCGGTCCGAGCCGACCGCCCGGCCGCGCGCGTCGACGGCGCGGAACGACGGCAGCAGGTGCGCCGGGACGCGATCGAGTTCGAAGTCCGCCGCGCTGACGCGCTGGTTCGCGACGCGCTGCACGAGCGCGGCGAGGGCGTCGACGAGTGTCGTGCGGGGCAGTCCGTTCGCGTGCTCGGGGCCCTTCTCGGCCAGCTCGGCCGAGAACTTCTCGGCCCAGTCGGCCGCGGGCACGACGTTGCGGCGGATCGTCTTCGGCAGGGCGCGCAGCAGGGCCGTGACGAGCTCGTCGCGCATGCCGGGCACCTGCCAGTCGAAGCCGTCGGGACGCAGCTGCGCCAACAGCGGCAGGGGGACGACGACCGTCACCCCGTCGTCCGGGGCGCCGGGCTCGAAGCGGTAGGCGAGGTTGAGGGTCTGGTCGCCCTGTCGCCAGCGCGCGGGGAACGCCCGGTCATCGCCCTGCGCCCGGTCACCGGTCAGGTCGGACTCGCGCAGGTCGAGCAGGTGCGGCGTGCGGTGGACGGCATCCTTCCACCAGGTCTCGAAGGAGCGCACGTCGGTGACGTCGGCGGGGATGCGGGCGTTGTAGAACGCGAACACGGCTTCGTCGCCGACGAGGATGTCGCGACGGCGCTCGCGCTCCTCGATCTTCTCGAGCAGGCGGCGCTGCTCGACGTTGCGGCGCAGGAAGGCGGTGAGACGCTTGTCGAGCACCGACGGGTCCCACTCGCCCTCGACCAGGGCGTGCCGCACGAACATCTCGCGCGCGAGCGGACGGTCGAAGCGCGACAGCTGCACGCGGCGGCGGCCGACCAGCTCGACCCCGAACAGGGTGACCTTCTCGTAGGCGGCGGCGGAGCCGGCATCCTTCGACCAGTGCGGCTCGCTCAGCGAGCGCTTGACCAGATCGGGGGCGAGATCCTCGGCCCACGCCGGATCGACGGCGGCGACCGTGCGGGCGAACAGGCGCGACGTCTCGACGAGTTCGGCGGCCATGACCGCCGTGGGACGCTTCTTCTTCAGCCCCGAGCCGGGGAAGATCGCGAAGCGGGCCCCCCGCGCGCCGATGTACTCGCCCTTGACGGGCCGGGTCTCGCCGGGAGCCTTGCGGTCCTTCGTCTGCGCCAGGGTGCGGGGATCCAGGATGCCGAGATGCGACAGCAGTCCGGACAGGATCGCCCGGTGGATGGCGTCGCCGGCGGCGTGCCCCTCGGGGGCGGTGTCGGCGGACCCTCGTCCCACTTTTGTCGATGTATGTCCCGAATTTCGCGACCTGGAGGGGTCGGAACCGGCCAAAAGTGGGACATGGTTCTTCGAGCCGCG
>NZ_CAJYPF010000266.1 GCF_913776565.1 uncultured Microbacterium sp. | reverse complement strand
GCGAACCCGGGATGCCGTCGCCCACCGGGATCGACACGGCGCTGTCGCAGGCGCGGGTGATCGAGGCCCACCTCTCGCCGAGGTGAGCCCCGCCGCCCTCAGTTCGCGATGGTCAGGCTGACGGCCGCCGAGGTTGCGGTATTGCCCGCGGCGTCGGTGGCCTTGGCGGTGATCGGGTAGGTGGCGTTGCGGACGTTGCGGGTGTCGTAGGCCGCGCGCCACTCGGTCGCGGTGACCTGCGTCGCCACCGCGAGGCGATTGGTCCCCGCCCAGACCGTGACGCCGGTCACACCGACCTGATCGGTGGCCGAGACGCGGATCGTGACGACGCCCGACACCGACGTGCCCGAGGCCGGCGAGATGATCGCGACGGTCGGCGCGATCGTGTCGGGGGTCGGGGTCGGTGTGGGCGTGGGCGTCGCCGTGGGCGTGGGCGTGGGCGTGGCTGTGACCGTCGGCGTCGGCGTCGGCGTCGGCGTCGGCGTGGCGGTCGGCGCCGCGGGAACGAGCAGCGACCCCCAGCGCGTCATCGACGCGGTGAAGTCGCCGGTGGCGAAGCCCGGGGTGTTGTGCCCCAGGGTGTGCGTGCGCACCGACGCCTCGGCGGCGACCGGGGTGATGCGGTCGATCAGGGCGAGGCCGTGGCGGCGCGGGGGAACGGTGGTGTCGCTGTCATCGGGCGTGGAAACGACCACGCGCACCTTCGTACCGCGCCAGACGTCGAGGCCGAAGCGTGTCGGGTTCGCGGCGTCGATCGCGGCGAGGTCGTCGCCGAACACCGCCTGCACCGAGATGCGCCCGCGGCCCCCGTCGTCGTAGAGCGCGCGCAGATCGTAGGCCGCATTGACGTCGTACAGGCCCGTGATGTTCGGCAGGAGTCGGCGACCGTAGGTCTCGGCGGCGAGCACGCCGCCGCCCGAGGTGGCGCGCAGGACGGTCGACGAGACGATGAACTGCCGCGTCATCCAGCTGAGCGCGGCGTTCTGCAGGTCGACGGCGCGCGGGGCGGAGTACAGCGTGCCGCCCGCGTTCTGACAGATCGCGATCGCGCCGCGCTCGACCGCCCACATCGCCGAGGCGCGGAAGCTGCCGTCCAGCGCGTTGTGATCACCGCCCGAGCCGTGGTAGTACCACACGACCGGGACGGGGCGACCGTCTCCGGGCTTGATGCTCTGGGGCACGTACAGACGCGCGGGATCCTTGCTGATGGTGACGCAGATGTTGTCGAACAGGGCGCCGCCCGGGGTCACCTCGTTCGCGGTGCGCTGATACTCGCCGGGCAGGGTGGGCGTCGGTCCCGACGACGCGGCGGTCGCGGAGCGGGCGGCGAGGAGCCCGAGTGCGACGGCGCCGGCACCCCACGCTCCTCCGGTCAGGACGGTGCGGCGGCTGATGGGCCGTTCGCGTTCTGTCGCCATCGTGTGCAATCCCCTCGGCAGGTCCGGCTCGTGAATTCGCTCACGCGCTCTCGCACGTCAATTGTGAAACCACGGATAACGGCGAATGTGAACTCCCTATGACGATCCGTCGCCAATTCGACGACGACCCCGAATTGCGGCCGCGCACCGCGCTACAGTTTCGCCACGCCCGGGATGCAGGGCCGCGTGAGCGATCGGCATCCCGAGAGAAGAATCCCGGTCGTCCCGTTTCGGGGGAATGCACGTGGCGACCGTCCGAGGGCCTGCGCGCCCGCATACAGGGGGGAATCGGTGGTGTCATGTCGACGACCGTGTGGGGAGCCGGCGGAAAGACCGCATTCATTTGTTCGACCGGCGGACATTTCGCCGAATTGATCAGATTGGAAGCGCTGTTCGGGCGGCATCCGGATTCTCTGTGGATCACCTTCGATACCCCCCAGAGTCGGCAGATGCTCGAGGGGCGTCGCTGCGTCATGCTGCCCTACGTCGGTCCGCGCGACCTCAAGGGCACTCTCGCGGCCGCGGCTCCGCTTTTGCGCATCTTCCACGCCGAGCGTTTCGACGCGGCGATCAGCACCGGCGCGGCCATCGCCACCGCCGCCCTGCCGCTCGCCGCGAGCGCCGGTGTCCCGGCCACATACATCGAGAGCGTCGCCCGCGTCGAGGGCCCCTCGATGACGGGCCGGCTGCTGCAGAACGTGCCGAATGTGCACCTGCGCACTCAGGCACCCGGATGGGCGAACGCCCGGTGGAAGCTGTGCGACAGCGTCCTGAGCACGTACCGGTCGGCGCCGCGCGTGCGTCCGGCCCGACCGCGTCGACTCTTCGTCACGCTGGGCACGATCCGCGGATACCGGTTCGACTCGGTCGTCGACGCGGTGCTGGCGACCGGACTCGCCGACGAGCAGACCGTCTGGCAGCTGGGCGAGACCTCACGCGACGATCTTCCCGGTTCGGTGCACGACTACCTCGCGCCCGAGGACTTCACCCGCGCCGCGCTCTCGGCCGACGTGGTGGTGTCGCACGCCGGAGTGGGGTCGCTCCTCGAGATGCTCGCGCTGGGGGTGCACCCGGTGCTGGCCGTGCGCAACGCCGCACGCGGCGAGCACGTCGACGACCATCAGGACCAGATCGCCGCCCTGGTGAACTCCCTCGGCATCGCCACCGCCGTGGCCGGCCCCGCCGTCACCCGCGAGATCTGCGAGCGCGCGGCGGCCCTGACGACGATCGACGACCTGACCATCTCGAGGGAGCGAGCCGCGTGAACTCTTCGAAGACGCCGGACCACTCTCGGGTCGAGCACCTCGCGCGGCGCGAGATCTTCGCCGTCGGGCGCGGCCAGTACGAGAACGTCGGCGACGTGCTGCTGCGGCGGCCGCTGCTGGACTGGGCCCGCGAGAGCGGTCGATTGCACGTCTACGTGGGCCACTCGCCCGAGGGGTACGACGAGGGACTGGGACTGCAGCCGGACGACGTCGTCTACCGCTCGTTCGTCGACTGGTACCGGGCGCTGCTCGCGTTCGCCGCGCGCGGCGAGGCCGACAGCATCTACAAGCCCGGTGAGCTGCAGTTGACGGTGATCGGCATGAAGGAGCACCTGGCCATGCTGCCCGCCGTGGCACTCGTCCGGGCGCGCGGGGGTCGGGTCGCCCGCGTGGGCGCCGGTGCCCGCAACTTCGCGCCGCTGCCGCGCGCGCTGATGTGGCCCTCGAACGCCCTCAGCTCGTACACGCGGTGGCGAGACGACCGAACGGCGGGGTACCTCGGATTCGGGCCGGCCATGCCCGACCTGGGCTTCTCCGAAGGCCTGGACGCGCGGGGCCTCGAGGTCGCTCGCGCCGAGGGCGCCGGCATCCGGGATCTGTTCGTCGTCTCGCTGCGCGACGACACCGAGGTCGCCCCGCGGCCGTACCCGCAGCCCGCCTGGATCGCCGCGGTCCGCGAGGCGGCCGCGCAGCTCGGCCTGCGCCTGGTCGTCGTGACGCAGGTGAGCGTCGACGAGGAACGGTCGCGCCGGCTCGCGCGGGACCTCGACGCGGAGGTCGTCGGGTGGCCCGCGCTCGAGGCGCACGCCGACCAGGAGGAGCGTCTGCGCGCCGTCTACCGGCGCACCGCCGTCGCCGCGAGCGACCGTCTGCACGTCATCATCGCCGCTTACACCGAGGGCGCCATGCCGATCGGTCTGCAACTGGACGACTCCGACAAGATCTCGCGCCACTTCGACACGATCGGTCTGCGCGACATCGCCGTGAACACGACGGGAATGGATGCCGACACCCTGCGCGACCGTCTCATCGCCCTGTCCGAGCGCCGCGACGAGGCGCTCGCGGCGCTGGTCGAGGCCCGTGCACGTCTGGCCGTCGTCCGCGCCGAGCTCGCCGCCCTGCTGCGCCGCGACGGCACGTCACCGGCCGTGCGTCCCACCGTCGACTCGCCGACCGTGTTCCACCTCGGCCGCGGCGGGGATCACCCCGGGGGCATGACGCAGGTCGTGAACGCCTATCTCGGATGGCCGTTCGCGCGGTGTCGCGTGGACGTGGTGACCTCCCGCGGCAATCCCGGCGATCACCTCACGGCGGTGCGGCTGTTCCTCGCCGCGCGACGACGCGTGCGTCGGATCGCGCGTTCGGGGGAGCCGGCCGTGTTCGTCGCGCACCTGTCCGAGCGGGGATCGTTCCTGCGCGAGGGCCATCTCGCCCGCTTCGCCGCCCGTCTCGGTGCGCCGGTCATCGCGCACCTGCACGGCAGCGAGTTCGACGCCTACGACGAGCGCCACCCCGGGCGTGTGCGCGACGTGCTGTCCGCGTGCGCCCACGTGATCGCCCTCTCGGACTCCGCCCGGCGGATCGCCGCGCGGACCGTAGGCGATGAGCGGGTGAGCATCATCCCCAACGCCGTTCCCTCGGGGCCCCCGACGACTGCCGAGCGCGTCGTCGTGTTCGGCGGGGTGGTGTCCCGGCGCAAGGGGGTCGACGTGCTCGACGCCGCCTGGCGTCGCGTGCACGCGCTCTTCCCCGACTGGACGCTCGTGGTGGCCGGCCCGCTCCGCGAGCCGGATGTCGTCGACCGGGACCTGC
Source organism: uncultured Microbacterium sp. (assembly GCF_913776565.1). Classification (GTDB taxonomy): domain Bacteria; phylum Actinomycetota; class Actinomycetes; order Actinomycetales; family Microbacteriaceae; genus Microbacterium. The sequence continues at coordinate 10,097 of NZ_CAJYPF010000266.1, read as the reverse complement.
CCGGGGCCGTGTTCCTGGACGCCGTGCCGCACGACGAGCTGCTCGGATTCCTCGAGCTCGCGGCGGTCGCGGTGCTGCCCTCGCGCGACGAGGCGATGCCCATGTTCATCCTCGAGGCGCTGGCGCGTCGCGTCTGCGTCGTCTCGACCGAGGTCGGCGGCATCCCGGACGTCCTCGACGGCGGTCGGGGGCACCTGATCCCTCCGGGCGACGTCGACGCGCTCGTCGCGGCCCTCACCGCGGCGATGGGCGACGACACCGACCGCGAACAGCGGGCGTCGCGCGGCCACGAGTCCTTCCGCACCACCTTCGCGGCCGAGACCGTCTACCCGCGCGTGGAGTCCATCTGGCTCGCGCCCCTCGGCGATCGCTTCGGGGGCGAGAACACCCCGGGGACCGAACCGAACAGCACCGCGACCGTCAGGCACACCGCCACGGCCCCGAGGCACGACACCGCGGCGACCGCCGTCGCGGGAGCGGAGCCCACGGGGATCAGCGGGACCACGGCGGCCAGGAGCAGCGCGTGAAGCACGTACACCGGCAGCGTCCGGCGGCCCACCGCGACGAACGGCGCTGACAGCACGCGCGAGCGCGCCAGCACCGAGGCCACCACGACGCACGCCGCCACGCACACCACGGACAGTGCGACCCGGGCGACGCCCGCGGCGGCCGGCGGCACGACCGTGAAGAGCGCGAACGAGACCGGCACGATCACCAGCGCCGGGGCGATCCACCAGACACGCGTCCGGACGGCCAGCGCTTTCCACGCCGTCGTGGCCCGGACCCCGAGCACGAAGAAGAACAGGTACAGCGCGATCGAGCGCCAGATGGGGTTGCCGCCCGTGGGGACGACGTCGTACGCGGCCGCCACCGACAGCGCCGCGGCGGGCACGAGCACCGCCCACGTCGGCCACGCACGGGTGGCGCGGGCGATCACGACGTAGGCGATGAGCGCGAAGAGGAACCACAACCCCGTCGTCGGCCACACCGGCAGCAGCAGGAACGCCAGCCACGGCGGCACGTCGCCCAGCGGCCAGGGCACGACGCTGAACCAGATCGCCCGCACCGCCGACCACAGCACGTAGACGTACACCAGCAGCCACAGGCGGCGCGCCCATACCTCGCCCCACGGGCGCTGCACGACACTCGCGGCGAGCATTCCCGAGATGACGAAGAACAGCGGCATCCGGATCGCGGTGAGGAAGGTGTTCGCGGTCGCGAGCCAGCCGATGTCCCACCCGTACGCGGTCATCAGCTGAAGGGTGTGAGCGAGGACCACGAGGATCATGGCGCCGCCGCGCGCGGTGTCGGGCCACCGCAGCCGCGGGGCACTCAACGCGGCTCCCGGGCGTTCGCGCGGGCGGCTCTCGCTCCCGCGGAGCGGCCGAACGGGTAGACGAACAACCACGACACCCGGGTGAGGTAGCGGGTGATCACGATGGACAGGGCCGTGACGATCGCGGTCATCGCCCCGATGACGAGCAGTCCCCGTCCGGGCAGGGTGTCGAGCCACCCGGCGATGTGCGACAGCCCGATCGCGAGGAGGGCGATCACGAAGATGTGCACCAGGTAGACGTTCAGCGAGCGCACCCCGATGTACGACAGCCACCCGAGCGGGCGCACGCGGGCGACCCGCGTGGCGAGGGTGAAGCCGGCGGCGACCACCAGCACCTGCCCGACGAGGGCGACCCCCGGGATGCCGGCGACCCGGGGGACGAGGGTCGCGAACGCCGCGAAACCGGCGAACGCGACGATGCTCGCGACGATCGCCAGTGGTGTCGTGCGCTCGACCGCGGCGTGGATGCGCCGCGGGAACGTCGCCCCGACGACGAAGAAGACGAAGTACTCGATCATGCGGTTCCATCCCACGTTCTCGGTGTCGATGAGCCCCGCCGACATCAGGGTCGACGCGACCAGCGCCGCCGCGATCAGCACCCACGCCGGCAGCACCCGGCTCGCCCACAGCACCAGGGTGAAGACGAAGAGCGCGTAGATGAACCAGTACGAGCTGATCGGCCAGACCAGGATCCCCAGCAGAGCGAGGGGATCGGATGCCGCGGTGCCCGCCCCGTCGGCGCGCACGTTCGGCACGATCAGGTAGAACACGAACCGCAGCAGCGACCACACCACGTACAGGTAGAGGTACTGCCGCAGCCTCCGTCGCCAGAGGTCGGCGAACGACCAGCTCTGGATGCGGGTCTGGAACAGCCCCGAGATGAGGAAGAACGCCGGCATCGGGAACAGGTCGAGAACGATCCTCGCGCGCCCGACACCCGCGGCATCCATTCCCAACGAATTGAGGAAGAGCGACACGTGATAGGCGACGATCATGATGATCGCCGCGCCCTTGACCACGTCCATCCAGTCCCGCCGCCCGACGTCGTCGCGAAGCCACCGGCTAGCCGGTCGAGTGTTTTCCATTCCGTTCCCCCAAGAATCGGTCCGAACGCTCGGCTTCCTCGCGGCCCCCCGCGCCGATGCGTTCGGTGTTCGCACGCGCGAGTTCGCGCGCACGGTCCGCCCCGCGACGCACACGGTCGACGGCGTCGTGGGCGTCCAGTGCCGAGACGACGACATCGCGGATGCCGGTCCCCATGCCCGTGCGCGGTGTCACGCACAGTTCGGGCCAGTCGAAGAGGCGCATGAGCCCCTCGACCTTGCCCTGCGAGGCGAGTGTGACCGCCGGCACCCCCTGCGCCAGCGACATCACCGCCAGGTGCATCCGCCCCGTCACGACGACCGACGCCGACGCGGCGAGGCGGCGGATCTCGCTCGGTCCGAGCATCGTCTCGACCAGGGTCACGCCGTCGGCGTCGCCCCCGCGATGCAGCGCGTCGAGGACGCCTCGACAGGCGGCGAGGTCGTCGGCGGTGCGCCGCAGCACGTGCGGAAGGAGGACGACATGGATGCCGCGCGCCCGCAGCTCGGCGAGCACCGGGCCGTATTCCACGCCCTGGTCGACCGTGCGCGCGATCAGGCCGCTCGCGTTGACGAGCGCGTAGGGGGCGGGCAGATCCTCGAGTGCCGCGGGGAGGCGGTCGGCGCGGCGATCGTCGGTGAAGACGATGTCGGCGGTCTCGACGACTCCGGGGATGCCGAGCTCGCGCACCCGCGCCGCCGAGGCGGGGTCGCGCAACAGCAGTCGAGCCCCGGCGGTCCCGGCGCCACGCAGGGCGTTGCGGGCCGGTCCCGGGGCGGCACCGTTCCAACTGAAGCCGATGACGGAGGTGTCGAAGCCTCGTTCGGCCGCGACCGCGGCGATCGTCGACCGGCGCACCGAGGGGCGCAGCGAGTACACGCCGTCCATGATGTCGGCGCCGATGATCGACACCGTCGCCGCATCGCCCAGCAGCGCGCCCAGGGCGCGGACGTCCCCGCGGTGGCCGTGGGCGTCGCCGTAGAGCAGGTCGGGAAGGACGACGATCCGCGCGCGGCCGGCCAGGTCGGCGGGCAGCACGAGGTCGTCGTCGTGACGGGTGACGATCGTCACCGGCCGGTCGGCCGCCGCGACGAAGGCCTCGACCATCGCCTGATCGCCGATGTTCCCGGCGCCCGGCGGGGCGATGAGCACGTGACCGCGTTCGCCGGGACGGCCCGTCGAAGAGCGCAGCAGCGCGGCGAACCGCCGGGTCGGCAGGCCGCTGCGGTCGAGCAGCTGGCGGGGAAGGCGGCGCACTCGTCGCCGGATCGATCCGAGCCTCACAGGGTGTCCTCTCGGGCGGTGCGGGGTCCCCGCGCCCGGCGCAGGTGCTGGCGCAGCGCGAGGATCGTGCGGACATCGCGACGGTAGGCCGGCAGCACGACGGTGGTCAGGGCGAGGGCGGCGACGAGGACGACGGCTCCCACGGCCAGGCGGGCGACGTCGTCGATCCCGGGCCACAGCGCCGTGACGGCGGCCGAGAGCAGAGCAGCGGAGCCGTAGACGGCGACGGTGCGCGCACCCGCCCAGAACAGGGGGGCGCCGCGCAAGAAGGTACCGCGCGTCATCCACACGATGCCGACGGGCCACACCAGCACGTTGCCGATGGTGTACGCCCACGCGACGCCCTCGACCCCCCACAGCGCTCCCGCGACGATGAGGCCGATGACCACGGGCCGCGTCGCGATCGTGTACCAGAAGAAGCGCTTGGTCAGTCCGAGCGAGAGCGACACCCAGTACGTCGCGTAGGCCGCCGCCTGGAAGAACCCGGCGATCGCGAGGATCTGGAACAGGTGGACGGTCGGTTCCCAGCGCGGCCCGAGCGCCACGGCCACGAGGGCGGGCGCTTGCGCGACGCTGAACGCCAGTACCCCGGCGACGACGTTCAGCAGCACGATCTGACCGACCGCGAGGAACCGCGCGTACCGCTCGGGGTCGTCCTGCAGTCGCGACAGGGTCGGCAGCGCGACGCGTGACGCGGGAGCGTTGATCTGGTTCAGCGGCAGCACCATCAGCTGAAAGGCGCGGTTGTAGAAGCCGAGCGGGGCCGGTCCGAACAAGCGGCCGATCATGACGGAGTCGATGTTGCGACTGGCGTAGACCAGGACCTGGGATGCCACCAGGTGCCCGCCGAACGACACCAGCCCCCGGACGGACTCCGTGCGCGAGGGCAGCCCCGGCCACCAGCCGGCCACGATCGGCAGGGCGAAAGCCAGCAGGAGGATGGGCAGGACCTGCTGCACGACCAGCGCCCAGTACCCCCACCCCCAGATGGCGAGCATCAGCGCGACGCCGAGGCCGGTGATCTGGGCGCCGATCTCGACGGACGACAGCGACACGAACCGGAAGTCGCGGTTCAGGTGCGCTCGGAACTGCGTCGAGAAGCCGTTGAGCAGGAAGGTCGGTGCCAGGGCGATCGCGACGGCCACCAGTCGCGGGTCGGCGTAGAGCGCCGAGATCGGGACCGCCAGAGCGGCGCACGCGATGCTCAGCAGTGCTCCGATGCCCAGGTTGATCCAGAACAGTGTCGAGCGCTGTCCGTGCGAGAGCGTCTTCGCCTGGATCGCGGCGCTGGACAGGCCGAAGTCGCGGACGATCTCGCCGACGCCCACGATCGCCAGCACCATCGCCGTCACGCCGTAATCGCTCGGCGAGAGCAGGCGCGCCAGCAGCACGATGCCGGTGACCTGCACGACGATGCGCACGCCCTGCGCCCCCATCGTCGTCACGGCGCCGCGCGAGGCCGTGCGCCCGAGGCTCCGCGTCGGCGCGCTCACGCGAACTCCCGCTCCCGCGGGTGCGTACCGGTCGCGGCGGGGGCGGACGGCGTGACGGCGCGCTCGCCGCCGTGGACGGTCAGCAGGGCCAGGACGCCGATGATGATGTGCATGCTGCGCACCGCGTCCAGGGTGTTGAAGCCGGTGATCGCGACGAGGTAGGCGACGAGGGCGAGCAGCGCTCCGAGGTTGCCGGTGACCGTGGCGCGCCAGGCCAGGGCCACGGCGAAGGCGACGAAGAAGAGCAGTCCGGGGATGCCGACGCTGATGAGCAGCTGCAGCATGCTGTTCTCGATGATGATCGTGTCGAACAGGCGACTCGTCTCGCCCGAGGTCCCCGGACCGGTGCCGATCCATCCCGACAGGTCGGACGCGCGGAAGGCGACCTCGACGGCGCGGTCGCGCACGTCGGCCGAGATGCGGGACTCGATCGAATCCGCCCGTTCGACGAGCGGTCCGAAGTTCATCGCGCCGACACCGCCGACGGCCGCGACGACCACCAGCTGCATCCACCGCTTCGCGTGCGACCAACCGATGAAGAACGGACTGATCAGGATGCCGAGCCCCACCGCGACGGCGACGGCGGCGAGCGGGCCGCGCGACACGGTCCCCATGACCCCCGCGGCGGCGATCAGCCCGGCGATCAGCGGCCAGCGGCGGCCCTGCGTGAGCCAGGTCCCGAGACCGAGAAGCGCCGGAACGGTGAGGAACGCGGCCGCGAACAGCGGGTGCGAGAACGCCCCGCGCGCGCGGTAGACCGAGAAGACGAGATCGCCGGACGCGGTGCCGTACAACGGGGAGAACCGCAGGATCGACTCGCCCAGGATGTATAGGCCCGACAGGGCGCCGACCACGAGCAGCGTCTCGCGCAGCAGTCGCGCCTCTCGACGCGCGTCGACGACCAGCAGCGGCACGAGCACGCTCGTCACGAAGGCCACCGACCAGCCGATCGACGTCTCGTCCCAGCCGTTGAGGGAGATCGAGCACACCAGCCACACCGCGAAGAGCAGGCCGGTCGCGGAGACGGCGTATCGTGCCGCGAGGGCCGAGCGCTTCTCGACGGGGAGTGTCCCGCGCCCCTCCGGCGCGAGCAGCCGCCGGACGACCCAGACGCCCATGATGATCGCCAGGGGCGGCACGGCGTTGAACGGCCCCTCGGCGGGGATGTACCGCGTGGGGAAGAGCGCCAGGATCGCCATCGCGAGCGAGGGCAGCCAGTGCACCGGGACGGTGAACAGCGCGATGACGAAGACGGCCAGCGCGGGGATCAGCGCCGCGATGGCCAGGCTCGGCTCGTCGATCGCGCGGATGGCGGCCGCGGTGCCGCCGAGCACGAACAGCGTCGCGAGCGCGCCGAGCAGCCACGGACGCCACGCGCCCGCCGGTCGTGCCCTCGCGATGAGGTGCCCTGCAGTCCTGCTCATCCGATCCCCGCCCCCGCCTCGTGGATGTGCTGAGCACACGCTAGCGAGCCCCGGTGTCCGTCACGTTTCCTGCCCGTGACGTTGCAGGGGCGGGTCGGTGTGGAAGGCGACGTTCGGCTGATTCAGAAGTCCGCGGGAGCATCATGCCTGCATGACCACCTCTGAGACGGCTTCGCCCGCGGTCCGGACGAACGCGTTGTCCGCGCCGCCGGTCCGCGCGCGGGCGGCGGTCCTGACCGCCGTCGCGACCGTCGTCGTCCTCGTCCTCGTCGGTTTCGTCCTGCGCGCCGCGCCCCTCGACCTCGCGCTGTCCCGGGCGGTGCATCATCTGCACGCCTCGGCGCTCGCGCCCCTCGCCGAGGCGTTCTACCGCGCGCTGAAGCCGCTTCCGGCCGCGGGCATCATGCTCGTCGCGACCGCGGGCGTCGGGTGGGGCACCCGCCGATGGCAGGCGGCGCTGATGTTCCTCGGAACGGTCGCGGTCACCTGGGGATCCGCGGAGACGGCCAAACTCCTCGTCGACCGCCCGCGCCCGGGACTCGCCCACGCGGCCGTACCCGTCATCGGATCGGTGACCGATGCGTCGTTTCCCAGCGGACACGTCGCGTTCACGGCATCCTTCGCCCTGGCCCTGGTCTTCGTGCTGTGGAACACCCGCTGGAGAGTCGCCGCGGTCGTGGGGGGTGTGCTGCTCGTGGCGGGGATGTCGGTGTCAGTCGTCGTCATCGGCGTCCACTACGCGGGCGACGTCGTGGCATCCGTCCTCTGGGTCGCCGGCGTGTTCCCGGCCGTCCGCGCAGGCGGGGCGATCCTCGTCGCGCGGCTGGACGCGCGCCTCGCTCGCCGTCGCTCGCGGATCGGGACCTGAGCACCGCCCCCGCGTCGCGGGTGGGAAGGGGAGGGATGCCGGGGCTCGCGGCATCCCTCCCCGTCGTCACTTCACCTGGGCGCTGATGACGCTCATCACGGCCGTGTCGGCGAGGGTCGTCGTGTCGCCGACCTCGCGGCCCTCGGCCACATCGCGCAGGAGCCGGCGCATGATCTTGCCCGAGCGCGTCTTGGGCAGCTCGCCCACGATGTAGACGTCGCGGGGACGCGCGATCGGGCCGATCTGCTCGCCCACCCATCGGCGCAGCTCGTCGCCCAGGCCCTCGACGGGGTTCTGCTTCAGATAACGGCTCTTGATGATCACGAAGGCCACGACCGCCTGCCCGGTGGTCTCATCGGACGCGCCGACGACCGCGGCCTCGGCGACACCCTCGTGGCCGACCAGGGCCGACTCGATCTCGGCGGTCGACAAGCGATGGCCCGACACGTTCATGACATCGTCGACCCGGCCCAGCAGCCACACGTCGCCGTCGTCGTCGAGGCGGGCGCCGTCGCCGGCGAAGTAGTAGCCCTTGTCGGCGAACTTCTCCCAGTACGTCTCGCGGTAGCGGTCCGGGTCGCCCCAGATGCCGCGCAGCATGCTCGGCCACGGCTCGGTCACCACCAGCAGCCCGCCGGAACCGTTGCCGACCGGCTCGCCGCTGTCGTCGACGACCGCGATCGAGATGCCCGGGACGGGGACCTGGGCCGAGCCGGGCTTGGTCTCGGTGACGCCCGGCAGGGCCGAGATCATGATCGCCCCGGTCTCGGTCTGCCACCACGTGTCGACGATCGGGGTCTCGTCGGCACCGATGATCTCGCGGTACCAGACCCACGCCTCGGGGTTGATGGGTTCGCCCACCGAACCGAGCAGGCGCAGCGACGACAGGTCGAAGCTCTGGGGCACGTCACGACCGATCTTCATGAACGACCGGATCGCGGTGGGGGCCGTGTAGAAGACGGTCACGCCGTGGTTCTGGATAAGCTCCCACCAGCGGCCCGGGTGCGGGGTGTCGGGCGTTCCCTCGTAGAGCAGCTGCGTCGCACCGTTGGCGAGGGGGCCGTAGGTGACGTAGGAGTGGCCGGTGATCCAGCCGATGTCGGCCGTGCACCAGTAGACGTCGGTCTCGGGGTGCACGTCGTGCACGACGCGGTTGGTGAACGCCGCCTGCGTCAGATACCCGCCCGAGGTGTGCAGGATGCCCTTGGGCTTTCCCGTCGTGCCCGAGGTGTAGAGGATGAACAGCGGCGTCTCGGCGGGGAACGCCTGCGCCTCGTGATCCGCCGATGCCTGCGGCACGACGTCGTGCCACCAGATGTCGCGGTCGTCGGTCCACTCGACGTCGTTCTCGCCGCGCTTGACGACGAGGACGTGCTCGACGGTCTCCTGGATGCCGGAGCCGTTGCGGTCCGCGAGGGCCTGGTCGACCGCGGGCTTCAGCGGCGACACCTTGCCCTTGCGCCACCCGCCGTCGGCGGTGATGACGACCTTGGCCCCGGCATCGTCGATGCGGGCGCGCAGGCTGTCGGCCGAGAAGCCGCCGAACACGACCGAGTGCACCGCGCCGATGCGCGCGACCGCGAGCATCGAGGCGATCGCCTCGGGGATCATCGGCAGGTACAGGGCGACGCGGTCGCCCTTCTCGACGCCGAGGTCGGTCAGCACGTTGGCGAGGCGCTTGACCTCGTCGGTCAGCTCGGCGTAGGTGACGTTGCGCTGGTCGCCCGGCTCGCCCTCCCACCGCAGGGCGATGCGATCGCCGTTGCCGGCCTCGACGTGGCGGTCGAGGCAGTTGTAGGCGACGTTCAGCTCGCCGTCGGCGAACCACTCGGCGAAGGGCGGGTTGGACCAGTCCAGCACCGTGGTGAACGGTGTGTGCCAGTGCAGTTCCCGGGCCTGGTCGGCCCAGAAGCCCTCGCGGTCGGCGGCCGCGCGCTCGTACAGGCTGCGATCGGCGACGGCGTTGCCGGCGAAAGCGGCCGACGGGGCGAACCGGCGGGTCTCGGTGAGGAGGTGGTCGATCTGGCTGCTCATCGCGGCGCTCCTTCGCGTTCCTGGACGCCCGCGACGGTGCACGGCGTCTCCACTCGGTCACGCTAGCGACCGCCCCCGACAGGGGCCACCTCCGATAGTTGGCATCCGCCGGGTGGGAAACAGGTGATATATCGCGATGAATATGTTCGATGAGTTGGGTTCGGTCGCTCCCCGCGCGTAGTCTGTTCTTCGCCCGAACATCGCTTTCGGCATTCGCGTCGGAGAGAGCCCCCCAATTTTTCTCCGGCGCGCGGCGGCATCCCTCGCCCCCCACTGTAGGGATGCCGCCCCTTCTTTTTTCCGGGGTGGATCGGCGGTCCGCGTTCTCCCCAACCGCCGAGGTGCGGCATCCGTCCCCTGATCGGGACCCGCGGCCCGCGGTGCCGGCGTCACGCTGTCTAGCGTCGGGGCATGTCCTCCCGCCCCTCCGCCCGATCTCTCTCCCCGGGCGCGTCACCCGCCGACGACGCCGCGCTGACCTTCCTCCGGCCGTTCCTCGACGATCCGCGCATCACGGATCTGCTGATCAACGGCGAGGACGGTCTCTTCGTCGATCGAGGCGCGGGAATCGAGCG
>NZ_CAJYPF010000265.1 GCF_913776565.1 uncultured Microbacterium sp. | reverse complement strand
TACGAGAAGCTGCACGAGGGCGACGAGGACTTCCTCGACCGCGGGTTCGTGACGCGGGAGTTCCTCGACGACGAGGTCGGCGACCTCGCGGTGTGGGCCATGGACACCTTCCTGCGCACGAACGCGGACCCCGCGCTGCCCCGCCTCGCCGACGCGGACGCCGCGCTGATCTTCCCGCACCCGCCCGGGGCGCTCCCCGACCGGTACGGCATCTGGCACTACGACATCTCGTACGACATCGGCGAGTACGTCGCCCGCGCTCAGCAGTGGCGGCCCGACTGGCGCGAGGTCGAGAGCCTCGAGAAGGGCTTGCGCGGACTCGAGCACACCCGACGCGTCGATTTCGAGGAGTGGATGGATGCCGAGGGCATCGACGCCGTCGTCTTCCCCACGCAGTCCGACGTCGGTCCCGCCGACGCCGACGTGAACCCCGCCTCGGCCGACATCGCGTGGCGCAACGGCGTGTGGGTCTCGAACGGCAACCTCGTACCGCGCCACCTCGGCATCCCCACGGTCACCGTTCCGATGGGCACGATGGCCGACACCGGGATGCCGGTGGGTCTGACGATCGCCGGCCCCGCCTATAGCGACACCCGGCTCGTGCAGCTGGGGGCCGCGATCGCCGGCCTCGGGGCGCGGCGCACCGCCCCCGGCCGCACGCCCGCCCTGCCCGACGAGGCGCTCTTCACCGAACCGCGACCGGCGGGCGAGGGAGAGCTCGACGTGCGCATCGACGAGGTCGTCCACGAGGGTGGCACCGTGCGCTTCGCCGCGTCGATCACCGGCGCGCACGCCGTCGACCACGCCGCCTACGTCGACGGCGTGCGGGTCGACGTCGAGATCGAGGGCGACCGCCTGCGTGGTGTGGCCCGCATCGCCGCCGACGCGTACGGTCAGCCCGTGAGCGAGTGGGTCGCGCCCTCCGGCCCCCTCGTCGTCGTCGCCGTGCGCGACGCCGGCGGAGCCGTCGCCGGCGCCGTCGGCACGGCATCCGACTCTCCCCTGTGACACCCGAATCACCCGAGGAACAGCCCGTGAGCGAAACAGCACCGATCCCGGTCTTCGACTACTTCAGCCAGGTCGACCTGCCCACCCCGACGCTCTCCGACGACGAGGTGCGCACGCTCTTCACCGACGCCTTCGGCGTCGAGATCGACGTGCACGCGCTCGGCAGCCAGCAGGACCAGAACTTCCGCGTCTTCCGCCGCGGCGAATCGCTCCCGCTGGGCGTGCTGAAACTGAGCAACCCGGTGTTCAGCGAGGCCGAGATCGACATGCAGGATGCCGCGGCCGCCCTCGTCGCCGACCGCAGCCCGCACGTGCGCATCCCGCGCCTCGTCGAGGGACCCCGCGGCGCGATGTCGGCGTGGTGGGACTCGAGCGAAGGCCGCATCCACGCCCGCGTGATCGAGAACATCGCGGGGAGCACTCTCACGGGCTCGCGGTACCTCTCCCCCGCCGTCGTCGAGGGGCTCGGCGCCCTCGCCGGCGCGGTGAGCCTCTCGCTCGCCGACTTCGAGCATCCCGCGAGCGGCCGCGTGCTGCAGTGGGACCTGCGCCACGCCGAGCGCGTGATCGACACGCTGCTGCCCCTCGAACCGGACGTCGGGGTGCGCGAGGTCGTGCAGCGCGCGGCCGACGCCGCTCGCGCCGCGCTCGCCCCGGTCGCCGACGCCCTGCCGGTGCAGGCCGGCCACTTCGACGTCACCGACGACAACGTGCTGCGCGCCCCCGGTGCGACGGTGCCCGACGCGGTGATCGATTTCGGCGACGTGTGCGCGTCGTGGCGCGTGGGCGAGATCGCGGTGACCGTGTCGTCGGTGCTGCACCACGACGGCGCGACACCCGACAGCGCGCTCCCCGCCATCAGCGCCTTCGACCGCGTCCGCGACCTCACCGACGACGAGATCACCGCCCTCTGGCCGCTCGTCGTGCTCCGCGGTGCGGTCCTCGTGCTGAGCGGGCGCGCGCAGGTGCGCCTCGACGACGCGAACGACTACGCCTCGGGCGCCCTCGATCGGGAGTTCCGCATCCTCGAGCAGGCGGCATCCGTCCCCCTCCCCGTGCTCGCCGCCGCCACCCGCGCGGCCCTCGGCCGGCCGCGCCGCGCCGAGCCGGTCGCGACCGGATCGACGCTCACCGCCCTCGGTCGCCACGTCGAGCTCGACGCCTCGACCGAGTCGCCCCTCAACGACGCCGGCGCGTGGCTCGACGCCGCGACGCTCGACGCCGCAGCCCTCGCCGCTCTCGACGCGGGCGCCGCCGTCGTGACCGTGCCCGCCTGGCTCGCGCGCCTGACCGGCACGGTCGACCCGCTCCCCTCGACCGCGCAGACGGTGCCGACCGACATCCTCGTGTGGACGGCCGAGCCGCTCGCGCCGGACGCCGGGCTCGTGTGGACCACCGCCGACGGCGAGCCCGCCGCGGGCGCGCTCCCCGCGCGCGTGCGCCTCTCGGCCCGCCGCGCGTTCGAGGGACTCGTCCCGCCGCCGCGCACCACGCGCGCCCTCGCCGACGCGTGGCGGGAGGTGGCCGGCGATCCCGGTGCGGTCCTCGGCATCCCCGCGCCCGTTCCCGCGACCGACGACTCGCTGCAGCGGCGACGCGAGGTGCTCGCCGAGGTGCAGGAGCACTACTACGGCACCCCGCCGCGCATCGAACGCGGGTGGAGGGAGCACCTGATCGACGTCGACGGCCGCGTCTACCTCGACATGGTCAACAACGTCGCCTCGGTCGGTCACGCCCACCCGCACGTCGTCGAGGCCGGCGCACGGCAGATGCACCTGCTCAACACCAACTCGCGCTTCCACTACCGCGCGATCGCCGACTTCGCCGACCGGATCGCGGCGACCCTGCCCGAGGGCTTCGACACGGTGTTCTTCGTCAACTCCGGCTCCGAGGCCACCGACCTCGCGATCCGCCTGGCGATGGCCGCGACCGGTCGCCCCGACATCGTCGCGATGCGCGAGGCGTATCACGGCTGGACCTACGCCAGCGATGCCGTGTCGACCTCGATCGCCGACAACCCGTTCGCGCTCGAGACCCGCCCCGAGTGGGTGCACACGGTCGACGCCGCCAACTCCTACCGCGGGAAGCACCGGGGGGCGGATGCCGCGGCCTACGCCCCCGAAGCCGTCGCGGTGATCGACGAACTCGCGGCATCCGGTCGCCCGCCGGCGGGAATGATCGCCGAGACGTACTTCGGCAACGCCGGCGGCGTCGCCCTGCCCGACGGATACCTCACCCAGGTCTACGCCGCGATCCGCCGCCACGGCGGTCTCGCGATCGCCGACGAGGTGCAGGTCGGATACGGGCGCCTGGGCGAGTGGTTCTGGGGCTTCCAGCAGCAGGGCGCCGTGCCCGACATCGTCGCGGTCGCGAAGTCGATCGGCGGCGGGCACCCCCTCGGCGCCGTGATCACGCGCCGCGAGATCGCCGACCGCTACCGCACCCAGGGCTACTTCTTCTCGTCCACCGGCGGCTCCCCCGTGTCGTCGGCCATCGGCATGGCCGTGCTCGACGTGATCGAGAAGGAGGGCCTGCAGGAGAACGCCCGCGTCGTCGGCGCGCACCTGAAGAGCCGTCTCGAAGAGCTCGGCGGGCGGCATCCGCTCATCGGCACCGTGCACGGATCGGGGCTCTACCTCGGCGTCGAGTTCGTGCGCGACCGCGAGACACTCGAACCCGCCACGGCCGAGACCGCCGCGATCTGCGACCGCCTGCTCGAGCTCGGCGTCATCATGCAGCCGACCGGCGACTTCCAGAACGTGCTGAAGATCAAGCCGCCGCTGGTGGTCACGCGCGCCAGCGTCGACGTCTTCGTCGACGCGCTGGATCGCGTTCTCAGCACAGGGTTCTGAACCCGCCGCCGCCCCCACCGAACCGACCCGAGGAGCCCGCCATGTGGCGCATGCCCATCGAATCCGCCCCGCACGAGCGCACGTGGATGGCGTTCCCCCGCGAGGGCGTCACCCTCGGCGCGGGCGCCGAGACCCGCGAGGAGGGCTACCGCGCGTGGACCGAGGTCGCGCACGCCGTCGCGCAGTTCGAGCCCGTCACGATGGTCGTCGACCCGAGCGAGATCGCGCGCGCCCGGCGCATGCTCTCCGCCGACGTCGAGATCGTCGAAGCGCCCCTCGACGAGTTCTGGATGCGCGACGTGGGCCCCACCTTCGTCGTCGACCCGGAGCGCCCGGGCGTGCTCGGCGCCGTCGACTGGATCTTCAACGGCTGGGGCGCCCCCGACTGGGCCGAGTGGCAGAAGTCGGCGCTCCTCGCGCGCATGATCGCCGAGCACGTCGGCGCCGAGCGGATCGACTCCCTGCTCGTCGCCGAGGGCGGAGGCCTGCACGTCGACGGCCAGGGCACCGTGCTGCTCACCGAGACGGTGCAGCTCGACCCGCG
>NZ_CAJYPF010000264.1 GCF_913776565.1 uncultured Microbacterium sp. | reverse complement strand
GATCGAGGCGTAGTACTCGCTCGGTGCACCGGCCCACACCTGCCACCCGGTGAGCACGAGGGCCAGCAGCGCGATCGCCGCGAGACCGAGCGGCCAGCCCCGGGGCCGGCGGGCGGCGGGAAGGCGGGCGGGTGCGGCTGACGGGGCGGCGGAGACGAGGACGGTCACCGGCGCATCGTAGGCAGCCGCACCCTCAGCGCGGCCCAGGGGACCCTATGCGGCGGCGATGGATATCGAGGTCCACCCTCGCAGCGCGCGGCTACTCCGCGGGCGCCGTGACGCGGAGCCCACGGCTCAGGATGCCGACAGCGTCAGCGTCGGCGCCTGCGGCGCGCGGGTGGCGGCGGCCTGGAACCCGACGCGCACGTTCTGGCCGGGTGCCAGGCTCTGCGCCCACTCCCGTCCAGTGCAGGTCACGCGTGTGCCGGTGATCGCGCACCCGATCCCCCACGCGTTGGTGATGGCGGTGGTGCCGGGGGCGTCGAACGAGACCGACCACTGCTTCACCGGCCCCGTGGCCGTCACCGACAGTTCGACGACGTATCCCTCGCCCCAGGCGTTCTGCGGGATCCACTCCGCGGCGATGCCCGTGTTCGTGCTCGGTGACGGGGTCGGGGTGGCGGATGCCGTGGGCTTCGGCGTCGCGGTCGCGGTCGGGGTGGCCGTGGGCTTGGGCGTCGCGGTGGGGGTGGCCGTCGGCTTCGGCGTCGCGGTGGCGGTGGGCTTCGGGGTGGCGGTGGGCTTCGGGGTGGCCGTCGGCTTCGGCGTGGCCGTCGCGGTGGGCCTCGGCGTCGCGGTGGCCGTGGGGGTGGGCGACGGGGTGGCGGCCGGGGTCAGGATCGGCTTCAGCGCGGCGAGCTTGGCCGTCTGCGGGGTGCGCCAGTCGTCGGCGACGAGTCCGCCCGTGTCGCCGCTGTTGGGGTTGAACGACCAATAGGCGTACGAGATCTTCGTCTTCGCCAAGTACGCCACGAGGGTGTTCAGCCAGGCCTTGTCGCTGTCGGTCTCGAGCTTCGTGCCGAATTCCCCGAGCAGCACGGGCGCGATGTTCTTGCGGACGAGGTAACCCCAGTTGGCATCCCACACCGCTTCGAGATTGGCGGGATACCCGGATGCCGAGAACCAGGGCTGTGCGTACACGCTGGCCGGGTAATCGTGGGGCGAATAGACGACGCGGTTCTTCACCGACAGTGTCACCGGGGCGGCTCCGACGTCTTTGAGGCCTCCGCCCCACCACGTGTTCGAGCCGTCCTGCTGGCGCTCGACGCCCTCGACGATGATGAGCAGCTTCGGGTTGACCGACAGCACCGCGTTGCCCGCGCGCGTGGCCGCAGCCCGCCAGTCGCGGGCGGCGTCACCGCAGTTCCAGCAGGCGGGTCCGTGCGGCTCGTTGTGCAGATCGACGCCGATCACGGCGGACTCGTTCTTGTAGCGCGCGGCGAGCATCTTCCAGTCGTCGATCCACCGCTGCTCGCTGTACTGCGGGGTGTACCAGAGCTCGCTCTGCGCCGCGGAGCCGGGACGATGACGGTCGAGGATGACCGAGAGACCGTACGCCTTGGCGCGCGCGATGACGGTGTCCATGAGCTGCAACGGGCTCAGCGAGACGAGCGTCGGGTTGACCGAGGCGTTGATGGAGTTCGAGGACGACGCCGCGAGGCACTCGTTCGAGAACGGCAGGCGGATGGTGTTGAACCCCATGCCGGCGATCTGGGCGAGACCGTCGTCGAGCGGGATCGTCCACAGACCGTGCGGCGCGCAGTTCGAGGTCTCCATGCCGAACCACGAGACGGCCTTGATCGTGTACGGGGTACCGGCCGAGGTGACGATGGTCGAGCCGTTCGTCGACAGCCACCCGGGGAGCGCGGCCGCCGAAGCCGCGGGGGCCGCGAGGGCGCCCGCCGCGACGAGCGCTGCTCCGGCGGCGATCGCCGCCGCCCGGCGGATCGACGAACGCATGGTCGAGAATCGGTCGCGCATTCCGGACATGGACACCCCCGCGATGATCGTATCGGCGGGTGCGGCATTCTCACGGCGAATTCGTGAGCATGACGGTTTCCGTCTTGTTTCCGCGGATGAAATGTCGACATCATCATTGATTTGCCGAATCAAGCGCTGATACCGTCGCCCCATCATGAGCCCCTCAGCCGTTCGCACCCCCGTCATCGACTCCGTGTCGAAAGCGATCGTCGAGCAGCTGCAGGAGGACGGCCGCCGCTCCTACGCCGAGATCGGCAAGGCCGTGGGCCTGAGCGAGACCGCGACGCGACAGCGCGTGCAGAGGCTGCAGGACGCCGGCGTGCTGCAGATCGTCGCGGTCACCGATCCCCTGCAACTGGGATTCGCCCGGCAGGCCATGATCGGCGTCCGCGTCTCGGGCGACACCCGGGTCGCCGCCGCCGCGATGACCGAACTGCCCGGGGTGACGTACGTCGTCTCGACCGCGGGCTCGTTCGACCTGCTCGTCGAGGTCGTCTGCGAGAGCGACGACGACCTGATCGACCTGCTCAACGACCGGATCCGGTCGTTGCCCGACGTCGTCTCGACCGAGACCTTCGTCTATCTCAAGCTGCACCGGCAGCTCTACAACTGGGGAACACGATGACACTCATCGACACCGACCCGCACACCGACGCGCACGCCGCGCTGCAGAGCAAGGCCCGCGATCACCTCTGGATGCATTTCTCGCGTCAGTCGACGATGACCGACGGCCCGGGCGTCCCGATCATCGTCAAGGGCGAGGGCCACCACATCTTCGACGCCGCGGGCAAGCGGTACATCGACGGCCTGGCCGGGCTGTTCGTCGTCAATGCCGGCCACGGCCGACGCCGCATCGCCCAGGCCGCGGCACGGCAGGCCGAAGAGCTGGCGTTCTTCCCGCTGTGGTCGTACGCGCACCCCGCCGCGATCCAGCTCGCCGAGCGTCTGGCCCACCTCGCGCCGGGCGACCTCAACCACGTCTTCTTCTCGACCGGCGGCGGAGAGGCGGTCGAGACCGCCTTCAAGCTCGCCAAGCAGTACTGGAAGACGCAGGGCAAACCCTCGAAGCACAAGGTCATCTCGCGCGCGATCGCCTATCACGGCACGACCCAGGGCGCTCTGGCGATCACGGGGCTGCCCGTCATGAAGCACATGTTCGAACCCGTCACCCCCGGCGGCTTCCGCGTCCCGAACACGAACTACTACCGGGCCGCCGAGTCCGGCTTCGGCGGGGGCACCCCCGAGGAGTTCGGGCTGTGGGCCGCCGACCGCATCGAGCAGATGATCCAGTTCGAGGGCCCCGAGACCGTCGCCGCGGTGTTCCTCGAACCCGTGCAGAACGCCGGCGGATGCTTCCCCGCCCCCGCCGGGTACTTCCAGCGCGTGCGCGAGATCTGCGACAAGTACGACGTGCTGCTCGTCTCCGACGAGGTCATCTGCGCGTTCGGGCGTCTGGGCCACTACTTCGGCGCCTCCGCCTACGACTACCAGCCCGACATGATCACGTTCGCCAAGGCGGTGACCAGCGGATACTCGCCGCTGGGCGGCACGATCGTGAGCGACCGGGTGTACGAGCCCTTCGCGCACGGCGACGCGACCTTCCCCCACGGGTACACCTTCGGCGGCCACCCCGTGTCGGCGGCCGTGGCGATGGAGAACCTCGACGTCTTCGAAGAGGAGGGGCTGCTCGAGAACGTCCGCACCAACTCCCCCGTGTTCCGCTCGACGCTGGAGCGCCTGCTCGACCTGCCGATCGTCGGCGACGTCCGCGGCGACGGATACTTCTTCGGCATCGAGCTGGTCAAGGACAAGGCCACGAAAGAGACCTTCGACGACGACGAGTCCGAGCGCCTGCTGCGCGGATTCCTGTCCAAGGCGCTCTTCGACGCCGGGCTGTACTGCCGCGCCGACGACCGGGGCGACCCCGTGATCCAGCTCGCCCCGCCCCTCACGCTCGGCCCCGCCGAGTTCGACGAGATCGAGCAGATCCTGCGCGGCGTCCTCACCGAGGCCTGGACCCGACTCTGATCGAGGGATGCCGGCGCCCGGCGCGTCGGCATCCCTCCCCCTCTTTCCATCCCACGGGGGCGTCCGCTCCCCTCCCGATCCCGCTCGACGAAGCGGTGCTCCGATGCTGTACCCGACATCATCCGCACGTCGCGTCCGCGCGACCCGCCCCCTCTAGGAGGAGCCACGAACGAGAACACCCGCGCCGCCACCGCCGCGCAGACGAGTTCGGGCGCGAAGCTCGCCCGCACCCTGGGACTCTGGTCGATCGTCGGCCTGGGCCTGGGGTACATGACCCCCACCGTCGTCTTCGACACCTTCGGCCTGGTCGCCGAGAAGACGAACAACGTCGTCCCCGCCGCCTACGCCGTCGCCCTGGTGGTGCTCGTGTTCACCGCGATCAGCTACGGAAAGATGGTCCGCGTCATCCCGAGCGCGGGGTCGGCGTACACCTACGCCCGCGAGTCCATCCACCCCGGTGTCGGCTTCGTCGTGGGGTGGACGGCGCTGATCGACTACATGCTGCTGCCGATGGTGAACGCGCTCATCCTGCGCAGCTACATGGAGGCGCTGTTCCCCGACGTGCCGGGCTGGATCTGGGTGGTCGTCTTCACGGCGGGGGTGACCGGCGTCATCTATCTGACGATGCGCGGCACCTCGAACGTCAACATGATCCTGCTCGTGTTCTCGATCCTGGTCATGACCGTGTTCGTGGTGATGGTCGTCGTCCAGCTGGTCGGTGGCGCGGGGGCGGGGACCGCGGTCTCGCTCGCCCCCTTCGCCCACAGCGAGGTGCAGTTCGGCGCGGTCCTGGCCGGAGCGACGGTCGTGTGCTTCTCGTTCATCGGCTTCGACGCGGTGTCGATGTACTCCGAAGAGGCCAAGACCCCGAAGATCATGCCCCGCGCGATCCTGCTGACCCTGGTGGCGGGCGGCGTCATCTTCCTCGTCGCGGCGTACGTCACCCAGCTGCGCTTCCCCGACTCCACCGCGTTCCCGCAGGAGGCGATCGAAGACAGCACGCTCCCCGAGATCGGCGTCCAGGTCGGCGGCCCCGTCCTGCAGGCCGTGCTGACCGCCGCCGGTTTCGCCGCGACCCTGGCGTCCTGGCTCGCCTCGCACGCCTCGGTCTCGCGCATGCTCATGGTGATGGGCCGCAACAACGTGCTGCCACGCCGGATCTTCGGTTTCATCAACCCCCGGACCCACACCCCGACCTTCTCGATCGTCATCGTCGGCGCGGTGAGCCTGCTCGCGATCGCGTTCACCCTCGAGCAGATCGCGGCGTACATCAACTACGGAGCCCTCGTGGCGTT
>NZ_CAJYPF010000263.1 GCF_913776565.1 uncultured Microbacterium sp. | reverse complement strand
CGCGCCAACACAGTCTCGGGCGAGATCACGGTGCTGCGACGCGGCATCTCGGGCCTGCGTCCCGAAGAACTCGCCGGAGAGGAGGAGTGGTGATGAGCCCCGTCTTCTCGCACGGCGATCTGCGTCTGTACATCCTGAGCCTGCTCGACGAGGCCCCGCGCCACGGGTACGACCTCATGCAGGCGCTCACCGAACGCACCGGCGGCACCTACTCGCCGTCGGCGGGCACGATCTACCCCCGCCTCGCCAAGCTCGAAGAAGAGGGCCTGGTCACCAAGACCGTCGACGGCCGCAAGACCGTCTACGAGATCACGGATGCCGGCCGCGCCGAGGTCACCGCACGCTCCGGCGATCTGCAGGGCATCCAGGCGGGTCTGGCCGACAGCGTCCGACTCATCGCCGACGAGGTGCGCGGCAGCGTCCGCGACGCGATGCGGAGCCTGCGCGCCGACCTGGCGGCGGCCTCCCGCGAGGAGCGGGAGCATGCGCAGCCCTCGCCCGTCGACGACGCCCGGTCGCGCAGTCGCGAACAGCTGTCGCGCGCCGATGCCGCGATCACCGAGTTCCGCGGTCGCGTGCGCTCGGAGCTGCGCGCGCACGTGGCACGCGGCGGCGAGCTGCACGAGGCCGGCGTCGACGAGATCGAGGCGGCGTTGCGTCAGGCGTCCGACGCGGTGGAGCGCGCGATGCGCGCGTGAGGCGTCACTCCCACGGCAGCTGATCGTCGGAGCCGACCGGGTCGTCCTGCGGAACGACGAGCACCGGTCGGCGCTGGCGGTGGCTCAGCCGGGCGGCGACCGACCCGGTCAAGAACTCGCGCACGGACTCGCCGATCCCGCGTTTGCGGGTGCCCACGACCAGCAGCGAGGCGCCGGTCTCGTCGGCCAGGCGGATGAGAGCGAGCGCGGGGTCGCCGATCTCCTGCCGCGCGCTCCACGTCACGTCGTGCCCGGCGAGGACCTTCTCGGCCGAGGCGCGGACGTCGTCGAGGGCCGCCTTGGCGGCCGCCCCCGCGATGTCCGCCGTCGTGGAGTGCACGTAACCGTCGGGATCCTCGAACGCGACGAAGCGGGTGGTGTCGACATGGACGACCAGCAGCTCGGCGTGCGCGAGCGCCGCGTAGCGCGCCGCTTCCCGCACGACGCGGGACGATTGTCCGGGCACGACGCCCGCGATCACGGGACCGGCGACGGAACGGGGCTGATCGGTCATGATGCTCCTCTCGCAAGGCGGCCCTCGGGTCGAGGCCGCTCGACGGCTCGGCCGGAATGCGCCGTGATATCCTGGCTGCTACTCTTACCGGCTCGGTCCGGAACCGCAATACGCAGGGCCCCTCGTGTGGCCCTCGACGTCGATCGTGAGGGGGTCTCGCATGGGGCGTGGCCGTCAGAAGGCGAAGAACACCAAGATCGCCCGTGAGCTGAAGTACGACACCTACTCGGTGAACTACTCGGCGCTCGAGCGTGAACTGGGCGCACCCGCAGCGGGGGAAGACGCGTACGTCGACAAGTGGGCCGACCAGTACAGCGACGAATACGAGGACGAGAAGGCCTGACGCCTCCTCTCCGCGTTCCCTTCCGCTGCTGACGCGGCCCAGTGCGTTCGTCGTACCCGCAGGAACACTCGCCGAAGGGCGCCGACTTCCCGTCGGCGCCCTTCGTCCGTGTCTGCGCTGAGCCGTCGCTCGTCCATCCCGGCCCGCGTCACCAGACGCGTCCCGTGCGCCTCTCCCACGCGTCCTCGATGCTCTCGCGCCGCGCCATCACCGCCGCCGCGGGAGCCGCGACGCAGATCACGACTCCGAGGATGATCAATCCCACCGTCCATCCGCCGGTGAGCTCGTGCGTCAGCCCGAGCGTCAGCGGCATGAGTGACGCGAGACCGTATCCCACGCTCTGCACCAGACCGCTGAGGGCGACGGTGGTCTCGTGCGAGCGCGTCCGCAGACCGAACAGCGTCAACGCGAGGGGGAAGAGCAGGGGCGGGATGCCGATCAGCACCACCCACAGCACGGTCGCCGCCGCGGGGGCCAGCAGCAGGCCGCCCACGCCGACGAGTCCGGTGACGACGGCGACGACGTAGAACGGCGTCGTCCGTCCCAGGCGCCCGAGGAGGATGGGAACGATCAGAGACACCGGCAAGCCCATGAACGAGAACAGGGCGAGCAGTCCGCCGGCTTCGGCGGCATCCACTTCGGCGATGTCGATGAGCAGCGGCGGCATCCAGGCGAACATCGCGTACGCCACCGACGAATTGACCGCGAAGGTGGCCACGAGCGCCCACGTCTGCGGCACACGAACGATGCGCGACAGCACCGACGTGCGGGGCTCCTCGACGACATCGGCCCGCGACGCGCGGGCACGCAGGCTGAGCGCGACCCAGGGAACGACCGCGGCGAGCGCCACGCCCGCCCACGTCGCGAACGACCCGCGCCACCCGATCGCGTCCGAGAGCGGCACCGCGACGAGCGGGGGCACGAAGGTCGCGACGGCCATCGTCGTGGAGTAGACCGTCGTCATCAGGCCGATCCGGCTGGGGAAGTACTTCTTCACCACCGTCGGCAGCAGCACGTTGGCCACCCCCACCGCGGCGAAGATCCCCGCCGTGGCGGCCAGCAGCGAGCCGGCGTCGACCGCCGCGGCACGCAGTGCGAGCATCGCCGCGCCCAGGGTCGCCGCGATCAGCACGGTGCGCTCCAGGCCCAGTCGCCGCTCGATCGCCGGGGTGACCATGCCCGAGAGCGCGAAGGCGACCGGTGGCGCCATGCCGATGAGTCCGACGATCGCGGCGGGCACCGCGAAGTCGCGCTCGATGACCGTCAACAGGGGCGACAGCGACGCCACGGCGAGTCGCAGCGTCAGGGCGAGCAGGACGACGGCCGCCGCGGCGAGCGCGACCCGACCCGCCGACGCGCGGGTCAAGACTCCTGGCTGCCCTCGACCCAGGCGAGGTACTCCTCCGACACGGTGCCCGTGACGTAGCGGCCGTCGAAGCAGCTCATGTCGAGGTCGACCAGGTCGGTGCCCTCCATGATCGCGGCCTTCAGATCCTCGACCTCCTGGTAGACCAGGTAGTCGCAGCCGAGTTCCTCGGCGATCTCGGGGATCGTCCGGCCGTGGGCCACCAGTTCGTGACGCGAGGGCATGTTGATGCCGTACACGTGGGGATACCGCACGGGAGGTGCGGCCGAGGCGAACGTGACGCTCTTGGCGCCGGCATCCCGGGCCATCTGGATGATCTCGCGGCTCGTGGTGCCGCGCACGATCGAGTCGTCGACCAGCAGGACGTTCTTGCCCTGGAACTCCGTCGACATCGCGTTGAGCTTCTGGCGGACGCTCTTCTTGCGTACCGCCTGCCCGGGCATGATGAAGGTGCGGCCGACGTAGCGGTTCTTGTAGAAGCCCTCGCGGTACTCGATGCCGAGTTTGCGGGCGACCTGCATCGCGGCGGGGCGTGCGGAGTCGGGAATCGGCATGACCACGTCGATCGCGCCGGCGGGGGTGTACTTGGCGACGGTGTCCGCCAGGCGCTCGCCCATGCGCAGGCGCGTCTCGTACACCGAGACGCCGTTCATGACCGAGTCGGGACGGGCGAGGTAGACGTACTCGAACGAGCACGGCGCGAGCATCGTCTTCTCGGCGCACTGCTGAGCGTGGAGCGTCCCGTCGAGGGTGATGAACACCGCCTCGCCGGGTTCGACGTCGCGCACGACCTCGAAGCCGGCGTTCTCGAGCACGAGCGACTCGGACGCGACGATGTACTCGTCGCGCGGCTCGCCGCCCGGCACCTGGGCGGCGGCGCGCTTGCCCAGGATGAGGGGACGGATGCCGAAGGGATCGCGGAACGCGAGCAGTCCGTAGCCCGCGATCAACGCGATCGAGGCGTAAGAACCCTCGACACGCTCATGCACGCGCGCGACCGCGCGGAACACCTGCGCGGGATCGAGGTCCGGGCCGGTGATCTCGGACTGCAGCTCGGAGCCCAGGATGTTCACCAGCAGCTCGGTGTCGCTGCTGGTGTTGAGGTGACGGCGGTCCTTCGAGAACAGTTCGCTGGTCAGCTCGCGCGTGTTGGTGAGATTGCCGTTGTGCACGAGCACGATGCCGTACGGGGCGTTGACGTAGAAGGGCTGCGCCTCTTCTTCGTTGGATGCCGTGCCCTTGGTCGCGTAGCGGACGTGCCCGAGGCCGATGTCGCCGAGGAGCGCCCGCATGTCGCGCGTGCGGAACGCCTCGCGCACCTGCCCGCGGGCCTTGTGGATGTGGAACACCCCGCTGGACTCGGCGGTCGCCATGCCCGTGGAATCCTGTCCCCGGTGCTGGAGGAGCAGGAGCGCGTCGTAGATCTCTTGGTTGACCGGGCCCTGCCCGGCCATGCCGACGATGCCGCACATGGGGTGTTAGTTCGCTCCGTTCGCCGGGTGACCGGCATCCGCGTAGGTTCCGACCAGTCGCACGGCGCCGCCGTCGACGCCCTTGGCGCCCTGCTCGTACTCGCCCTCGGGGCGCGCGCCGTCGCGCACGACGCCGACCTGCCACGTCGCGATCCCGTCGACCGTGAGCGCGGCGGTCACCGCGTCGGCCACCTCGGGGGCGACGACCGCGAGGAAGCCGATGCCCAGGTTCCAGGTGCCCTCGGTGGCGGTGAGGTCGAGACCGCCCATCTCGGCCAGCACGCGGAACACCGGCGACGGGGTCCACGTCGCGCGGTCGACGTCGACCCACGTCTGCTGCGGCAGCACGCGCGCGAGGTTGGCGGCGATGCCGCCGCCGGTCACGTGGCTGAGGGAGTGGATGCCGCCGCCCACCGCCGCGTCGTCGAGCAGACGCAGCAGCGGCGAGGTGTACAGGCGCGTCGGCTCGAGCAGCGCCTCGCCCCACGTCGAGCCGAGCTCGGCGGAGGCGGAGCCGTAGGCGATGCCCGCTCCGGTGATGATGTGACGCACGAGCGAGTAGCCGTTGGAGTGCAGGCCGCTGGACGCGAGGGCCAGCACGACGTCACCGCTGCGGACCCGGTCGGCGCCGAGCACGCGGTCGGCCTCGACCACGCCGGTGGCCGCTCCCGCGACGTCGTAGTCGTCGACGCCGAGCAGGCCCGGGTGCTCGGCGGTCTCGCCGCCCACCAGCGCGGTTCCCGTGAGGGCGCAGCCGCGCGCGATGCCCGCGACGATGTCGGCGATGCGCTGCGGAACGACCTTGCCGCACGCGATGTAGTCGGTCATGAAGAGGGGGCGCGCACCGACCACGACGATGTCGTCGACGACCATGCCGACGAGGTCCTCGCCGATCGTGTCGTGCTTGTCGATCGCCTGGGCGATCGCGACCTTGGTGCCGACGCCGTCGGTGCTGGTCGCGAGCAGCGGCTTGGCATAGTCGCGCAGGGCCGAGGCGTCGAACAGTCCGGCGAAGCCGCCCACGCCACCGAGCACTTCGGGCCCGTGCGTGCGGCGCACGGCCGACTTCATCAGTTCGACGGCGAGGTCTCCGGCAGCGGTGT
>NZ_CAJYPF010000262.1 GCF_913776565.1 uncultured Microbacterium sp. | reverse complement strand
CCGCCGCTCTCGGCAACCGTGCCGACAACACCTCGTCTCTGCTCGGCGTGCTCGCCCGTCGGCGGGCCGCCCGTCCCGCGGCGGTCGTCACGGCCGATGCCACCCAGGCGCCGCACGTCGACACGGCGTCGGCGGATGCCGCAGCCGAGGCGGATCGCGAGAAGGCCTCGCCGCGCCGCGCCCCGATCTCGAGCGGTCACTGAGCCCCTCCTCGGCGCGAGCCGCCGGGATCCGTCGTGTCGCCCGGTGCGGGAGCGACGGATCCCGGTGGCTCGCGTGAGGGATATCCGGAAATCACGTACGAAAAGGAAGAGAACACAGCAATGAAGACGCGACACCTCACCGCGACCCTCGCCCTCGGCAGCGTGACGGCCCTCGCCCTCGCCGGCTGCGCCAGCGGGAACCAGGCCGAAGGCGGCTCGGGCGACGGCGGCGACAAGGGCACCATCACCCTCGGATTCCTCCCCTCGTGGACCGACGGTCTCAGCACTGCGTACCTGCTCGAGGACCAGCTCGGCAAGCTCGGCTACACCGTCGAGATGCAGACCCTCACCGAGGCGGGCCCGCTGTACGCCGGACTCGCCCAGGGCGACGTCGACATCTACCCCTCGGCCTGGCCCGAGCTCACGCACGCCGACTACATGGACAAGTACGGCGACGACATCGAAGACCTCGGCGCCTACTACGACGACGCCAAGCTCACGATGGCGGTCCCGAGCTACGTCGACATCGACTCGATCGACCAGCTCCAGGCGAACGCCGCGCGCTTCGACGGCAAGATCTACGGCATCGAGCCCGGCGCGGGCCTGACCAAGCAGACGCAGGAGGTCGCGATGCCCGGGTACGGCCTCGACGGCCTCGAGCTCGTCACCTCGTCGACCGCGGCGATGCTCACCGAGCTCGACAACGCGATCGCGGCGCAGAAGGACATCGTCGTCACCCTGTGGCGTCCGTTCTGGGCCAACGACGCGTACGACGTCAAGGACCTCGCCGACCCGCAGGGGCTGATGGGCGACCCCGAGGCCCTGCACTTCCTGGGCACGAGCGGCTTCGCCTCGACCTACCCGGATGCCGCCGAGCTCATCGCCGGCATCCAGCTCGACGACGCGCAGTACGGCTCGCTCGAAGACCTCGTCGTCAACGAGTACGGCGAGGGCCGCGAGGCCGAGGCCGTCGACGCGTGGCTCGAGCAGAACCCCGACGCGTTCTCGACCCAGCGCAGCTGATCTCGTGCGCAGAAGGCTCCCTCCGTCCGCGGGGGGAGCCTTCTGCGTTGCGGGGAGCAGTCGCCCGTCGGACCGAGCGACTCTTCACCCGCCGGGCGAGTCGAAGATGTCAGCGGATCGCGCGCGCGGCGGTGAAGCGCGTGATGAAGCCGGGGTGCCCGGCGGGCATGGCGAGCACGGAATCGGGCGTCCGTCCGGCGAGCTGCGGAAAGCCGGAGTCGGAGACGAGCTGGTCGTCGAGCACGTCGAGGTCGGCGGTGACGAGCGGCCACGGCTCGTGGCTGTTGGCCGCCCAGATCGTGCGGCCGAGGTGCCGCTCGTGGAAGCCCCACCGCGCCGTGAGGAAGCGCGAGAGGTCGTCGTCCACCGTGTCCGTGCCGAGCGTGGCCCGTACCCGCGTCCCCGGGTACCCGCCACCGTGACGTCGCGAGCGGTACTCGATCCGCGGGCCGTCGGTGCGCACGCCCGCACGCGCCCACCGATACGGCAGGCCGAACAACGCCTGGGCCGCGAGCACCGGCGCGAGATGCTCGGCCTCGAGCGTGCGGAACACCACGCCACGACGACCCTCGTCATCGATCGCGTAGGTGCGGACGTTGATCTCGGTGAAGGTGCCGACGAACGGCACCGGCGGCAGCGGCAGGAAGCGGAACTGGCTCAGCACGAACGGCACGAGGCCCACCCACGCCGACCCGTCGTGCACATCGGGTCGCGTCCCGGGCGGCAGCAACGGCGCGACGTCGGCGGGGTCCACCCGCCAGTGGACGAAGACCGCGCGATTCCAGCGCTGCGCGATGACGGCGCGTCCGGGGAGGTCGGGGGCGTGGCGCTCGGTGATCACCGGCTCATTCTGACCCTGACGCCAGAGCGCGGGAGGAGACTGGACAGATGACCCCGTCGTCTGGTGCGGATCCCCGGCTCGTGGCATCCATTCGAGAACTCCTCGCCGCCCGTGAAGCGGGTAAGACGATCTGCCCGTCCGAGGCGGCGCGCGCGGTCGGCGGCGACGACTGGCGCGAGCTCATGCAGCCTGCGCGCGACGCGGCTCGCGAGCTGGTGGACCGCGGCGAGGTCGAGGTGACGCAGAAGGGCGTCGTGGTCGACGTGACGTCGGCGCGGGGCCCGGTTCGGATCCGTCGGAAGGACTGAGCAGCGGTCAGGCCGCGGGCTCGGGTGGGGTCGTGGACGAGTGCGGCTGCGCGGCACCGCGGGGAAGCTCCAGCGCGACCTTCTTCTCGAGCTCGTCGACGGCCTCGTCGCTCAACCAGATGAGGCCGTCGAGCTCCTCGCGCACGCGCTTGTATGCGAGCTGCCGCTCGTTCGGCGTGGCCGCCTGATCGGTGGCGACCGTCAAAAGCTGCTTCGCGGTGTCGAGGCGCTTGCGCTCGTCGGGAGTGAACGCCGCGTCCTTGACGCGCCGTGCCTCGCGCTCGGCGACCTCGAACGCGACCTCGTAGTCGGTCACGGCGTCGCGGTACTCACGCACACGCTCCGGGGAGAGCGGCTCGCCCGGGGCAGGACGGAGATTGTCGGCCACCTTCTTCGCGCGCAGGAAGGCCGCGGTCAGCGGTTGGCGGCCGTCGCTCATCGCGGGGTACGTGATCAGCTTCGTCGCGTCGAGCTCGTAGTCGAGCCAGCGG
>NZ_CAJYPF010000261.1 GCF_913776565.1 uncultured Microbacterium sp. | reverse complement strand
CGACCGTGTCGTCACCGGCGTTGAACAGCACGAGGAAGTGGTCGTCGCTGATCGACTCGCCACGACGATCGCGCTCGCGGATGCCCTGGCCGTTGAGGAAGACCCCCACCGCCAGGCCGAAGCCGTTGTCCCAGTCCTCGGGCTGCATGAGCGAGCCGTCGGGTCGAAGCCACACCACGTCGGGGATCGGCGCTCCCTCTTCCATCTTCACGGGGCGGCCGTCGAAGAACCGGCTGCGGCGGAAGGTGGGGTGCTGCTTGCGCAGGCGCGCGAGGGCCGCGGTGAACTCGATCAGGGGGGTGTCGATGTTCGACCAGTCCACCCAGGTGATCTCGTTGTCCTGGGCGTAGCCGTTGTTGTTGCCCCCCTGCGTGCGGCCGAGTTCGTCGCCGTGCAGCAGCATCGGCACGCCCTGGCTGAGCAGCAGCGTCGCGATGAAGTTGCGCTGCTGCTGCGCACGGCGCTTCAGCACCTCGGGGTCGTCGGTGGGCCCTTCGACGCCCATGTTGCTGGAGCGGTTGTGCGATTCGCCGTCGTTGTTGTCCTCGCCGTTGGCGTCGTTGTGCTTCTCGTTGTACGACACGAGGTCGCGCAGCGTGAAGCCGTCGTGGGCGGTGACGAAGTTGATGGATGCCACGGGGAAGCGGCCGGAGTGCTCGTACAGGTCGGCCGAGCCGGTCAGACGCGAGGCGAACTCGCCGAGGGCCTGCGGCTCGCCGCGCCAGAAGTCGCGGACGGTGTCGCGGTACTTGCCGTTCCACTCCGTCCACTGGGGCGGGAAGTTGCCGACCTGGTAGCCGCCGGGGCCGACGTCCCACGGCTCGGCGATGAGCTTGACCTGCGAGACGATCGGGTCCTGCTGCACGAGTTCGAAGAAGGCCGCGAGGCGGTCGACCTCGTAGAACTCGCGGGCGAGGGTGGAGGCCAGGTCGAAGCGGAATCCGTCGACGTGCATCTCCAGCACCCAGTAGCGCAGGGAGTCCATGATCAGCTGCAGCGTGTGGGGGTTGCCCACGTTCATGCTGTTGCCGGTGCCGGTGTAGTCGGTGTAGTAGCGCTTGTCGTCGTCTTCGAGGCGGTAGTACGCCTCATTGTCGATGCCGCGCATCGAGAGGGTCGGGCCCATGTGGTTGCCCTCGGCGGTGTGGTTGTAGACCACGTCGAGGATGACCTCGATGCCGGCGGCGTGCAGGGCCTTGACCATGGCCTTGAACTCCTGCACCTGCTGACCGTGGTCGCCGGTCGAGGAGTAGGTGTTCTGCGGGGCGAGGAACGCGATGGTGTTGTAGCCCCAGTAGTTCGACAGCCCCTTCTCCTCGAGGGTGGAGTCGTTGACGAACTGGTGCACCGGCATGAGCTCGATCGCGGTGATACCGAGCTTCTTGAGGTGCTCGATGACCGCGGGGTGGGCGATGCCGGCGTAGGTGCCGCGCAGTTCCTCGGGGACGTCGGGGTGCAGCTGCGTCAGACCGCGCACGTGGGCCTCGTAGATGAAGCTCTCGGCGTAGGGGATCTTGGGCTGACGGTCGCCCGACCAGTCGAAGAACGGGTTGATGACCACGCCCTTCATCATGTGCGGGGCGGAGTCCTCGTCGTTGAACGAGTCGGGGTCGCCGAACTCGTAGCTGAAGACGGGCTGTCCCCAGTCGATCTGGCCCTCGACGGCCTTGGCGTACGGGTCGAGGAGCAGCTTCGCGGGGTTGAAGCGCTTGCCGTTCGCGGGGTCGTACTCCCCGTGCACGCGGTAGCCGTAGCGCTGCCCCGGCTGGATGTTGGGGAGGTAGGCGTGCCAGACGTACGCGTCGACGTCGATCAGCTCGACGCACGTCTCCGTTCCGTCCTCGTCGAAGAGGCAGAGCTCGACCTTCTGCGCTCCTTCACTGAACAGGGCGAAGTTCGTCCCGTTTCCGTCGTAAGTGGCCCCGAGGGGATAACTGGATCCTGGCCATACCTGCTGCACGTCGCTCACGATAGACCAGCGTCGTTTCCCACGAAGGTCGTGGTCTCGGCTGTTGACACCCGGCGACCCCCCGACTATGCGCGCGGGTCTTTGTACCGGGTCGATCCCTCATCGCGACACACGGGTCAGGCGCGCTCGGGCGGGTGCCGCAGCAGCTCGATCCGCTCGTCGAGATAGCGCGCGAGCGGCATATAGCCGCCGGCGGTGCTCCAGCGCACGAGCACCTCGCCGTCGCGCACGGCCAGCGGGGCCGATCGGGCGTCCAGGGCGTCGAGGTCGAGGACCCGCCAGCCGATATGCACCGTCTCGCCCTCGGGGACGCCCCCGCGCGCCGCGGCGGCCGCGAGCTCCGCGCGCCGGCGTTGCGATTCGGCGGCGAAACCACGGCGCACCTCGGCCCGCGCGCGCACGATGTCGCCGGTCGCGAGGACGTCTCCGTCGGTCAGCAGCAGCACGCCCAGGTGCCAGGCCGAGCCCCGCGGCGCGATGCGGGAGGGGCGGGGGATGCCGAGCAGCCGCCGCCCCTCCTGCAGGTCGCCGATGCGCTCGCGCGGCGCGTCCACCAGGCGCTCCCTGGCCTCCCGCAGCAGGTCTGTCACACGCTCGTTCACCGGTCCCCCTCGTCTCTCGCGGCGGCGGCCCGCTCGCGAGCGCGCTCGGCTGCGCGCAGCGCCTCGGCCGCATCGGCGCGTTCCGCCTCACGTGCTCTCACGACGTCGTCGGCGTCCGCCTGATCGTGTTCGACCCGGGACAGCTCCGCCCGCAGGCTCTCGACGCGCTCAGTCGCACGGTCGGCGTGTTCGCGCGCCGCGGCGAGCCGCCGATCGCTCGCCGTCAGCTCGCGTTCGGCGTCGGCGCGGGCCCGCTCCGCGTCGCGAAGCGCCCGTTCGGCGGCCTTGCGGGCGCGGCGTGCGGCGAGATCATCCCGGGCCGCAGTCGGGACGGACACGACCTCGGGCACCGAGCCCGCCACCGCATCACTCCACGACGAGTCGTCGTCACGGGAAGCGAGATCGACGGCCGCCGTCAGGCGCCCGGTCAGGATGACCGCCGCAGCCCGTTCGTCGACGACCGCGGCGTTCACGGTCTTCTCCACCGCGTCGACGACGGACGCGCTCAACGGGGTGCCGGCGGCAGCGGCGAGCTCCGCGGCGCGACGGGCGAGGGCCGAGACCAGTTGTCGGCGCTGGCGCCCCAGTCGCGACAGCTCGGCGGCATCCAGGTCATCCTGAGCCTCGTGCAGAGCGTGCGAGAGCTCCACCGCCTCGCCCAGCTGCCCGTCGCGCACGAGCAGGTTGACCGCCCACGCGGCGACCGTGGGCTTGCGCAGCCCGGCGATCCGTCGGCCCAGTTCGCCGCCCACGGTCGCGCGCTCGGCGCGCGTCGCGGTGAAACGCGAAGGGGGCAGGGTGAGCAGTTCGGCGGCGACCTCGTCGAGGCGGTCGTCGTGGTCGCTCATCGTCCCATTCTGGCGTCCCGGCTCAGAGCGGGACCACCCCGGGCTGCGGGCCCCGGATCTCGCGGTGCAGACGCTCCATCCGGCTGTCGAGCTCGGCGGCCGTGTCGGCGGCGTCCTTGAGCTCGGCGAGCAGCTCGTCGGGGACGAGGCGGTCGTACTTGTAGTAGATCTTGTGCTCCAGGCTCGCCCAGAAGTCCATCGCGATGGTGCGGAACTGCACCTCGACGGGCACGTCCACGCGTCCCGTCGACAGGTAGACGGGTACCTCGACGATCACGTGCAGGCTCTTGTACCCGTTGGCCTTCGGCTGGGCGATGTAGTCCTTCACGTCGCGGACGGTGATGTCGTCCTGGCGGGTGAGGAGGTTCGACAGGCGATAGGCGTCGTCGACGAAGGAGCACGTGACACGGATGCCGGCGATGTCGGTGATCGCGGCGCGGATCGAGTCGAAGTCGGTGTCGATGCCCTTGCGACGCACCTTGTCGACGAGGCTGTCGGGCGATTTCACGCGGCTCGAGACGTGCTCGATCGGGTTGTACGCGTGCATCTCCTGGAACTCCTCGCGCAGGATCGAGATCTTCGTCTCGACCTCGGCGAGCCCGAAGCGGTACTCCATGAGGAAACGCTGGAACTCGTCGCGCATCGCCCGCAGAGCTGCTCCCGAGACGGTGATCTGCTGATCGTCCAGCGGGTCGGCCATGCTCCGACGCTAGCGAGTCGGACTACGAGGTCGCTGAACGTGCGTCCCGCGGCGGTTCGGCCGCGCGTGGGACGAGCTCGCCGTCGACCACGTCGATGCCGACGAGTCCGTGGAAGACGTCCGGCAGATCGTCGGGATCGCCCGTCGGTTCGGGATGCCGCGGGGTCGGGGGTTGAGTCACGGTGCCCTCCTTCCGTGCTGCGACAACTCTGACATGCACGGCGCACGGACCGCCCCCGTCTTGACAACCGTTCCGGGCGATGGGCGCCCCCCGCTCTGGCGTATCGTGGCCGCATGGGGACCATTCATTACGGGGGAAGCGGTACCACCGTCCACATCGAGGACCGCGCTCTGGCCCACCTCAAAGTCGTGATCTCGACGAAGCTCCGCCGCGGCGAGAGCTTCACCCTGTCGTGGCGGCACCGCGACGACGAGGAGCGTGGACGCAGCACGCTGTGGCTGCACCCCGCGATCCCTCTGCGCTTCGTCTTCGACGAGACGGAACCCACCACGCTGAGTCGGGAGTGGATCGAACGCCTGGCCGACAGCGCGAACTCGTCGGGCGGCATCATGCTCGTCCCCGAGGATGTCGCCCCCTCCACGCAGAGCGGGCCGGCGGAGCGCAGCGAGAAGAGCTGAGGATCAGCCCTCTTCGACGTGGGCGTCCTCGCTCGGCTCGGGCGTGATCGCCAGACCGTTGGGTCCCGACGCGGCGAGCATCAGGTCTTCGACCCAGACGCGGTTGATGCGCGGCTGACGGCTGCCGTAGAAGTGGAACTGGATCGGCACCGACGGGTGCATCCAGAAGCTGCGGCGTCCACTGCCGTCGCCGACCTCGACGTCGAACATGAACGATTCCGACCGGCGGAGCTTGTTCATCACGACGATGCGCAGGTGCGCGAGCGTGCGGTCGTCGATGTCGACGGCGTTGGCGACGGTGTCGTAGATGAATCGGCCCATACGAGCGAGCCTATCCGAGGAACGCACGTTCATCCGCTTTCCGGGATGCCACGTCGGCGGATGCGAAGCAACCCCGCGGGACGGTCGTCCGGGCGCGACTAACGTGCCGGTGTGGGAACGCTCTACTACGGCGACGTCGCGACTCCGATCGAGATCGAGGATCGCGCGCTCGCGCACGTGAAAGTCGTCATCGCCACCAAGCTGCGCCGCGGCGAGAGCTTCACGCTCTCGTGGACGCACGGCCCGGGTCAGGAGGTGGGGCGCAGCACGGTGTGGTTGCACCCGTCGATCCCGTTGCGCTTCGTCTTCGACGAGCCGGAGCCGGCGCTGCTCAGCCGCGCCTGGATCGAGGCCCTGGCGAACTCGGCCAACTCGTCGGGTGGCCTGTTGCTCGTGCCGGAACCGGACGCCCCCGGCGCCTGAATCAGACCGTCGACTGGTCGAGGATCTCGCGCGCGCCCTCTTCGACGGCGGTGGGGACCACGAGCGGCCGGCCCGCCGAGAACGCCTCCCACTCGCGCAGCACGATCGCCTCGACATGGACCGGGTCCTCGAGGGGATAGGCGGCGCACAAGCGCGACACGACGTCGTGGAACGACGCGACCTCGATCCCGTCGATGACGTGCGTGGTGTCGACGGCGCGGGTGGACGACGTGTCGCGCACAATGCTGTCGTCCATAGCCTCATGCTTTCACGGACGCCCACGGGCGCCTAATGATCGGGGGGAAAGAAGGCCGCCTACCTTCTCGGTCGGCGTTGTACCCGTGGACTCAGTGCGCGCCGGCGGCGTCTGCGGGGTGCGGGTCGACCTGGTCGACGGCATCCTGCAGGCGCCCGAGGCACGCGATGACGGCCGAGCTCTCTTCGGGCGTCATGTCAACCACCGCCGCCATCATGCGGGCGTGCATGGATCCGAGTGTGGCGCGCACCTCCTCGTCGCTCGCGGCGGTCGCGACGATGAAGATGCTGCGGCGGTCGGAGGGGTGCGGCACACGCGTGACGTGCCCCGACTTCTCGAGACGGTCGACGATGGCCGTCGTCGAGGCCGTGGACACGCCCAGGTAGCGGGTGAGCTCGCTCGGCGACACCTGGCGCTGCTGACCGGCGGCCTTGAGCAGGTACCGCAGCACGAGCAGCTCGTTCTCGCCCATCGACATGGATTCGCGCGTCCGACGGCGCATGGCCACCTCTGCCGCCCGATAGACGCGGAACGCCTGCAGCACGTCGACGGCGCGGCGGCGGCGGTCTTCGTCACTCGCGCCATACCAGTAGCGCGACGAATCCGAACCGTTTTCCACCAGGGCATCCTATGTCAGGACCGCGCGTCCAGCCCCCTGCCGATGCGCATGGCGGACAGGTACGATGGTAAGTAGAACGGTTACCTACTTGATCGGCACCGAAGACACTAGCGCACCGAGGAAACCGGGGAGGCGACATGCGACATTCAGCGACAGCGGACGACGTGGTGAGAGCCCTCAACGACCTCACCGATTCGGGGATCGCCTCCGAGCGCGCCGCCCTCAGCTCGCTCGGGATCGGACCCAACGACGCCAAGGTGCTGCGATTCCTCTTGCAGCGCGACCCGGACGACGAGCCCGTCACGCCCCGGATGCTCGCATCGATGCTGAGCATCTCGTCGGCCGCGACCACCGCTCTCATCGACCGCCTCGCCGAGGCCGGGTGGGTCGAGCGCGAGCCGTACCCCGGTGACCGCCGCTCGATCGTGGTCCGCGCGAAGATCGACATCGACTCCCCCGCCCGCCGGATCCTCTCGGTCCGTCGAGCCTCGGCGGTCGCCGCCGCCGCCCGTCTCGGCCCGGCCGAGCGGCGCATCGTGGCGGACTTCCTCGACGACATCGCGCGAGGAGAACGCGAGGACATCGACGAGATCGCGGTCGACGATCAGCAGTCTCGCGCCAGCTGACGCCACGCCGACGAAGCACGAACCCCCGCGATCGAGGACCGCGGGGGTTTGTGCCGTGCTCTACTCGGTCGAGCGTCCGGTCTCGGATTGCAGGCGCTCGATCTGCTCCGAGGCCTCGGCCTTGGTGAGATCGGCGGGGATCTCCTCCCCGGCCTGACGCGCGAGGGTGTCGAGGTAGCTGCGCTGGGGCGCCGTCATCGGCTCGTCGCCGGTCACCCAGTCCGACGGGTCCTTCTCGGCGGGGTTGTCGCTCTCGCGGGTCGCACCCAGGGTCTCTTCTTCACGGGAGGTATCGCTCATGCTCGAAGGCTAGGCGCGCGACGAGCCGCCCCACCCCGGGATTGACAGCGCGCACAGCCGGGTGCGGCATCCTGGATCGATGCCCGACGAGTCCTCTCCGATCGACGTCCAGGTCGACACCTACGACCGGGACGGGGTGCGCACGCGGGTGACGCGCACGTCGACGGGGGTGAAATCGCCACGGACGTTCGTCCTCATCGCCGGCATCGGCGTAGCCGCGACGTACTTCGAGTTCCTCGCGCCGTTGCTCGCCGCGCGCGGCGAGGTCCTCGCACTCGACCTGCCCGGTTTCGGCGGGGTCCCGGCATCCGGACGACAGCCCACCGCATCGTTCTTCGCGGACCAGGTCGAGGGGGTGATCGACCACTACGGTCTCGACGACCCGGTCCTGCTCGGGCACTCGATGGGAACGCAGGTCGTCACCGAGGTGCTCGCGCGGCGTCCCGGGTTGTCGCACGCCGTCCTCGTCAGCCCGGTGGTCGATGAGGACGAGGCGAATGCTCTCGTCCAAGCGGTGCGATTCGTGCAGTCCACGGCCCGCGAATCGATCCACATCGCGATGCTGGCCTTCTCGGCGTATCTGCTGTGCGGAGTGCTGTACTTCCTCGAATCCCTGCCGCACATGCTGCGCTACCGCATCTCGGACCGGGTGGGGCTCGGGCATGCGCGTCTGCTCCTTCTGCGCGGCGAGTTCGACCGCCCCTCGCCCCGCCGCCTGCACTCACGTCTGGTGTCGCGGGCCCGCGAGGCGCGGCGGTGGGAGATCGAGGGCGCCGCGCACTGCGTCGTGAACAGTCACGCGGTGGGCGTCGCGCGGCTCGTGCTGCGCCACCTCGACGACGACCTCCCGGCGAAGGGACGGATGCCGGCGGCCGAGGCCGCGGTGCCGCCGGCCGCGCACGCCGACCTGAGCATGGTGCTCGGCGCGCTGGCCAGCCGCGTCGCCGAGTGGATCAGTGCCGCCGTGAAGAACGAGGACGGCGTCGAGAGGGCGAAGGTCCGGCACGCGCGGGTACTGTGGC
>NZ_CAJYPF010000260.1 GCF_913776565.1 uncultured Microbacterium sp. | reverse complement strand
TGTTCACCGCCGAGCAGGCCGCGCGCACGACCCCTGCCGACGACC
Source organism: uncultured Microbacterium sp. (assembly GCF_913776565.1). Classification (GTDB taxonomy): domain Bacteria; phylum Actinomycetota; class Actinomycetes; order Actinomycetales; family Microbacteriaceae; genus Microbacterium. The sequence continues at coordinate 4,910 of NZ_CAJYPF010000260.1, read as the reverse complement.
CGGTGCGCATCGTCGAACCCGGCGCGGCGGGGGCCTTCCTCGCGCCGCTGTCGATCGCGACCCTCGACGACGACGAGTTCGGAAGCCTCCTCTCACGCCTGGGCGTGCACACGCTGGGCGATCTCGCCGCGCTGCAGGTCGAACGCGTCCGCGAGCGGTTCGGCGAGAGGGGGGTGCGCCTGCACGCGCTGGCAGGGGGTCTGGATTCGCAGCCGGTGCAGCCACGGACCCCGCCCCCCGAACTGCACCGTGACATCGCGTTCGAGCCGCCCCTCGACCTCGCCGACCAGGTCGCCTTCGGCGTGCGCGTGGCCGCCGAGGAGTTCATCGCCCAGCTGGGGGTGCACGGTCTGGTCTGCACCGAGCTGCGCGTGGTCCTCACGGGCGAGCGGGGTGAGCGCAGCGAACGCGTGTGGCTGCACCCCGGGGCGTTCGACGCGGCGGGTGTGGTCGACCGGGTGCGGTGGCAACTCGCCGAAGACGCGCAGGGGATCTTCGGCAGCGGTGTCGCGGGTGTGCACATCGAACCCGAAGCGGTCGATGCCGCCGCCCACCACGCCAAGGGGCTGTTCGGCGCCGGTCCCGACGAGCGCGTCCACCACGCGCTCTCGCGCGTGCAGGCCATGCTCGGACATCGTGCCGTGGCGACCCCGGTGATCGGCGGTGGGCGCTGGCTGGCCGAGCGCCAGGTGCTGGTGCCGTGGGGTGATCGTGCCGTGACGGCGAAGGAACGCTCGCGGCCGTGGCCGGGCAGTCTTCCCGACCCCCTCCCGGCCACGGTCTATCCCGAGCCGCGCCTCGTGGGCGTCACCGACGTCGCGGGGGCCCCGGTCACGGTGGGGGAGCGCGACGCGTTGAGCGCACCACCCGCGGTGCTCGAAACGGCGGGGCAACGAAGGCGCATCCGGGAATGGGCGGGCCCCTGGCCGATCAGCGAGCGCGGATGGGATGCGCTGCGAGCGCGTCGGGCCCACCGGTTCCAGGTCGTCGACGACGCCGGGGGCGCGTGGCTGCTCGTGGTCGAAGAGGGCGAGTGGAGAGCGGAGGGACGCTATGACTGAGGGCTCGGATCCGGCACGGTCCCCGCGGGACCGGGCGGTGAGGCACTGATGGGCTGGACCAATCCTCCGGTCAAGTGGTCGGAGCTCGAACGCCTGCTCAGCGACGCCCGTCGTCCGACGGGCGCCCCGCCCAACGGTGACGGGGGCGACAGTCCGGCCTGGTCGCACAAGCGCGGTGCGTACGTACCGCCCGCCATCGAGCGGCCCGACGACACCGTGCCCTACGCCGAGCTGCACGCGCACTCGTCGTACTCGTTCCTCGACGGCGCCTCCTCGCCCGAGGAACTCGTCGAAGAGGCCGAGCGGCTGGGACTGCACGCGCTCGCCCTCACCGACCACGACGGCTTCTACGGCATCGTGCGTTTCGCCGAGGCGGCCGAGGCCCGCACGGTCAAGACCGTGTTCGGGGCGGAGCTGTCGCTCGGACTCCCCGGCCCGCAGAACGGAGAAGCCGACCCGCACGGTTCGCACCTGTTGGTTCTCGCCCGTCGCGAAGAGGGGTATCACCGTCTGGCCGCAGCCATCACCCACGCGCAGCTGACCGGAGCCGAGAAGGGCCGCCCGGTCTACGACCTCGAAGAACTCGCCGAACGCGCCGGCGGTCCCCGCGACCCCCACTGGGCCGTCCTCACCGGATGCCGCAAAGGCGCGGTGCGGCAGGCGCTCGCCTTCGACGGGCCGGCGGGGGCCGCCCGCGAGCTCGACACCCTCGTCGACCTGTTCGGGGCCGAAGCCGTGTTCGTCGAGCTGATCGATCAGGGCGACCCGCTCGATTCCCGGCGCAACGACGTCCTGGCCGGCCTCGCCGCCGAGCGCGGCCTCGCAACCCTGGCCACCAACAACGTGCACTACGCGGCTCCCCGGAAAGAGCTGCTCGCAGCCGCCGTCGCCGCGGTGCGGGCCAATCGCGGCCTCGACGAGCTCGACGGCTGGCTCCCCGCCCACGCCGGGGCGCACCTGCGGTCCGGGGTCGAGATGGCGGCGCGGTTCCGGCGGTATCCGGGGGCCGTTGCCCGCACCGTCGAGCTCGCCGACGAGATCGCCTTCCCCCTGCGTCGGGCCAAGCCCGCTCTGCCGCGACAGAAGGTCCCCGAGGGGCACACCCCCATGTCGTGGCTGCGCCACCTCGTATGGCAGGCCGTCCCGCGGAAGTATCCGAACCTCTCCGACGACGACCGTCGGCGCATCGAGCGCGAGCTCGAGGTGATCGAGATGAAGGACTTCCCGGGCTACTTCCTCATCGTCTACGGCATCGTCGCCGAGGCGCGGCGTCGTGGCATCCTGTGCCAAGGGCGCGGCTCCGCGGCGAACAGCGCGGTCTGCTACCTGCTCGACATCACCGCGGTGGACTCGATCTTCTACAAGCTGCCCTTCGAACGCTTCCTCTCGAGCCTGCGCGACGAAGAACCCGACATCGACGTCGACTTCGACTCGGATCGTCGCGAAGAGATCATCCAGTGGGTCTATCGCGAGTACGGTCGCGAACGCGCGGCGCAGGTGGCCAACGTCATCCAGTACCGGCCCAAGAACGCCGTCCGCGACATGGCGCGGGCGCTCGGGCATTCGCCCGGGCAGCAGGACGCCTGGTCCAAGCAGGTCGAGCGCTGGGGTGCGAGCCTCGAGACCGGCGCCGACCACGACATCCCCGACCAGGTCATCGAGTTCGCGTCCGAGCTGCTGAAGGCGCCGCGGCATCTCGGCATCCATTCGGGGGGAATGGTGCTCACGGATCGACCGGTCGGCGAGGTGGTGCCCATCGAACACGCCCGTATGGACGACCGCACGGTCATCCAGTGGGACAAGGACGACGCCGCGTGGATGGGCCTGGTCAAGTTCGATCTGCTGGGCCTGGGCATGCTCGCCGCCCTGCAGTACTGCTTCGATCTGATCCACGACGCCACCGGCGAGCGGTGGGAGCTGTCGACCCTGCCCAAAGAAGAGAAGGCGGTGTACGACATGCTCTGCCGGGCGGACTCGATCGGGGTCTTCCAGGTGGAGTCGCGCGCGCAGATGGGACTGCTGCCGCGTCTGCAGCCCCGCAAGTTCTACGACCTCGTCGTGCAGATCGCGCTCATCCGTCCGGGGCCCATCCAGGGCGGCGCGGTGCACCCTTTCGTGCGGCGCAAGCTCGGGCAGGAGCCCATCACCTACGTCCACCCCAAGCTCGAACCCGTGCTCGCTCGCACGATGGGGGTGCCGGTCTTCCAGGAGCAGTTGATGCAGATGGCCGTCGCCGTCGGCAACTGCTCGGCCGAGGACGCCGACCTGCTGCGTCGAGCGATGGGTTCGAAGCGGGGGCTCGAGCGCATCGACTCCCTGCGCGAGACGCTGTACGCGGGCATGGCCGAGAACGGCCTGGTGGGGCGCGTCGCCGACGAGCTCTACGCCAAGATCCAGGCGTTCGCGAACTTCGGGTTCGCCGAGTCGCACTCCCTCTCGTTCGCGCTGCTGGTCTACGCGAGTTCGTGGATCAAGCTGCACTATCCGGCGGCGTTCCTCGCCGGCCTGCTGCGCGCACAGCCGATGGGGTTCTACTCGCCGGCCACGCTCACCGCCGACGCCCGCCGGCACGGCGTGGTGGTGCGCCGCCCCGACCTGCAGCGCTCGGGGGTCGAAGCGACGCTCGAACCCGTCGACGAGGTGGCGGGGACCGGGGGAGGAGCAGAGGGGGATGCCGCGGCGGCCCCCGGGCAGAAGCGGCGGCCGACCGGACGCGACGCGTGCGCCGATGCCCGGCAACCGCCGACGGGGGAGTTCGATCCGCGCGAGCCCGACGAGACCCTGGCGCACCGCCGCGACGGAGGGTTCGCGGTACGACTGGGACTGGCGGGGGTCACCGGGATCGGCGCCAAGGTGGCCGCCCGGGTCGTGGCGGAACGCGAACGCGGGGGTCCCTACCGCGACCTGCGCGACCTCGTGCGCCGCACCGGGCTCGTCACCGCCCAGGTCGAGGCGCTCGCGACGGCGGGGGCGTTCGAGAGCCTGGGTCACACGCGGCGCGAGGCCATCTGGCTGGCGGGATCGGCGGCACTGGACCGCCCGGAGTTCCTGCCCGATTCACTCGTCGCGGTGCAGCCTCCGCTGTTCACCGACCCCTCGAGCTACGAGGTGCTCGCGGCCGATCTGTGGGCGACCGGTCTGTCCACTGACGATCACCCGCTGGTCCATTTCCGGGCGGCGCTCGACGCGCGGGGGGTGATCACCTCGCGCGACCTGCGCACCTTTGAGACCGACCGACGCATAGAGGTCGCGGGGCTGGTCACCCACCGGCAGCGGCCGGCCACGGCATCCGGGATCACCTTCCTCAACCTCGAGGACGAGCACGGACTCATGAACATCATCTGCTCGGTGGGGGTGTGGAACCGCTACCGCCGCGTGGCACGAGAGTCGCCCGCACTGATCGTGCGGGGAATGCTCGAACGGTCCGTCGAGGGGGTGACGAACGTGGTGGCCGACGGGTTCACCGACCTGCGGGTGGGGGTCGCCCACGCCTCACGCGACTTCCGGTGACGTCGATCGTGCTCACTAGACTCGGGCCATCTCGCCCGGTTCCGCATCAGACAGGGAAACCACATGACCGACTCACCCACTCCGCCCGACGGCTGGTACCCCGACCCCGCCGGGGGAGGTGGACTGCGCCGCTGGAACGGCACCTCATGGACCGACGAACTGCGCTCGCACGACGGCAGTGCGGTGGCGCCCACGGTCGACGAGTCGACCCGTGACACCCGAGAGCAGTCGAACGACGGACAGGATGCCGCGGGCTCGGGCGTCGAGCCGGCGAGCGTCGAGCCCGCGCGTGTCGAGCCCTCGAACGTTCAGCCCGAGAGCGCTGAGCCCGAGAGCGCT
>NZ_CAJYPF010000259.1 GCF_913776565.1 uncultured Microbacterium sp. | reverse complement strand
TGGAGGGGCTGACGGGAATCGAACCCGCGCTGTCTGCTTGGGAAGCAGAAGTTCTGCCATTGAACTACAGCCCCGGAGCCTTGCGGCAACCCGGCCAGCATAACAGGGTGCCCTCGGCATCCGGGATCGAGACCGCACACCCTCGACGAGGCCGTACGCGGATGCGCCCCCGCGCACGCGGGCTCGGCGAAGGCGTGCGGTCTCAGCGAACCCGCCCGCGTTGGGGGAACGCACGAGGGCTCGCCCGCTCCGGGGTGGCGCGAGGCGGGGAGGCGTGGCCACCGGCGCCGCCTCTAGGCTGATCCCGTGCTGCTCTCCGATCGCGACATCCGGGCCCACCTCGACGACGGCCGCCTCGGTCTCGACCCGTTCGATCCGGCGATGGTGCAGCCCTCGAGCGTCGACGTGCGACTCGATCGGTACTTCCGGCTGTTCGACAACCACAAGTACCCCTTCATCGACCCGGCCGAGGATCAGCCCGAGCTGACGCGGCTCATCGAGGTCGAGCCCGACGAGCCGTTCATCCTGCACCCGGGCGAGTTCGCGCTCGGATCGACCTTCGAGCGGGTGACGCTGCCCGACGACGTCGCCGCGCGCCTCGAGGGCAAGTCGTCGCTCGGCCGACTGGGGCTGCTCACGCATTCGACGGCCGGGTTCATCGACCCGGGCTTCTCGGGTCACGTCACCCTCGAGCTCTCGAACGTCGCGACGCTCCCCATCAAGCTGTGGCCGGGCATGAAGATCGGGCAGGTCTGCTACTTCCGCCTGTCGTCGCCGGCGGAGAACCCCTACGGCTCCGGCCCGTACGGCAACCGTTACCAGGGTCAGCGCGGCCCCACGGCCTCGCGGTCGTCGCTGAACTTCCACCGCACCGACGTCGGCAGCACGGACGCGGGTGCGCTCGGGGGCTGATCCGCGAGACGCGCTCGACGTGGTCGGTCCGCGCCGCGCGGGAGTCGATGCGGAAACGCCGCCGACGGGATGCGATGTCCCGATCCGGCGGCGTCTCCGTCTCGGCTCACGCCGGTGCGGCGGACGACCGGCCGCGAGAGAATCCGGCGTCGAATCCGCGCTCGAAGGCGCGTTGGGCCGCGCGTCCCGGGCTCTCGTGGCGGTGCTGCCGGCCGGCCCGCCGACCGTGAGGGTCGCTGTCACGGTTGCACGGGTTCGCGGCATCGTCGACGGCGGTGGCGTCGGGGCCGGCCGATCCGGGAGGAGTCGGGCGACCGTCGCGGCCGGGGCGCTCGCCGACGCGGAAGCCGTGGTGCAGGTTGGGGCCGAATGCGGGGCGATCGTCGCCGCGCGGACCGGAGCCATCCCGCGGGCCGAAGCCGCCGCGCGGGCCGAACCCGCCCCTCGGGCCGGGTCCGTAGCCCCGTCCTCTGGGACCCGGACGGTCGTCGACGTCGAGCTTCTCGGCCAACAGGTCGAGGGTGCGGGTCAGTGATTCGAGGTCCTCGGCGGGGATGCCGTCGAGAAGAGCCGAGCGCTCGGCGTCCGCGCGATCCAGGATCGCGCGCCCCTCGTCGGTGAGTCGCCAGCCGTCGCCGTCGCGAACGGCGAGGCCGCGCGCGACCAGAGCGTCGAGTCTTTTGCCGCCGCGCGCGAGGCGGTCGGCGTGTTCAGGAGCACCGCCGCGTCCGTCGATCGCGCGGAGCAGGCGGACCGCCTTGGGGTGCAGGTCGCTGCCGCGCAGCTGTTCGAACAGGCGGTGGTGAAGGGCGTGCCCGACGGTCGTGAGCCGGTGGGCGATGGCGCCGGGATCGTGTTCAGGGGTGGTCATGAGGTGTGTCCTTTCGTGGCGGACAGTCCGCCGATGCTTGTCATCTGACAACGAATGTACAGTGACATGTATTCCGGGTCATTGTCAAGAGACATGTAAAATTCCGGGCATGTCCACCGACCCCGCCGACGAGATCGCCGCGGCCCTCGCGCGGCTGCGCGGGCGACGACCCCGCCCTCCCTTCGCGCCCGAGGTCCCGCATCATCCCCATCGCGGTCACGGCGGGCACGCGGGCCCGCCCTGGGCCGACCCCTCGCACGGACGCTTCGGCGGTCCCGCGCGGGTGCGCATGCTCGACGCGCTGGTCGCGGCATCCGGAGTGCTGTCCGTCAGCGGGATCGCCGAGGCCGTCGGCGTCGACCAGCCGCGAGCCTCGCGTCTGGTGCAGCAGGCCGTGCAGCTGGGTCTGGTCGCGCGGGAGCCCGACCCCGACGACGCCCGCCGCACGCGCGTGCGACTCACCCCCGAGGGCGAGGGTTTGGTCGCGGGAGTTCGGGGAAGGCGACGGGATGCCGTCCGCTCCGCCCTCGACGCCTTCACCGAGGACGAGAGCCGCGAGTTCGCGCGCCTGCTCGCCAAGTTCGCGGACGCCTGGCCGCGCGACTGACGTCGGGTCTCACGACGGCGCCGGGACGCACGGGGTGCCGGCCGCGCCTCGGGCGCCCGACCGTGCGACGGACGTCGCGTCAGCGGATGACGGCGGCCTCGGTCTTCACCGGCAGCAGCAGCGCGAGCCCGGCCAGCAGGATCACGACGATGCCCAGGATGCCCAGGCGCGTGTCACCGGTCAGCCCGACGAAGAGGGCGAAGAGGCCGGGAGCGAGGAACGACACCGCACGACCCGTCGTCGCGTAGAGGCCGAAGATCTCGCCCTCGCGCCCCTCGGGGGCGACGCGGGCCAGGAACGACCGACTGGCCGATTGGACGGGCCCGACGAATGCGCTCAGGCCGAGACTGACGAACCAGAACACCGTCTGCGACGACCCGATGAACAGGATCGATCCGCCCAGCAGCACCAGCGCCGCGAGCGACCAGGCGATGACGCGCTTGGGGCCGAAGCGGTCGTCGAGGCGTCCCGAGATCATCGTGCTGACACCCGCGACCACGTTCGCCGCCACGGCGAAGTAGAGCACCTCGGTCGAGGTGAAGCCGAACACCTGGGCGGCGATGATCGCCCCGAAAGTGAAGACGCCCGCGAGCCCGTCCCGGAAGATGGCGCTGGCCGCCAGGAAGAGCAGCACCGGACGGCTGTCGCGCCACAGCGATCGCAGCGTGCGCCACAGCACCGCGTAGGAGCGGAAGAAGCCGACCCGCACGCGGCGGTCCTGCGCCGGGATCTCGGGTACGCGGACGAGAACCGGGATCGCGAACACGCCGAACCACACCGCGGACGCGAGCACGGCGATTCGGATGTTCAGGCCGCTGTCCTTGGTCACGGCGAGCAGCCCCCCGGCATCCGGGGATCCGAAGCTCTGAATGAACAGGACGAGCAGCAGCAGGAGCAGCACGATGCCGCCGACGTAGCCCATTCCCCAGCCGAAGCCCGAGACGCGGCCGATGTTCTCGCGCGTCGAGACCTGCGTCAGCATCGCGTAGTAGTTGACGCTGGCGAACTCGAAGAAGACGTTCCCGACCGCGAGCAGCGTGGCCCCCAGCACCAGATACGGCGGCGTGCCCTCGACGAAGACCATCGCCGCCATCGCCAGGACGACCAGGCCGGTGTTGATCCCGAGCCACAGTTTGCGTCGTCCGGTCCCGTCGGAGCGCTGGCCGAGCACCGGTGCGACGAGCGCGACGACGATCCCGGCGATCATCAGCGCGATCCCGACGAGGCTCGCGTTGTCGGCGAGGGCCCGCACGAGCGCGGGGTTCTTGTCGTCGTCACCGGCCGCGGCGACGATCGAGGGGTCGACGAAGAGCCGGCTGCCGAGGTAGGTGCTGAAGACGAAGGTCGTGACGACGGCGTTGAACGCGGCCGAACCCCAGTCCCACAGGGCCCACGCGAGCACGGGCCGACGGTCGGCGGCGGGGGCGATGGCGGTGCCGGAGGAAGGCATGTCGGTCACGATAGAGCCCTTCGGTGAACGCCAGGTTGGCCGACGAAAACGGGTGCGCCGACGTCGGCGCGCGGGTTCAGGGTAGACCCCGGCTCTCGCTCACAGGCGGAGCAGACTACCGTGGAGTCATGGCATCCGAAACCCCCGTCCCCTCCGCCGAGGCGGACACCACCCCCGAAAAGCTCACTTTCGCCGATCTGGGACTGGATGCCGCTGTGCTCAAGGCCCTCAAGGACGTCGGCTACGAGACCCCTTCGGCCATCCAGGCCGCCACGATCCCCGTCCTTCTGCAGGGGCGCGACGTCGTGGGTCTGGCGCAGACCGGAACGGGGAAGACCGCAGCGTTCGCACTGCCGGTCCTCTCGCAGATGGAGACCGGCCACAAGAACCCCCAGGCCCTCGTTCTGGCCCCCACGCGCGAGCTCGCGCTGCAGGTCTGCGAGGCGTTCGAGAAGTACGCCGCCCACATCAAGGGCGTCTCGGTTCTGCCCGTCTACGGCGGACAGGGCTACGGCCAGCAGCTGTCGGCCCTGCGCCGCGGCGTCGACGTCATCGTCGGAACCCCCGGCCGCATCATGGACCACCTCGACAAGGGCACGCTCGACCTGAGCGAGCTGAAGTTCCTCGTGCTCGACGAGGCCGACGAGATGCTGAAGATGGGCTTCGCCGAGGACGTCGAGACGATCCTCGCCGACACCCCCTCGACCAAGCAGGTCGCGCTGTTCTCGGCGACCATGCCGGCGCAGATCCGCCGCATCTCGGCGCAGTACCTCAACGACCCCGAAGAGATCACGGTCAAGACCAAGACCACGACCTCGGCGAACATCACGCAGCGCTACCTCGTGGTGTCGTACCAGCAGAAGATCGACGCGCTCACGCGCATCCTCGAGGTCGAGAACTTCGAGGGCATGATCGTCTTCACCCGCACGAAGAACGAGACCGAGACGGTCGCCGAGAAGCTGCGCGCCCGCGGCTACACCGCCGCCGCGATCAACGGCGACATCGCCCAGGTGCAGCGCGAGCGCACGGTCAACCAGCTCAAGTCCGGCAAGCTGGACATCCTCGTCGCGACCGACGTCGCGGCGCGCGGTCTCGACGTCGAGCGCATCAGCCACGTGGTCAACTACGACCTGCCGATCGACACCGAGTCCTACGTGCACCGCATCGGCCGCACCGGTCGCGCCGGCCGCACGGGCGACGCGATCAGCTTCGTCACCCCGCGCGAGCGCCGCATGCTCACCGCCATCGAGAAGGCCACGCGGCAGCCGCTGACCGAGATGTCGCTGCCCAGCGTCGACGACGTCAACGCCACGCGCCTCACCCGCTTCGACGACGCGATCACCGCGGCGCTCGAGGACACCGCCGCGATCGCGACCTTCCGCGACGTGGTGGCGCATTACGTCGAGCACCACGACGTGCCCGAGGCCGACGTGGCCGCGGCCCTCGCGGTGGTCGCGCAGGGCGACACCCCGCTCCTGCTCGAAGAGGAGACGATCCAACAGCAGCGGTTCGACCGCGACCGCGATCGTCCCGCCCGCGACGGCGGCGACCGGGGCGACCGTCGCGGCGGTGGCGGACGCTTCGCGACCTACCGCATCGCCGTCGGTCGCCGTCAGCGCGTCGAACCCCGCCAGATCGTCGGCGCCCTGGCCAACGAGGGCGGCCTGCGCCGCAACGACTTCGGTGCCATCCAGATCCGCCAGGACTTCTCGCTGGTCGAGCTTCCGGCCGATCTCTCGCGCGACACCATCGACCGCCTCGCCGACACGCGCATCTCGGGACAGCTCATCGACCTGCGCCTCGACCAGGGCGGCCGCTCGGCCAAGCGCAGCGACCGGCCGCAGCGCCGCGATCGCGATCGCGACTGAGTCCCGGCATCCCTCCGACGCCCCCGCCGACCCTCGGGTCGCGGGGGTGTCGTCGTCTCGGCATCCGGAAGTTGAGCCGATTCATATCAAGTCGCCTTGACCTCCGTGCGGGCGTTCGATAACCTTGAGTCATCGCGGCTCAACCCGCGCAGAGACTTTCACCAGAACCCCGAGTGCGGCAACGGCCGCGCTCACAAGCAAGGAGACACATATGCCCCGTGCAGTGGGAATCGACCTCGGTACGACCAACTCCGTCGTGAGCGTGCTCGAGGGTGGCGAGCCCAAGGTCATCGCCAACGCCGAGGGTTTCCGCACGACCCCCTCGGTCGTCGCCTACACCAAGGACGGCGAGGTGCTCGTCGGCGAGACCGCCAAGCGCCAGGCCGTCACCAACGTCGACCGCACCATCTCGAGCGTCAAGCGCCACATGGGCACCACCTGGAGCTTCGACGTCGACGGCAAGAAGTGGACGCCGCAGGAGATCTCGGCCCGCATCCTGCAGAAGCTCAAGCGCGACGCCGAGGAGTACCTGGGCGACAGCGTGACCGACGCGGTCATCACGGTCCCCGCCTACTTCAACGACGCCGAGCGTCAGGCCACCAAGGAGGCCGGTGAGATCGCGGGCCTCAACGTGCTGCGCATCATCAACGAGCCCACCGCCGCCGCTCTCGCGTACGGCCTCGACAAGGGCAAGGAAGACGAGCTCATCCTGGTCTTCGACCTCGGTGGCGGTACCTTCGACGTCTCGCTGCTCGAGGTGGGCAAGGACGACGACTTCTCGACCATCCAGGTGCGCGCCACCTCCGGTGACAACCGCCTCGGTGGAGACGACTGGGACCAGCGCGTCGTCGACTACCTCATCAAGCAGTTCAAGGACACGACCGGTGTCGACGTCTCGGGCGACAAGATCGCCCTGCAGCGTCTGAAGGAAGCGGCCGAGCAGGCCAAGAAGGAGCTGTCGAGCTCGACCTCGACCTCGATCAACCTGCCCTACCTGTCGCTCACCGACTCGGGCCCCGTCTCGCTCAGCGAGACCCTCACCCGCGCCAAGTTCGAGGACCTCACCAAGGACCTCCTCGACCGCACCCGCAAGCCCTTCTCGGACGTCATCCGCGAGGCCGGCGTCAAGGTCGACGACATCGCGCACGTGGTGCTCGTCGGCGGCTCGACCCGCATGCCCGCGGTCGCCGAGCTGGTCAAGAAGGAGACCGGTAAGGATGCCAACAAGGGTGTGAACCCCGACGAGGTCGTGGCCGTGGGTGCAGCCCTGCAGGCCGGTGTCCTCAAGGGCGAGCGCAAGGACGTCCTGCTCATCGACGTCACCCCCCTGAGCCTCGGTATCGAGACCAAGGGCGGCATCATGACCAAGCTCATCGAGCGCAACACGGCCATCCCGACCAAGCGCAGCGAGACCTTCACCACCGCCGACGACAACCAGCCGTCGGTCGCGATCCAGGTCTTCCAGGGCGAGCGCGAGTTCACGCGCGACAACAAGCCGCTCGGCACCTTCGAGCTCACCGGCATCGCCCCGGCTCCCCGTGGCATCCCGCAGGTCGAGGTCACCTTCGACATCGACGCGAACGGCATCGTCCACGTGTCGGCGAAGGACAAGGGCACCGGCAAGGAGCAGTCGATGACCATCACGGGTGGCTCGTCGCTGCCCAAGGAGGACATCGAACGCATGGTGCGCGAGGCCGAGGAGAACGCCGCGGAGGACAAGAAGCGCCGCGAGTCCGCCGAGACCCGCAACCAGGCCGAGACCCTCTCGTACTCGATCGAGAAGCTCATCAAGGAGAACGAGGACAAGCTCCCCGCCGAGGTCAAGACCGAGGTGCAGGGCGACGTCGACGCGCTCAAGACGGCTCTCGCCGGTGACGACGACGACGCGGTCAAGACCGCGTTCGACAAGCTGAACGCCAGCCAGGGCAAGCTCGGTGAGGCGATCTACGCCTCGTCGCAGGCCGCGGGCGAGCAGGCCGATCCCAACGTGGGTCAGCCGGGCAACGGCGAGACGCCGAACCCCGAGGAAGACGTCATCGACGCCGAGGTCGTCGACGACGAGAACCCCGACGAGAACAAGAAGTAAGCAGAGAACATGGCACACAAGGACGACGAACAGCCCACGGGCTCGGGCGCCGGTCCTGACGAGACGGGGCCGGAGGAGAACACCTCCGGCCCCGCGCCGTCGGGAGAGCAGGCCCCGGATGCCGATGGCCTGACCATCGACGACATCCTCGGCGCGGAGCAGACGCCCGAGGCCGCAGCCGAAGACGCCGGTTCCGACCGTGAGGCCTCGCTGCTGATCGACCTCAAGCGTCTGCAGGCCGAGTACGCCAACTACCGTCGGCGCACCGAGGAGCAGCGCGAGCGCGAGATCGAGCGGGCGAAGGGCGAGGCCGTCAAGGGTCTGCTGCCCGTCATGGACGATCTCGACCGCGCGGCCAAGCACGGAGACCTCGTGGAGGGCAGCCCCCTCGCCGCGATCGGCGACAAGGTGCGCGCCGTGGCCGAGCGTCTGGGCGTGGTGTCGTACGGCGCCGTCGGCGACGTCTTCGACCCGCAGCAGCACGAGGCGATCTTCCAGGCCCCGACGCCCGGCGCGACCGAGACGACGATCCTCGAGGTCGTCGAGGTCGGCTACCGACTGGGCTCGGTCGAGCTGCGACCGGCCAAGGTCGTCGTCGCGGTCCCGGCCTAAGAGGAGGACCCATGGCGAGTCAGGACTGGTTCGACAAGGACTTCTACAAGGTCCTCGGTGTCGACAAGAGCGTCAGCGCTGCCGATCTGAAGAAGACGTATCGCAAGCTCGCGCGCCAGTACCACCCCGACTCGAACCCGGGTGACGCGAAGGCCGAGGCGAAGTTCAAGGAGATCAGCGAGGCCTATTCGGTGCTCAACGATCCCGAGCAGCGCGAGGAGTACGACCAGATCCGGGCCATGGGCTCGGGGGCGCGCTTCTCGGCTCCCGGGGCCGGGGCCGGGGGCGGCTTCGACGACGTCTTCAGCCGCTTCGGTCAGGGCCGGCAGGCCCCGTCGGGCGGGTTCGACGACTTCTTCTCGATGTTCGACCAACAGGGCGGCGGCTTCGGGTCGGGACGCTTCGGTCAGACGACCGGCGGGTTCCGCGGCTTCGGTGGTCCGCAGAAGGGCGCCGATGTCACGGCCCGCACGACGATCGACTTCGTCACCGCGGCCAAGGGCGAGACCATCACCCTCCAGGGCGAGGACAACGTGCCCTTCAAGGTGAAGATCCCCGCCGGCGTCTCGGACGGGCAGAAGATCCGCCTGCGGGGTCGGGGACGCCCGTCTCCCGACGGCGGCGAGAGCGGCGACATCGTCGTGACGGTCGCGGTGCGTCCTCACCCGGTGTTCACCCGCGACGGACTCAACCTGCGCGTCACGGTCCCGGTGACCTTTACCGAGGCGGCCCTCGGCGCGACGATCGAGGTCCCCACCCTCGGCGGCGACGCGGTGCGGCTGCGCGTCGCCCCGGGCACGCCGTCGGGCCGCGTGCTGCGCGTCAAGGGACGCGGCATCGAGACGACCAAGGGCCACGGTGATCTGCTCGCCGAGGTGCAGGTCGCGGTGCCCGCCCACCTCGACGACGCCGCTCGCGAAGCCCTCGAGCGCTTCCAGGCGCTCGAGCCGAAAGAGAACCCCCGCGCCGACCTGATGTCGAAGGCGCGGTAAACATATGCGCGTCGCCGGGGTTCCCGGCATCCGATACGAAAGGATGCCGGGAACCCGGTGACGCGACCGGCACGACGAAAGAGGTGAAGACGTGTCCGAGAGAGAGATCGACGAAGACGCCCCGATCTTCGCCATCGCCGCCGCCGCGGAACTGTCGAACATGCACCCGCAGACCCTGCGGCAGTACGACCGGTTGGGACTCGTGGTCCCCGCCCGGACGCAGGGCGGGTCACGCCGGTACTCCAGCCGTCACGTGCAGCAGTTGCGCGAGGTGGCGCGTCTGTCGGGCGAGGGCATGAGCCTCCCGGCGATCGCCCGGCTGCTCGCCCTCGAGGAGCGCGTGCACGAGCTCGCACGCCGGGTCAACGACCTCGAGCGTCAGCTCTCGGCCGAGCGGGAGTCGCGGCCCGGTGCTCGCGTGTTCGCGGCCGGGGCGACCGGCTCGGTCGTGACGCTGCGCCACGGTGCGCGCGTGCGACGCGCGACCGACATCGTGCTCTGGCGTCCGCTGGGCCCGCACGACTGATCGCGCCGGCGCGCTATCCGTGCCGCTTCAGGCCGGATCGATGCGCAGTACCGTCGGCGCCTCGCCCACCTGCAGGTCGTCGACGACGCGCAGCGTGCGGGCGATGTCGTCCACCGCGCCGATCACGGTGCCGAAGCGCTCTCGGTCGGCGCACACGGCGGTGACGGTGACGAAGTGCGAGCCGGTGTCCCACGTGTAGGTCGCGAACGGGGGTGTCTTCGGGTCGGTCGGGAGCGGCATCGCGAGCTTCTCGCCGACGCCGAGGTGCGGGTCGCGGAACGACTCCGTGTCGTCGTATTCCATCGGCATCATCGCGCGGGCGGCGCGCAGCTGCGACGTCGCCTGTTGCAGCTGCGCCATGACGACCAGCAGTTCGGGGTCGCTCTTCCACACCCACACCAGCACCCGCCCGCCGGCGCGACGCATGAGCAGCGGGGCCGCCTGGCTGAGGATCCATGCGAAGGCCCCGCCGCCGGGGCGCGGAGCGGCGCCGGTCGCCCGATGCGCCTGGCTCAGCAGCATCCCGATGGCGGCCTTGCGATGGCGGCGGCCGCGGAATCCGAGGGAGCCCGTGACGGGCACCCAGAGGTCGGCGGGGGCGTCGGCCTGCAGTCGGGACATGCGTCACAGCCTACGATCCGGTCCGGGGACGAGGGATGCCGGCCCCCGGCGTTCGCGACGAGAGAACGCTCCCGTGCGTCAGGGGGTCGCCGGTGTCAGAGGTTAGTGCCAGGCTGAAACCTGCGGTCATCCCGGCCGCGGTCGAACTCCTCGGAGGGCCTCGTGCTCGGCAGACTCCTCATCCGCTACCTCTCGCGCTACCGCTGGTTGCTGGTCGCCATCCTCCTGTTCCAGACCGCGTCCGCGGTCGCGACCTTGTACCTCCCGCGCCTCAACGCCGACATCATCAACCTCGGCGTCGCCCGCGGCGACACTGGCTATATCTGGTCGCGCGGCGGCCTCATGCTCGTCATCTCGCTCGGTCAGATCGTGGCATCCGTCATCGCGACGTACTTCGCCGCGCGTGCGGCGATGTCGGCGGGCCGTGACATCCGTCGCGACGTGTTCGAGCGGGTGAGCGGGTTCTCGGAGCGCGAGCTGTCGCAGTTCGGCGCGGGGTCGCTCATCACCCGCAACACCAACGACGTCCAGCAGGTGCAGATGCTCGCGATGATGGGCGCCACCATGCTCGTCAGCGCGCCCCTGCTCGCCATCGGCGGCGTCATCATGGCGCTCCAGCAGGACGTCGGGTTGAGCTGGCTGATCGCGGTCGCCGTTCCAACGCTGGTGATCATCGCCGGGCTGATCATCGCCCGCATGGTTCCGTTGTTCCGCAGCTACCAGACCAAGCTCGACGCCGTGAACCGCGTGATGCGCGAGCAGTTGACCGGGGTGCGCGTGGTGCGCGCTTTCGTTCGCGAGCGCATCGAAGAAGAGCGGTTCCGCGAGGCGAACACCGACATCCTCGTGGTCGGCCGCAAGGTCGGCTCCCTCTTCGTGCTGCTCTTCCCGCTGGCGATGCTCGTGCTGAACGTGACGGTGGTGGGCGTCATCTGGTTCGGGGGGATTCAGGTGGATGCCGGAGGCGTCGAGATCGGGACGCTCTTCGCCTTCATCCAGTACGTCGCGCAGATCCTCGGCGGCGTGCTCATGGCGAGCTTCATGACGGTCATGATCCCGCGCGCCGCGGTGTCGGCCGAGCGCATCGGAGAAGTGCTCGATAGCCACTCCACCCTCACCCGTCCGCAGAACCCGGTGGCGCAGCTCCCGGCCCCCGGCACGGTCGAGTTCGACGACGTGGCGTTCGCGTACCCCGGTGCCGAGTCGCCCGTGGTCTCGGGAATCAGCTTCACGGCCCGCCCCGGCGAGACCGTGGCGATCGTCGGTTCCACCGGTGCCGGAAAGACGACGCTCGTCTCGCTCATCCCGCGGCTCTTCGACGTCACGGCGGGCGCGGTGCGCGTCGGCGGGGTCGACGTCCGCGAGGCCGATCTCGACGTGCTGTGGAAGGGGCTCGGCCTCGTCCCCCAGCGGCCGTTCCTGTTCAGCGGCACCGTGGCGTCCAACCTGCGATTCGGTCGCGAAGAGGCCACCGACGACGAGCTGTGGCACGCCCTCGAGATCGCTCAGGGACGCGATTTCGTGGAGGCGATGGACGGTCGGCTCGAGGGGCGGATCGCGCAGGGCGGTACCAACGTCTCAGGTGGCCAGCGTCAGCGCCTCGCGATCGCGCGCGCGATCGTGCATCGCCCGGCGGTGCTCGTGTTCGACGACTCGTTCTCGGCCCTCGACCTCAGCACCGATGCGCGCCTGCGTCAGGCCCTGTGGAAGGAGTTGCCGGACGTCACCAAGATCGTCGTCGCCCAACGCGTGTCGACGATCACCGGCGCCGATCGCATCGTCGTGCTCGAGGACGGCCGCATGGCCGGCGTCGGCACGCACGACGAGCTGCTGGCGACCAGCAGCACCTACCGCGAGATCGTCGAATCGCAGCTGGGAGTCGAGGCATGAGCACCACCGACACGCTCACCGAAGAGGATCGCGCCGAACTCGAGCTCGCCGAGCAGGCCCGGGTCACCTCGGGCAGTTGGGACAGCGTGGCCCCGGGCAAGGCGGCGAACTTCGGAGCCAGCTTCCGCCGGCTGATCGGTCTGCTGCGGCCCTACGCCTGGGCCTTCGGCCTGGTCTCGCTCGCGGGCGCCCTCGGCGTCGTCCTCGCGGTGCTCGCGCCCAAGGTGCTGGGCGAGGCGACCAACATCATCTTCGAGGGAGTCGTCTCGAAGGGCCTCGCCGAGCAGTTCCCCGCGGGCACCTCTCAAACGCAGGTCGTCGAGGCCCTCCGCGCGGCGGGCCAGAACGACATCGCCAACATCGTCGGGGCGATGAACACCTTCGCCGTCGGCGCGGGCGTCGACTTCGACGCGCTCCGGGGAGTGGTGGTGACCGTGCTGGCCATCTACGTCGCCTCATCGCTGCTGTCGTGGATCCAGGGCTACGTCATCAACGTCATCATGGTCCGCACGATGTGGCGCCTGCGCGAGGACGTCGAGGCCAAGATCAACCGTCTGCCGCTGTCGTACTTCGATCGGGTGCAGCGCGGCGAGCTCATCTCGCGCGTCACCAACGACATCGACAACATCACGCAGACGATGCAGCAGTCGCTCTCGAGCGCCCTGACCTCGGTGCTGACCGTGGTGGGCGTGCTCATCATGATGTTCACCATCTCGTGGCAGCTCGCCCTCGTCGCTCTCGTCTCGTTGCCGCTCATGGCCGTGATCTTCGGGGTCATCGGGCCGCAGTCGCAGAAGGCCTTCGGCGAGCAGTGGAAGAAGGTCGGCCGCCTCAACGCGCGTGTCGAGGAGTCGTTCTCGGGCCACGCCCTGGTCAAGGTGTACGGGCGCGAGAAGGACGCGCGCGAGAAGTTCGAGGTCGAGAACGAAGAGCTGTTCCAGGCCAGCTTCAAGGCTCAGTTCCTCAGCGGCATGATCATGCCGGGAATGATGTTCGTCGGGAACCTCACCTACGTCGGCATCGCGGTGCTCGGCGGGCTCATGGTGGCGGGCGGGCAGATCCGCCTCGGCGACGTCCAGGCGTTCATCCAGTACTCGCAGCAGTTCACCCAGCCGCTGTCGCAGCTGGGCGGCATGGCGGCCGTCGTGCAGTCGGGCACCGCCTCGGCGGAGCGGGTGTTCGCGCTCCTCGACGCCGACGAGCAGGAGGCCGACGCGGCCGATGCGCCCGCCCACGTCGACGGTCGGGGCGTCATCGAGTTCGAGAACGTGCGCTTCGCGTACACCCCGGAGCGGCCGCTCATCACGGACCTGTCGTTCCGCGTCGAGCCCGGGCAGACCGTCGCGATCGTCGGCCCGACGGGAGCCGGCAAGACCACGCTGGTCAACCTGATCATGCGGTTCTACGAGCTCGACGGCGGCCGGATCCTGCTCGACGGGCAGGACATCGCCGACCTGCGCCGCGACGACGTGCGCTCGCGCACCGGCATGGTGCTGCAGGACCCGTGGCTGTTCGCGGGGACGATCCGCGAGAACATCCGCTACGGCCGCGAGAGCGCCACTGACGACGAGATCGTCGCCGCCGCGGTCGCGACCCGCGTCGACCAGTTCGTGCACTCGCTGCCCGAGGGCTACGACACCGTGCTCGACGAAGACGCCGCGAACGTCTCGGCGGGTGAGAAGCAGCTCATCACCATCGCCCGGGCCTTCGTGGCGCAGCCGTCGGTGCTGATCCTCGACGAGGCCACCTCGTCGGTCGACACCCGCACCGAACTCCTGCTGCAGCAGGCGATGGCGGCGCTGCGCGAGGGGCGGACGTCGTTCGTCATCGCGCACCGGCTCTCGACCATCCGCGACGCCGACCTGATCCTGGTGATGGAGCACGGCGACATCGTCGAGAAGGGTTCCCACGACGAGCTGATCGCCGCCGAGGGGGCGTACTACCGCCTCTATCGTTCGCAGTTCGAGCAGGCGGCCTCCGACCTCGACCCGACCCAGGCCGATTCTCGACCCGACGGTGGCGGGCGGCAGGCGCCGGCGTCCGATGACGCCGAGGTGGTCTCGGCGTTCGCGGCGGCGGCATCCGAGATCCCCGCGGCGGCAGGCGCCGATGGCCCGCCGCGTCCCTCGCAGGGGGCGCCGGTGGGCGACGGACGGTCCTGACGGGGCCGATGGTTCGCCACGGTTTCACCCTGTGAGCGGACCCCGGGACGCGGAAATCCGCTCAGGTACAGTGGACGGGCGCACCACCCGCACCGCGCGAACCGCCCGCCGCACAGATAGGCCTCACCACACGTGACCACTCCTGCGACGCCCGCCGACCCGTCCGCGCCCGCTTCGGCGGACGCCGCCCCGGCTTCTCGCGAGACCCCCGCCGCCGCCGACCGCCCGCTCCGGATCCTCATCGGCGCCGACACCTTCCTCCCCCACGTCAACGGGGCCGCCCGCTTCGCCGAGCGCCTCGCCGCCGGCCTCGTGGCGCGCGGCCACGACGTGCACGTCGCCGCCCCGAGCGTCGGGCACGGCAACGCGGGCACCGCGATCGAGACGATCGAGGGGCAGCCGATGATGCTGCACCGACTTCCGGCGTTCCGCTTCCTGCCGCACGACTGGATCACCTACGTCCTGCCGTGGCGGTCTAAGCACTACGCCCGCATCGTGCTCGACGAGGTCAAACCCGACGTCGTGCACATCCAGTCGCACATCGTCATCGGTCGGGGTCTGGCGCGCGAGGCGCGCAAGCGCGGCATCCCGGTCGTCGCCACCAATCACGTGATGGCCGAGAACATCCTCGACTTCACGACGCTGCCCGACTGGCTCGACCGCATCTTCGTCAAGCTCGCGTGGGCCGACGCCGAGCGCACGTTCAAGATGACGCGCGCCGTCACGACCCCGACGCGCAAGGCCGCCGACTTCCTCGAGTCGACGATCGACATCGACGGCGTCATCCCCATCTCGTGCGGGATCGACCGGTCGAACTACCGCCCCGACCTCACCCCGCGCGACGCCAATCGCATCCTCTTCGTGGGGCGCCTGACGACCGAGAAGCACATCGATGTCGTCCTGCGGGCCCTGTCGCAGCTCGACCCCGCCCTCGACGTCACCTTCGACATCGTCGGCGGCGGCGACCAGCGAGCGAAGCTCGAGGCCCTCGCGCAGCAGCTCGGGGTCGCGGGTCGGGTGACCTTCCACGGACACGCCTCCGACGACGACCTCCGCGACCTGTACTCGCGCGCGAGCGTCTTCGCGATCGCCTCGATCGCCGAGCTGCAGTCCATCGCCACGATGGAGGCGATGGCATCCGGTCTTCCGATCGTCGCCGCGAACGCCGTGGCGCTGCCCCACCTCGTGCACGAGGGCGAGAACGGCTACCTGTTCACCCCGGGCGACGCCGACGAGCTCGCCGCACGGCTGACCGACGTCCTGACCGCGGGCCCCGAAGAGCGACGGCGCATGCAGCAGGCGTCGCTCGACGCCGTCGCGGTGCACGACATCACCCGTACCCTCGACACGTTCGAAGCGCTGTACCGCGGTCGCCCGCTGCCGGAGTAATCGCGTGCACGTGCTGATGTTCGCCGACCAGCACCTCGAGTCGCTCGGCGGCGCACAGGTGTCGATGCGTCTGCAGAAGCGGTTCCTCGAGCGCGCCGGACACGTCGTCACCGTCGTCGCCCCCCGCCTGCATCGCCCCGCCCCGCACGATCCGGCCTATCTCGATCTGCCCTCGCTCGCCCTCACCCCCGATCGCGAGTACGCCCTCACCTGGCCGGGCGCCCGAACGGACCGGTTCCTCGACGCCGAGATGGGCGCCCGTCTGCCCGTCGACGTCGTGCACGTGCAGGCCGACTTCTGGGGCGCGTTCATCGGGCACCGCTACGCCGCACGTCACGGCCTGCCGGTCGTGCACACCATGCACAATCGCGTCGACGTGGGTATCGAGGCGACGGCGCCGTTCCCCGCTCTCGTGCTGCGCGTGCTCAACGCGTGGGCCCGCCGCGCGCTCCCGCGCGGCGGCGCGACCGGGGGTTCCGTGCGCGGCGCGAGCGGCGGTGCCGAAACTCGCAGAAGCGCGCGAAACTCGGATGATTCGGGCTCACTCCTCCGAGATCGGCGCGAAGGTCCGCCTTCCGTGGCGTCGTCCGACCGCGCAACGGTGTCCGACCGCGCGGCGGACGGCTGGGCGTTCCTGCGTCAGCTGGCACGCCTCTCGCGCGCGGTGACCGCGCCGTCGAGCCATTTCGCGCGCCGCCTCGAGACGCACGGCGTGGCCGAGAAGGTCGACGTGATCTGGAACGGGATCGACGACGACGTGCTCGACGCGGCCCTCGGCACCGACGCGCCGACACGCCGACCGGGGCGACCGCGCTTCATCTGGATCGGGCGCATGAGCCCCGAGAAACGCCTGCTGCCCTTCCTCGAGGCGGTCGTCGCGTCGGGCGTCGACGCCGAGGTCGAGATCGTCGGCGGAGGGGCCCAGTTGCGCGCCGCGCGCCGACTCGTCGAGCGGTCGTCACCGACGGCGACGGTGACCTTCGCGGGTCGTCTGCCCTACGCCGAGACCCTCCGCCGCCTGGCCGACGCCGACGCGGTCGTGCAGACCTCGATCGGTTTCGAGACGCAGGGCATGACGGTCTTCGAGGCGGCCTCGCTGGGAACCCCGGCGGTGGTCAGCGATCCCGACATCGCCGCCGAGCTGAGCTCGGGCACCTGGACGGTGACGGATGCCACGATCCCCGCCCTCGCCGAAGCGCTGCGCCGCGCGGCATCCGACATCTCCGCCGGCACCCCGGTCGCGCCCGATCAGACGATCGCCGAGCGGTTCCGCCAATCCTCCCGCACGGCGGCGATGACCGCGGTCTACGAGCGGGCGGTCGCCGCCGGCCGCTGACGGGTCGCCGTCCTCGTGACATGTCGGCCCTCCCCGCGCTTCGCCGCGCGTGCCGCCGGAATCGCGTCGGGCGTCGCTTCGCGGGCGGCGGGACGGGCGCTGGGCGTCACCGCGGGTGCCGGTTCCGCGCGCTCGCGCTGTGGCGTGCGCGTCGGATCGGTCGGGATGCGGCCGTACCCGTCGGTGCGGATGAGCCAGGCGGTGCCGACGATGCCGGCGAGGGACAGCACGCCGAGGGCGATGAAGTAAGCCATGGCAGAAAAACTACGTGTGTGCGATTCATGCCCGCGAGTGGCATGATGGACACCGTTCGTTCTCTTCCTGCCACACCGGAGGTGCGCATGCGCTCGGTCGCCGTCGTCGTCCAGCCGGGGTTCGCCCCGTTCGAGTTCGGTCTCGCGTGCGAGGCCTTCGGCCTGGATCGCAGCGACGACGGCATCCCGAATTTCGACTTCCGCATCGTGGCACCCGAGCCCGGAGCGGTGCCGTCCAACATCGGCTTCTCGATCAACGTCGAGGACGGTCTCGAGGCGGCCGCCGACGTCGACATCCTCGTGCTCGCGCCGATCCCCCGCGCGCAGTGGGGGAGCGTCGACGAGCGCGTGCTCGAAGTGGTCCGCGCCGCGCACGCGCGCGGTGCGTGGTTGCTGAGCGTGTGCAGCGGGTCGTTCGTCATCGCGGCTTCCGGGGTGCTCGACGGCAAGCGGGCGACGACGCACTGGCGATACGCCGATACGCTCGCGCGGATGTACCCGCGCATCGAGGTCGACCCCGACGTGCTGTACGTGCAGTCCGGCAACATCATCACGAGCGCCGGAACCGCCGCGGGACTCGACGCCTGCCTGCACCTGCTGCGCCAGGAACTCGGCTCCGAGCTGACCAATCGCATCGCGCGCCGCATGGTCGTCGCGCCCCAGCGCGACGGGGGGCAGGCGCAGTTCATCGCGTCCCCGCTGCCGGTCGACACCTCGCTGTCGCTGGCGCCGGTGACGGAATGGATGCTGCAGAACCTGGATGCCGAACTCTCGGTCGACCGGCTGGCGGCGCGCGCGCACATGTCGCCGCGCACCTTCGCTCGGCGGTTCAAGGCCGACCTGGGTGCGACGCCCGCGGCCTGGCTCGCGCGGCAGCGCCTGTTGCACGCCCAGCGCCTGCTCGAGGAGACCGACCTCGGCCTTGACCGGATCGCCGCGGAGTGCGGTTTCGGGTCGGCGGCGGTGCTGCGCCAGAACTTCGCCCGGACGATGGGGCTGACGCCGACCGCGTATCGCTCGCGCTTCTCGTGCGTGGGGGAAGCGGCATCCGCTCCCGCTCCCGAGGCGGTCCCGGTCTGACGGGCGCGGGGCGTCGCCGGGTGCGGTGCCGTCCCCGAACCCGCGCGGTAGCGGCGCATGCGGAACGGCCCCGCCCGAAAGGGGGCGGGGCCGTTCGCGGGGGCGTCAGGACGCGGGGGTGAAGAACGGATTCGACGGCGCGGTGCGCGCGGCGAGCACGTCCTCGGTCGCGGGCAGCGAACGGGCGCCGTTACGGATCGCCTCGCGGGCGGCCTGGCGGTTGTTGCGGTAGATCTGCTCCGCGTCGGTGGCGGCCGGGTTGACCCACACCGCGGCGATGACCGCGTGCGTGTCGGCCCAGTCGGCGGGGATCTCGCCGTCTGCGACGGCATCGGCGATCCCGGATGCCACCCCGGCCTGCGCCGGACCCCAGATCAGCAGCCCGTGGGCATCGCTCTCGGGCGCCGACTTGGTGACGAAGAGGGTCAGCGGCTTGACGGGCAGGGACGGACGCAGCACCGCGACGAACGGCACGTGCCCCGCGCTCGGCGTCGCGAGGGCGGTCGCCCAGGCCGTGCCGGCGGGACCGTCGCGATGCCCGAGCACCGTGTTGATGTGCGCGGCGTGCGCGCCCTCCCCGACGAAGCTCTCGCCGATCTGCACGTCGACGGCCATCAGATGAGACCCTGCTCCGTGAGCCAGTCGGTGGCGACGTCCTCGGGGTCTTCGCCGTCGACGTCGACGAGGGCGTTCAGCTTCTGCATCTCCTCGGTGGTCAGCAGCGGCGAGATCTCGGCGATCACGTCGGCGATCGCCGGGTACTTCTCGAGCGTCGACTGCTTGAGGGTGAAGGCGCCCTGGTAGACGGGGAAGAACTCCTTGTCGTCCTCGAGCACGACGAGGTCGAGCGCGGGGATGCGCCCGTCGGTCTGGAAGACCTCGCCGAAGTTGCAGTCGTCGCCCTTCTGCGTCGCGGTGTAGATCACACCGGTGTCGAGCAGGGCGACATTGGAGTCGGGGACGTTCAAGCCGTACGCGGTCTTCAAGCCCGGCCAGCCGTCGTCACGGGTGGAGAACTCGCTCTCGATGCAGAAGGTCTGCTCGTTCGCGGGGAGCTTGGCGACGTCGGAGAGGGTCTTCACGCCCAACTCCTCGGCCTTGTCGGCGCGGATCGCGAAGGCGTAGGTGTTGTTGAGGGGAGCCGGGTCGAGCCACGCGATGCCCTTCGCCGCATCGGCCTCCTTCGTGGCGGTGAACTGCGCCTCGGCGCCGGGCACGGGCGCGGTGTTGCCGTTGTACGTGATCCACGAGGTACCGGTGTACTCCCAGTACCCGAGGAACTCGTCGTTCTCGAGAGCCTGACGCACGTTGGCCGAGCCGACGAGCTTGGTGTTGGCCTCGACGTCCGCCCCGCGGGCGTTGAGGAGCTGCGTGGTGATGTGGGCCAGGATGTACTGCTCGGAGAAGTCCTTCGAGCCGATCTGCCCGGTGAGCCCGGCGAGCTCGTCGCTGCCGCCGGCGGCGGAGCCGGAGCCGGAGGAGCCGCCCGAACAGGCGGTGAGGGCCAGGACGCCGAGGGCCGCGACGGCGGTCAGCGAGAGAAGCGGACGACGCTTCATTGTGTCTCCTAAGGGTGGTGAGTGCGGTGGGTGATGCGGGGACGGTGGGAGCTCAGATGCCCTTGGGGGTGAGCAGGTCTTCGGCGACGCCGGCGATCCAGTCGATGAGCAGAGCGATGCAGGCCACGAGCACGGCGCCGGTGACGAGCACGGGGTAGCGCTGCAGCTTGAGGCCGTTGACGATCATGTCGCCGAGGCCGCCGGCGTTGATGAAGGTGGCGATGGTGGCGACGCCGACGCAGAACACCAGCGCGGTGCGCAGGCCCGCGAGGATCACGGGCACGGCGAGGGGCAGTTCGATGCGGGCGAGCACCTGCACGGGCGTCATGCCCATGCCGCGCGCCGACTCGCGGATCGCCCCGTCGACCTGCTCGATGCCGATCATGGTGTTGCGCAGCACCGGCAGGAAGGCGTAGATCACGAGGGCCACGAGGGCGGTGGTGTACCCGGTCTGCCAGATGATCGCGAGCAGGATCACCACACCGACCGCCGGTGTCGCCTGGCCGATGTTCGCCAGCGCGAGCACGATCGCCTTGACCGTGCGGGACGGGGTCTTCGCGAGCAGGATGCCGACCGGGATGGCGAGCACCGCGACCAGCGCCGACGCCGCCACCGTGAGGCTGAGGTGCTCGCCGATGCGCAGGAACAGGTAGTCGGCGTTGAGCGTGCGCTGCTCGATCGAGTCGAGCGGCAGCGACGACACCCACAGGTACAGCGCGAGGAGCAGCACGACGACCACCGCGGGGGTGACGAAGCGCTTCCACAGTCGACGTCCGCCGCGCTGACGGCGCGTGGCCGCCACGCGCGCGGCGCCGATGCTCTGCGTCTCGGTGGTGACGGTGGTCATCGCGCGCCGCCCGGACGGGAGATGTCGGCGACCTCGACGCCCAGGGCCGCCGAGATGCGCTCCATCGTGAGGGAACCGAGGGCTCGCCCGTCGCGGTCGACGACGGCGACCGTCGGCGAGCCGCTCAGCACGAGCAGGTCGAGGGCGTCGCGCAGGTTGTCGGCGACCGAGACGGCGACGGCTCCGGCATCCGTCACCGGACCGAGGGGGGCCTCGCCGACGGGGATCAACGCGAGGCGCTTGAGGGCCGCACCCTGACCGATGAACGAGCGCACGTAGTCGTTGGCCGGAGCGGCCAGGATCGCCGCGGGGGTGTCGAACTGCTCGATGCGGCTGCGCTCGGACAGCACCGCGATGCGGTCTCCCAGGCGGATGGCCTCGTCGAAGTCGTGGGTGACGAAGATGATCGTCTTGCCGATCGACTCCTGCAGGCGTAGGAACTCGGCCTGCAGACGCTCGCGGGTGATGGGGTCGGTCGCACCGAACGGCTCGTCCATCAGCATGACGGGCGGATCGGCGGCGAGGGCGCGTGCGACGCCGACGCGCTGCTGCTGGCCCCCCGAGAGCTGCCGCGGGTAGCGCTGGGCGAAGTCGCCGCTGAGCTGAACGGTTTCGAGAAGCTCCTCGACGCGGTCGGCGGTGCGCTTCTTCGACCAGCCGAGGAGCTTCGGGACCACGGCGATGTTCTCGCCGATCGTCATGTGCGGGAACAGGCCGATCTGCTGGATGACGTAGCCGATGTGCCGGCGCAGCTCGTTGGGATCGAGCGAGAGCACGTCGCGACCGTCGATCGAGATGGTGCCCGAGGTGGGCTCGATGATGCGGTTGATCATCTTCATGGTCGTGGTCTTGCCGCAGCCCGAGGGCCCGACGAACATGATGAGCTCGCCCGGCTCGACGGTCATCGAGAAGGCGTCGACCGCGGGGGTGGGCTGACCGGGGTAGACCTTGGTCACTCCGTCGAGGCGGATACCGACCCCCGAGGAGTCGCTCGCGGCGGCCGATCGGGAAGTGGTGGTGGTGTCAGACACGGAGCCCCCTTGAGGTGGTGACGCGGGTGATGAAGACGAAGGCGGCATCCAGGAGCAGCGCCAGGACGATGACGCCGAGCGTTCCGGTGAGCGCGAAGTTGAGGGCGTTGCGCGAACCGAGCGACGACAGTCCCATGAAGATGAACTGGCCGAGGCCCGGCCCGGCGACGTAGGCCGCGATGGCGGCGATGCCGACGGTCAGCTGCGCGGCGACGCGGACGCCGGTGAGGATGATGGGCCAGGCGATCGGCAGCTGCACCGACAGCAGGATCCGCGCGGGCGACATGCCCATGCCCTTGGCGGATTCCATGATGGCGGGCGGGACCTCGCGCAGCCCCACGACGGTGTTCCGCACGATCGGCAGCAGCGAGTAGAACACGAGCGAGAACACCGTGGGCGTCCACCCGAGTCCGAGCACCGGGGTCAGCAGGGCCAGCAGGGCCAGCGACGGGATGGTCAGGGCGACGCCCGCGGCGGCGATCGTGACCGAGCGCGAGACCGGGCGGTTCCACACGGCGATGCCGATCGCGATGCCGATGACGGCGGCGATGGCGATGCTCAGCACGACGACGGCGACGTGCTGGAGCACGAGTTCGGCGATGTCGTCGCTGCGGCGGCCCCAGAAGGTGAAGAGTCCGCCGAGGTCGAAGTCGGACATGCGTCGCACTCCTCTCCTCATCGAGATGGGCCGCGGTTCACGGCTGCGGCTGACTGTACGGCTGGGGGGTTCTTATCCTCAACTGATGTTGCGCATATGGCAATTAATGCGATCCGGAGGTGATCGCGTCGAAGCCCACGGCCCGTGAGAGGTCTTTGGCGCTGGATGCCACGAACCGGGCGAGGGCGTCGAGGCGGTCGCCGATGCGGGTCTTGGGGGCGCTGACGTTGAGGGCGGCGACGATGCGGCCCGTGAAATCACGCACCGGGGCGCTCGCGCCGACGACGCCGAGTTCGAGCTCCTCGTCGAGCAGGGCGTAGCCGTTCGCCCGGATGCGGGCGAGCTCGGCGCGGAGGCTCTCGAGGTCGGAGACCACCTGCCGGTCGGCGGGCGGGCTCGGCAGCACCGAGAATCCCGCGGCGTGCGGGGGCACCGGGCCCACGATCGCCTGATCCTGGCCGTGCTCGGCGTACCAGCGGGTGAGGGAGTCGTCGTCCCAGTCGCTGAGCAGCACGCGGCCCGAGGGGGTCCGCCAGGCGGCGGTGGTGATCCCCTCCCACCCGGTCGTGCGGAACTCGTGCGGGCTCAGCTCGCTGGCGATGGTGAGCACGTTGCCGCCGCGCAGCACGCACAGGTGCGTCGTCTCACGCGCGCGCTGCGCGACCCGGCGCAGGATCGGCTGGGACTCGCGGGTGAGGGTGCTCTCGACGGTGAGGGCGGCGAGGGCGTACAGGCGCGCCCCCAGTCGGTACGCGAGGGTGTTGTCGTCGCGATCGACGAGACCCGCGTCGCCTAGGGTCGCGAGCGTGCGCGAGACGACAGCCTTGTCGCGTCCCGTGATCTGCGCGACCCTCGACACACCGAGCCCGCCGGCGGCGACCGCTTCGGCGGAGCCGAGGATCTCGAGGATCTCGACGTCGCGGGCCAGGCCCGAGGAGTTGCGACGCGGGGTCGCCGTGGCATCTGTCATGGACCGGAACCCTAGCTCGTTGCCATATTCACATCAAGGGATGCTCACACGGCATCCTGCCTCTATCGTGGCCCTGCGGTCGCCACTGGCGGGCTCGAAGACGAGAGCCGCAGGAGCGCACCGCCCCCGATCCACGATCTCAAGGACTGGTCCCGTGACGAAGCGCACACTCACCGTCGGATTCATCGGCCTGGGCAGCATGGGCAGCGGAATGACCCGCAACCTGCAGGCCTCCGGCTTCCCCCTGGTCGTCACCGACGTCCGCCCCGAGGCCGCGGCCGACGCCGTCTCGCGCGGCGCCGTCTGGGTCGACACCGCCGCCGAGGTGGCATCCCGCTCCGACCTGGTCATCACGATGCTGCCCACCCCCCGCCACGTCGACCAGGTGCTGCGCGGCCCCGACGGCCTGCTCGACGCCCTCCCCGCGGGTGGCACGTGGGTCGACATGTCGACCTCGGTGCCCGAGGTGGCCGAGCGCGCCCGCGCCGACCGTCCCGACCTGCGCGTGCTCGACGCGCCCGTCAGCGGCATGTCGGTCGGTGCGGCCAACGGCACCCTTCAGATCTTCATCGGCGGCGAGGCCGACGACGTCGAGCGCCTGCGCGAGGTGTTCGAGGCCATGGGCGAGCCCGAGCGCATCCTGCACGTCGGCGGCCACGGCGCCGGCTACGCGGTCAAGCTCATGATCAACCAGCTGTGGTTCTCGCACCTCATCGCCACCGCCGAGGTGCTCTCGGTCGGCGTCAAGGCCGGGGTCGACCTCGAGGTACTGCGCCGCGCCCTGGTCGCCAGCCCCGCCAACAGCAACTTCGTCGAGCACGACGTGCTGTCGATCCTCGACCACGGCGACTACGACGAGGGCTTCGCCCTGGCCCTCGCCTGCAAGGACCTCGGGCTGTCGAGCGACCTGGCCCGTTCGGTCGGGATGCCGTACGAGCTCTCGGGCCTCGTCGACCAGCAGTTCCGCCGCGCCAAGGCCATGTACGGTGAGCGCGCGGGCGAGATGGCGCCCTTCCGCCTGTACGAGGACCTGCTCGGCGAGCCGCTGCGCCGCGCCCAGGCGACCGCGGGGGTCGCACGATGACCGACGAGCGCGCCTTCGTCGCCGGGCTGCCCACCGACCTCTTCATCGACGGCGCCTGGCACCCGGCATCCACCGGGGACCGCTTCGACGTGATCGACCCGTCCACGGGCGACGTGCTCGCCACCGTCGCCGACGCGAGCGTCGAAGACGGCGATGCCGCCCTGGCCGCCGCCCACCGCGCGCAGGAGTCGTGGGGGCGCACCGCGCCGCGCGAGCGCGCCGAGATCCTGCGCCGGGCGTTCGACCTCGTCACCGCCCGCGCCGAGGACTTCGCTCTCGCCATGACCCTCGAGATGGGCAAGCCCCTTGCCGAGGCGCGGGGCGAGGTCGCCTACGGCGCGGAGTTCCTGCGCTGGTTCAGCGAGGAGGCCCCGCGCATCTCGGGTCGGTACTCCGTCGCCCCCGACGGTCGCAACCGCCTGCTCGTGGTGCAACGCCCCGTGGGTCCGTGCCTCTTCATCACGCCGTGGAATTTCCCCCTCGCGATGGCCACGCGCAAGATCGCCCCGGCGATCGCGGCGGGCTGCACGATGGTGCTCAAGCCCGCCGCCCTCACCCCCCTCACGGCGCTGCTGCTCACCGAGGTGCTGCGCGAGGCGGGGCTGCCGGACGGCGTGCTGAACGTCATCCCCACCACCCATGCCGGAGCCGTCACCGGCCCGCTCGTGCAGGACCCGCGGCTGCGCAAGCTCTCGTTCACCGGCTCGACCGGTGTCGGGCAGCGCCTGATCGCCGACTCGGCCGCCCAGGTGCTGCGCGTGTCGATGGAGCTCGGCGGGAACGCGCCCTTCCTCGTCTTCGAGGATGCGGACCTGGATGCCGCCGTCGACGGCGCCGTGCTGGCGAAGATGCGCAACGGCGGCGAGGCGTGCGTCGCCGCGAACCGCTTCCTCGTGCACGAGTCCGTGGCCGCGGAGTTCACCGAGCGCTTCGCGGCCCGCATCGGCGCGTTCGTCCCCGCGCGCGGCACCGACCCCTCCTCGACGGTGGGGCCGCTCGTCGACGCCGCCACGCGCGACAAGGTCGCCTCGCTCGTCGAGGGCGCGGTCGCCCAGGGCGCCCGCGTCGCGGTCGGCGGAAGCGCGATCCCCGGGCCCGGCTACTTCTACCAGCCGACCGTCCTGGTCGACGTGCCCGCCGACGCCGACATCCTGCGCGAGGAGATCTTCGGCCCCGTCGCCCCGATCCTCACCTTCCGCGACGAGGACGAGGCGGTCCGCCTCGCCAACGACACCGAGTTCGGCCTGGTCTGCTTCGCCTACACGCGCGACCTCGATCGGGGCCTGCGTCTGGCGGAGCGCCTCGAGACGGGGATGCTGGGTCTGAACGCCGGCGTCGTGTCGAACCCCGCCGCGCCCTTCGGCGGCGTCAAGCAGTCGGGCCTGGGCCGCGAGGGCGGAGCCGAGGGCATCCACGAATACCTCGAGACCGTCTACGTCGGCATCGCCGACCCCTTCGCCGCCCGGAGCGCCTGACCGCATGGACATCACCGACTTCTCCACCGACTTCTTCTCGCTCGCCGGTCGCACCGCGATCGTCACGGGCGGCAACGGCGGACTCGGACGCGCGTTCTCGGTCGCGCTCGCCGCGGCCGGAGCGAACGTGTTCGTCCCCTCGCTCGCCGACGACGACGGCGAGACGGCCCGACTGATCGAGGCGCACGGACGCGAGTACGCCTTCGCGCAGTCCGACATCACGGCCGCGGGCGAGCCCGAGCGGGTCGTGACGGCCTGCGTCGACCGCTTCGGCGGTGTCGACGTGCTCGTCAACTCGGCCGGTATCAACCTGCTCAGCGAGGACGTCGTCGCCTTCGACCGTGCGAAGTGGGATCCGATGATCGCGGTCAACCTCACCGCGGCCTTCGACTTCGCCCGCGCCG
>NZ_CAJYPF010000258.1 GCF_913776565.1 uncultured Microbacterium sp. | reverse complement strand
GTTCCTCCCATTCTCTCGGGCGCGTCCTCATCGATGAATTCGACAGCGAGTCTCAAGCCGAGCTGTTCTCCTCGCTCGGCGCCGTCGACGCCGTCCAGAGGCTGACGACCTATCTGCGCGTCGGCTCGCTCCTGGCCGACCGGGTCGTCGTCACGGATGCCATGCTGTTGGACGGGGCATTCTTCATCGCCCTCGGGCCGGCCGGGGTGGCAGCCGTCCTCGGGAGGGGCCCGGGCCCACTCCCGCTGGTGGTGACGAGTCCGCACCCCACCCTCGAGAGGGCCCTGCTGGATCGTCGCCGCAACCGTAGGTTCACCTGGGCCATGGATCGGACGTCGGTCGGTCGCGGGAGGGCTGATCGGCGGGGGCGCTGGCCGGATGCGGTGGAAGCGGGTTGGGCTGCCTGGCTGGCTGCCCAGTCGCAGGGCTTGATCGCCTTCGAGACCCAGAGCACGGCCCGGTCGTCCCTCCGGCACGACCCTCTTCCTCCCCTGTCGCCCGCGGCGACGGCCCTGGGCCGGCGTCTTCGCCTCGAACCCCGACGCAGTGGAGCGTGGCGGCGTATCGACGCATCCGGCCTGTCGCTGGCCGAACGCGACGCCCTGCGGACGTGGTGGGGCAAGGGCTATTCGCAGTTCCTGGCGGCACGTGCCGATGCTGATTGGATCAGCTTCAACGGGGGAACGTCGGGCCCGGCGGACTCCGTCCGCGTGGCCCTGCCGACGGCGCTTCTCACCTGGGCTCAGGAGGTGGGTCCGGCGTCGTTCTCGCAGGGGTGGGACGCCGCCGCGTCTCAACGCGCGCGGCTCCGTCGTCGACCGGGTTGGGCGAGCATGCGCGACCTCGCGTTCATCGCCACCTCCGGAACCCGCCCGGCGACCCGCAGGCGCGTCTTGTTCGGAGCGGCGGGAACGTCACTGCTCGCGGTGGCGGCGATCGTCTTGGGCGTCCCCTCGTGGGAGGCCTCGGAGATCGCCGAGCCCGTGACCTGGGCTGCGTTCGCGGTCGTCGCCATGACCACCTTCCCGTGGGCTGCCGTCCGATCGCTAATCCGTCTCATCGGCGGCGAACGACGAGCCGCCCTCATCGTCCTGCCGAGGAGCTGAGTTGCCCGATTTCGAACCGCGCTACGTGTTCTCCGGACCACCACGCATCGTGCTCGAAACCGCGCCGGTGAGCACGCGTGATGGGGCCGTCTATCACCACCATCGTCTCTCCGCGGGCAGTGGAGGAGTGGTGGTGATCGCCCGGAGCTCCGGCCGAATCCTTTTCCTGCGCATCAGCCGCCCTGCGGCGGAGGATGCGACGTTCGTGGAACTCCCTCGCGGGTGGATGGACGGGGCCGACGAGCAGGACGGTGTCGTCGCCGCGTTGCGGGAGCTGCGCGAGGAGACCGGTTTCGCGGGTCGGAATGCGCGTGTGGTCGGACAGTACATCCTCGATACGGGGATCTACCCGCAGCCGGTCACCGTCGTCGCGTGCGACATCGACGAGGCTGTTCCGGGAGGAGTCCCGGACGGTGAGGCGGATGGGGGCTGGAGCTGGCTTCCCGAAACGGACCTCGACCGACTCACCGTGACGGGCGTGCTGCGCGACGCGCACACACTCGCGTCGCTCTCGATCTGGCGCGCCGACAGGCGCGAGAGTCGAGCGGGTCGAGGCCGCGGGCCGTCGGTCGATTCCGTCGACCGTTCCTCGTGAGCCCTGCCGAAACGGATTCAGGCGGGGGACGGACGGCCGGCGAGCGGCGGCATCGGCTTCCAGGTCCGGTCCCGCGCGATGGCCCGGCCGTCACGCAGGCCGCGGAAGAGATGGCTCGTGCCCGTGAGCTTGCGTTCGACGACCACCAGGCGGATGAGCTCCTTCACGAACGTGAGGGCGGTTCCCGCGGTGAAGGGGAGCGGCTGGTAGACACCGACCGCGCGGTAGTACTTCGCCAGATACGCGCGGTTGCGCATGATGTAGTAACGGTACGCGTCGCTCGAGGCGTTCATGTGGCGGATGCCCATGTCCCACTGCTTGATCTCGCGGGTGCGCCGCAGCACGAACTCGTTCACGATGACCGATTCGGTCTCGCGCGAGGCGAGCCAGCCGTAGAGCTGGTCGTCCCAGTAGATGAAGAAGCGGGGATCGGGCAGGCCGATCTTCGCGACGATGTCGCGGTGGATGAACATGCCCTCGAAGCATCCCGAGTTCATCGGCTTGAAGCCGGAGTCGTCGAAGCTGGCGGGAGCGAAGGGGATCGGGATCGCCATCGACTCGGCGACGCGGTACTGCCAGTAGAACTCGCTGCCGTCGAAGTCGTACCGGCGCCCCTGGATGCTGCGGAAGCGCGGCGTCCACTTGCCCATCAGGGCGAGACCGTCGCGGACGACCTCGACATCGTCATCCATCAGCCAGATCCATTCGGAACCCAGCTCGTAGGCCACGCGCATGCCTTCGCTGAAGCCGCCCGAACCTCCGGTGTTGGTCTCGAGGCGACGGTAGACGAGCTCGGTCGGGAGGCGGTCGCGGTAGGACTGCACGA
Organism: uncultured Microbacterium sp.; assembly: GCF_913776565.1. Taxonomy (GTDB): domain Bacteria; phylum Actinomycetota; class Actinomycetes; order Actinomycetales; family Microbacteriaceae; genus Microbacterium. Next base: position 521 of record NZ_CAJYPF010000258.1, on the reverse strand, counting down.
CCGCAGTGGTGTCGTCGGTCGAGGCGTTGTCGATGATGACGAGGTGGCCCGGCGCGGGGTCCATGCGCTCGATGCTGTCGAGCAGGCGCGTGAGCAGATTCGTGCGGTTGTAGGTGACGACGACGATCGTCGCGGTCTTCGGGTCGAATGCATCGCCCAGGGGGGCGGCGTTGGCGTCGTCAGTCGAGGTCATGGCTCGACGATCATAACCGGCGGCCCCGAATGACCGCGGGTGAGCGCTCACGCGGACGGCTTCGCCAGCTCTCCCCGCTCGATCGAGATGCTCTGCTCGCTCGGCCCGACACCCACCAGCGGCGTCTGCTTGATCTTGGCGCCGAAGAGCACGACGAACATCCACCCCCACAGCAGCAGGGGGCCCGACTCGGTGAGCCCCTGCACCACGAGCAGGGCGCCGATCAGCGTGGGCAGCAGCGTGAGGGGGGAGTGCGGGCGGTCGTCGCGGAGGTCCCAACGGGGGCGGTCCACGGCGAAGAACCACGACCTCCACACATAGGCGAGGA
>NZ_CAJYPF010000257.1 GCF_913776565.1 uncultured Microbacterium sp. | reverse complement strand
GTGCAGGACGTCGAGGCCGACCGCGCCGCCGACATCTCATCGATCGCCACCGCCCGCGGCGCCCGCTGGACGGTGCGCTTCGCACTGACCGCGTACGCCCTGGCCGGCGTCGCGATGCTGTTCACGGCCTGGCCCGGTCCGCTGGCCGCCCTGCTCGTCATCCCGTACCTGGTCGTGTGCTGGCCCTACCGGAACGTGACGGATGCCGAATCCGACCGCGCCACCGCCGGATGGAACCGCTTCCTGTGGTTGAACCAGATCGCCGGCTTCGGCACGACGATGCTGCTGATCTGGTGGTGGTTCCTGAGCGCGTGACGCCGCGGCGCGCGCGGGGCGCGCGCGGCGCGGGCGTGCTCGGGCGTGCTCGGGCGCTCGAGACTGCATGGAGCTGACAAGTCGGTTGCAGGATGTCGCCGAGTTGTCAGCGGCGTGCAGTCTCGCGGATCGCCCGGGGGCGCGGGCGTGTCCGCGGCGCCGGGCGCGCGGGAACGACGGCGCGACGACGCCGGATGCGACGACGCCGGCGCCCGCGGAAGCGGAGCGCCGGCGTCGGTGCGAGGGGTCAGCCCGCGGGCGTGGCCGACGGGGTCGGCGTGGGCGACAGCGTCGCCGTGCCGCCCTGGCCCTGGCTCTCGAGGTCGAGCAGTCGCTGCACGGCCGCGGTGAGGCGGGCGTCCTGCGTGGCGAACTCGGCGAGGTCACCGCTGGTGAGCGCCGCCTGACGAGCCGTCAGCGCGTCGCGCGCCTCCTGCAGGGCCGCGGCGTAGTCGACGGCGGGCACGGTCGTCCCACCGCCCGTCGACGTGCCACCGGTGCCGCCCTGGCCCTGATCGGTCGGGGTGACGGTCTCGTCACCCGTGTTCGCGCCCGAGTCGCCGCCGAACAGGGAGTCGAGGGCCTCGCTGAGAGTGTTCTCGAACGCGATCTTGTTGCCGAACGCGACGAGCACGCGCCGCAGCTGCGGCAGCTTGGTGTCACCCGAGGACTGCACGAACACCGGCTGCACGTACAGCAGACCGCCGCCGACCGGGAGCGTCAACAGGTTTCCGTTGAGCACCTGCGACTGCCCCTGCTGCAGGATGTTGATCTGCGACGACACGTTGGTGTCGGAGTCGAAGGTGTTCTGCACCTGCCCCGGACCGGGCACCGTGGTGGCCGCGTCGATCACGAGCATGCGCAATCGCCCGTAGTCGTCGCGCTTGGTGCCCTGTTGGCTGCCCGCGTTGGAGTCCACGGCGAGATACCCCGTGAGCACGTTTCGCGCCTGACCGCCCTGGGACGCCGGGATGAAGCTCGTGAACATCGAGTACGTCGGGTCGTCCTGGCTGGGCATCTTCATCGTCAGGTAGTACGGCGGCTGGAAGGTCGCCGGGTCCTGCGGGTCGTTCGGCGTGGTCCACCGGTTGTCCTGCCGGTAGAACGACGTCGCGTCGTCGACGTGGTAGACGCCGAGCATCGACCGCTGCACCTTCATCAGGTCGGTCGGGTACCGGACGTGGCTCATCAGGTCGGCCGACATCTCGCTCCACGGCTTGAGCGAGGAGGGGTAGATGTTCTGCCACGCCTTGAGCAGCGGATCCTCGTCGTCCCACGCGTACAGCTGCACCGAACCGTCGTAGGCGTCGACCGTGGCCTTGACCGAGTTGCGGATGTAGTTGATGTCATCCAGCGCGTAGGTGGGAGCCGGGTTGTTCGAATCGGCGATCGCCCGCGAGAGCGACACCCCCGTCGAGTAGGGGTAGTTCGAGCTGGTGGTGTAGCCGTCCACGACCCACTTGATCCGTCCGTCGACGACCGTGGGGTACGGGTCGCTGTCGAGCGTCAGGTACGGCGCGACCTTCTGGACGCGCTCCTTGGGGTTGCGGTCGTAGAGGATCTGCGAGTCGGCGTTGACGCTGTCCGAGAAGAGGATCTGCTCGGACTGGAACTTCAGCGCGTAGATGAGGCGGTTGAAGACGTTGCCGACGCTCGGCCCACCGTTGCCGTTGAAGGTCGTCCGCGTCTCGGTCCCGCCGTCGGCACCCAGCGGGTAGTCGAGCTCGATCGGGTCGCTGCCCTCGGGCGCGCCCACGATGGAGTACTGCGGCGAGTTCTCGCCGAAGTACACGCGGGGCTCGTAGTTGAGATCGGTGAGGAAGCCCGTACCGGGGATCGCCTGCTCGAGGAACACGGGGTCGCCGTCGGCGGTGCGCTCGTTGCCCGCGGCCGCGACCATGCCGTAGCCGTGGGTGTACACGAGCGTGGTGTTCTGCCACGACGCGGCGTCGCCGAGCTGCCCGATGTTCAGCTCGCGCAGCGACACGACGGTGTCCTGCGTCTTGCCGTCGATCGTGTAGCGGTCGACGTCGAGCGGGTTGGTGAACTGGTAGTACGCGCGGTACTGCTCGAGCTGACGCACCGTGGGGCCGATGATCGCGGGGTCCATGATGCGCAGCTGCGCGGTGGACTCGGCGTCGTTGCGCAGCTGACCGGCCTCGGCGGTCGTGGTGGCCTGGAAGTTCTCCTTCTCGACCTTGTCGATGCCGTACGCGGCCTTCGTCCCGTCGAGGTTGCGCTGGTAGTACTGGCTCTCGAGGGTGAGCTCGTTCGGGCGCACCTGGAACGTGGTGACGGCCCACGGGATCGCGGCTCCCACGACGATCGCCGAGACGACGAGCAGGGCGGTACCGATGAGGGGGTAGCGCCAGCGACCGAGGAAGGCGGTGACGAAGAACGCGATCGCCACGATGACCGCGGCGATGGCGAGGATGGTCTGGCCGGGGATGACGGCGTTCGCACCCACGAAGCCGGGACCGGTGATGCGCTCGGACGGCTCCACCAGCGTGCGGAAGCGGTCGAGCCACAGGCTGACGCCCTGCAGCAGCAGGTAGAGACCGGCGAGGATGGCGAGCTGGATGCGCGCCGCCTTCGAGATGCGCAGCTCGCGCTGGCCCACGCGCACCGACCCGTACAGGTACGACACGACGGCCGTCAGCAGCAGGCTGACCAGCACCACGGCCGAGGCGAAGCCCAGCGCCGCCGCGTAGAACGGCATGGCGAAGAGGTAGAAGCCGGTGTCGAGACCGAACTGCGGGTCGGTCACCGAGGTCGCGACCCCGTTGACCCAGAGCCAGGTCGTCTCCCACTGAGCGGATGCCGCGAACCCGGCGAAGAAGCCGAAGAACACCGGGATCCCCCACATCGCCAGGCGGCGCAGCGGCTCGACCACCTCTTGGTAGCGGTCGAGCTGCGAGCTCAGCCGCGCGTACACGGGACGCAGGCGGTAAGCGAGCTGGATGGCACCCCACACCGGAACGGCCATCGCGAGGAACCCGACGAGGAACATCACGGTGCGCGCGATCCACTGCGTGGTGAGCACACCCGTGAAGCCGAGCTGCGAGAACCACAGCCAATCGGAGTACAGGTTCGCGAAGACGAAGAACGCGACGACGAGCGCTGCGATCACCGCCAGGGTGATCGAGATGATCCGTCGAGAGCGGTTCGGGGGCGTGGCCTGGTTCGGCGCTGAGGTCGTGGTCACCCCCTCATCCTAGGCGCGGGATTCCCGGGGTTCGCCGTGAATGCTACGACTGCGAACCACACGTCGGCAGGGCGTCGAGGTCTCCCCCGTCGCGGATCGTCTCGAGCGCGGTGAGCGACTGCCCGAGCGTCGAGGTGGAGAACACGCGGATGCCGTCGGGCACGTGACCGACGACCTCGTCGCAGTTCGCCTCGGGGGCCAGGAACCAGGTCGCACCGGCATCCCGGGCTCCGTAGAGCTTCTGACGGATGCCACCGATCGGGCCGACGTTGCCGTCGGCGTCGATCGTGCCGGTGCCCGCGATGTGCTGGCCGCCCGTGAGGTCGCCGGGCGTCATCTTGTCGATGATACCGAGGGCGAACATCATCCCGGCGCTCGGGCCGCCCACGTCGTTGAGCTGGATCTGCACGTCGACCGGCAGGTCGAACGAGATGCCGAGCCCGACGCCCAGCAGGTACTGCTGCCGGCCGTCGACGTCGGTGGGCTTCGGGGTGACCTCTGCCGTGCGCGCCGTCCCGTCACGGTCGAAGCCGAGCGTCACAGGCGCGCCGGCGGCATCCTGAACCGCGGAGCGGACCGCCTCGACGCTGGTGACGTCGACACCGTTCACCGACGTGATGACATCGTTCTGCTGCAGGACCCCGGCGGTGGCGCCGGCCTCGTCGACGGTCATGACCGTGATGGTCTGCGGGACGGTGTAACCCTGCTCGCGCAGGGCCGCGGCACTGGCCTCGTTCTGCGAGTCGGTCATGAGCGCGGCGTTCTCGGTGTTGCGCTGCTCGGTGGTCTGCCCCGCGGGGAAGATGCGATCGATCGGGACGACCGCGCGCGAGGGGTCGAACCACGCCTGCACCAGGTCGATCCACGACGGCGTCCGCTCGCGGTTGCCGCTGACCTGCACGGTGAGCAGATCGAGCTGCCCGTCGGTGGTGGTGTCCTGCTCGTTCGGAACGGAGATCAGCGGCACCTGCTGGCCGTCGGCGGTCGTCGAGGTGCCGAGGGTGTTGTAGACCGGTCCGGGCTGCTGGATGACGTATCCCGACGGCACGAAGGTGAGCACGAACAGCACCACGACGGCGAGCGTGAGCGCCCACACGCCCGTGACGGTGCCGCGCCCCCACCGCCGCGGGGGCTCGGGCTCGGTCACCGGCGCGCGGGAGACGTTCTGGTCGAACAGGGTCACGGTCTCAATCCTTCAGCGGGTCGTCGTTCGCGCGCGGCGTAAGGCGGTGAGAGGCCGGGCCGTCTGATGCGGGGAAGCGTGCGACTAGCGTAGGACTCCCATCCCCAGACCTGGCTGAAAGGCGGCTGAAGTGGCAGACGACGACCGGAACCCCGAAGAGGAGTTCCAGGAGCTCATGCGTCGCCTGATGTCGGGCGACGTCAGCGGGATCGATCCCGAGCAGCTCTCCCGCCTGTCGGGCATGCAGATCGACCCCGCCATGCTGCAGGCGGTGATGAGCCAGCTGCAGGGCGCCTTCGCCGGCACGCAGGACGGCGTCGACTGGAGCCTGGCCGAACGCCAGGCCCTGCACATCGCCAACCAGGACGGCCTGGGCGTCACCACGGGCCAGAAGACCGACCTCGACCAGGCCTTCACCCTCGCCGGGCTGTGGCTGGGCGAGGCCACGACGATCTCGGACCTGCCGCGCCCCCCGCGCGTCGTCACCCGCGGCGCCTGGGTCAGCGCCACCCTGCCCGTGTGGCAGGAGCTCGCCGAGCCCGTCGCGACGAGCATCGCCGACGCCCTGACCGCGGCCCTCGGCCAGCAGGCTCCGGACGACATGCAGGAGATGATCGCGGGCGCCGGGCGCCTCATGCGCACCGTCGGCGGCTCCCTCTTCGCCACCCAACTGGGCCACGTCGTCGGGCGCCTGTCGACCGAGGTCGTCGGCGGCGGGGACGTCGGCATCCCGGTCATGCCCGACGGCGACGCCGCGATCCTGCCGCAGAACTTCGCAGACTTCGGTCGCGACCTCGAGATCCCCGACGACCAGCTGGCGCTCTACCTCGCGACCCGCGAGCTCGCGCACGCGCGACTGTTCCGCCACGCGCGCTGGTTGCGACTGCACGTCATCTCGCAGGTGCGCGACTTCGCCCACGGCATCCGCGTCGACACCGACGCGCTCGAGGAGCTCGCCACGCGCTTCGACCCGTCGCAGCCCGACGAGCTGCGCGGGGCTCTCGAGAGCGGCGCCCTGCTGCCCGAGCGCAGCGAGGAGCAGACCGCCGCGCTCACGCGCCTCGAGAACCTGCTGGCCACGATCGAGGGCTGGGTCGACGTCGTGACCGAGGACGCCACCTCGCGCCTGCCCTCGGCCGCGCGCATCGCCGAGGCCGTCCGTCGCCGCCGCGCCGTCGGCGGTCCCGCCGAGCAGGCGCTCGGTTCGCTCGTCGGACTCGAACTGCGCCCCCGCCGCATGCGCGAGGCCGCGGCCATGTGGCGCGCGGTGACCGACGCCGTGGGCGTCGACGGACGCGACGCGCTGTGGGACTACCCCGACCTCATGCCGACGTCGGACGACATCGACGACCCCGCGGCTCTCGTCGCTCGGCTGACGGCCGCGTCGCGCGGCGAGGCCGCGCCCGCCGACGCCATGGACGATGCCCTCGCGCAGCTGCTGGCCGAAGAGGCTTCGGGAGGGCGGGATGCCGCTTCCTCCGGCAGCGACGGCTCTGCGCCCGGGCCGGACGGCGACGGCTCTGCGACCGGGCCGGACGGCGACGGCTCGGCGACCGGGCCGGACAGCGACGACGATGCCGCGCCGGGAGACCAGCGGCCGGTCTGAGGCTGCTTCCGCGGCGGACGCCCGCGGTGGGGATCCGTTCCCGCCGCGGGCGTCCGCCGTTTCTCCCCACCGCCCGATCCAGGCGTCGGGGTGGGGACAGCGGCATCCCGACCCGTTCGACAGGACAGGCTCGGGGCATGATCCGACTCGATTCCGCCGCTCCCCCGCTCTGGCGCCACGACGGCCGCGTGCAGTTCGGGGCCCCTGCCGTCGCCGTGACACCGACCGCCGGGGTCTGGGTCGACCGGGTGGTCGCCGCCCTCGTGCCCGGCGCGCCCCGCGCCGAACTGCGCGCGCTCGCCCGACTGCACGGGGCCGACGGGTCCGCGTGCGACGCCCTGCTCGCCGAGATCGCCCCCGCCCTGGCCCGGGCGCCGCGGCATCCGCCGATCGTCGTGCAGACCGCCGACGACCTTCCCGCCCGCGCCGTCCGTGCGGTGCTCGCCGCCCTTCCGGGACGCACGAGCGTCGTGTCGTGGGCGGGGCCGGCCAGCGATCCTGTGCCCGCCGACGCACGGGTCGTGGTGCTGGCGGCCTACCGCGTCGACCCGCGGCGCACGGCGGCGCTCGTGCGCGATGACGTCACGCACCTTCCGCTCGTGCTCGACGGGGCGAGCGCCGCGATCGGACCGGTCGTGGACCCCGGACGCACGGCGTGCCTGGCCTGCCTCGACGCGGTCCAGCGCGAGAGCGACCCGCACTGGCCGCTCGTCGCGGCGCAGCTGCTGGGTCGTCCGCGACCCGACGTCGATGTCGCCCTGGCCGCCGAGGCGGGACGTGCGGCGCGCTTCCTGCTCACCGCGCCTATCGGGTCGACGAGCCGCTCGCTGCGCCTGCGCGCCGACTCGTTCCGGCGGGCCTGGACGCTGCATCGGCCGAGCGCAGACTGCCGCTGCCGATCTCTCGCAGGAAGCGCGACGGCGCGCGTTCCATCCGCCCGCGCCCTCGCGCCCAGCTCACCGACAGCGTTCGCGCGGCCCGCGTGACGCCGACGTATGCGAGGCGGCGCTCCTCGTCGACCGACTCGAAGGTCTTGGCGTACGAGATCGGCAGCAGTCCCTCGCTCACCCCCACGAGGTACACGTGATCCCACTCCAGGCCCTTCGCCGCGTGCAACGTCGCCAGCGTGACCGTCCGCGTGGTCGGTTCGTGCTGGTCGCGGGCTCGCGCCTGCAGGTCGTCGGTGAACGCGCGCAGGTCGGTGCCCTCGGGCGCCTCCTCGGCGAGGCGCAGCAGCGCGGCGCGCGCCTCCCACGCCTCGCGCAGCGCACCGCCCGCCTCGGGCGGGTCGTCGGTCAGCCCGACGCTGCGCAGCACGTCGCGGACCGTCGCGACGAACCCGGTGCTGATCGGCGCCACCGACGCCGCACGCAGGGCCATCAGCGCCTGACGCACCTCGGGCAGATCGAAGAACTTCCGGCCGCCCAGCACCGACGCCGCGATCCCCACGCCCGACAGCGCGGTGAGCAGGGCCGCCGACTGCGCATGCGAGCGGTACAGCACGGCGACGTCGTGCGGGTCCACCCCGCTCGCGAGCAGGTCCCGGATCGACCGGGCGACCCCGGCCGCCTCGTCCTCGTCGTCGTCGAAAGCCCGCACGGTGGGGACGGGCGTCTCGTCCGCGCGCGCCGCCACGAGCTGCAGCGCGCCCTGTCGGCCGCGCATGAGGTCGTTCGCGACCGCGAGCACCGGAGCCGTGGAACGGTAGTTGCGCTCCAGGCGCACCACGCGAGCATCGGTGTGCGTGCGCTCGAAGTCCAGCAGGTACCGCGCGTCGGCGCCGGTGAACGAGTAGACGGTCTGGCTGGCGTCGCCGACCACGCACAGGTCGCGTCGATCACCCAGCCACAGCTCGAGGACGCGGTTCTGCAGCGGCGAGACGTCCTGGTACTCGTCGACCGTGAAGTGCCGGTACTGCTCGCGCACGGCCGCCGCCACGCGCGGTTCGGCCTCGATCATGCCCGCGCACGTCAGCAGCACGTCCTCGAAGTCCATCTGCCGCCGCTCGTCCTTGAGCTTCTCGTACGCGCGCTGCAGCGCGACCACCTGGTCCACCGACAATCGGCCGACACCATCGGGCCGGTCGGCCGCGTACTGCTCGATCGAACGGAGCGTCACCTTCCTCCACTCGATGGATGCCGCGACATCGCGCAGCGTCGCCGTGTCGGGCGCGAGTCCCACGCCGTCGGCCGCGTGGGCGAGCATCCGCACCTTGTTGTCGATGATCGAGGGGGCCTGATCGCCCGCCAGGGTCGGCCAGAAGAAGTTGACCTGCGCGAGGGCCGCCGCGTGGAACGTCCGCGCCGAGACGCCCGAAACGCCCAGCGCGCGCAGACGGCCGCGCATCTCGCCCGCGGCCTTCGCCGTGAAGGTCACCGCCATCACGCGCTGCGGCGAGTACGCCCCGGTGTCGACACCGTGGGCGATCCGCCGCGTGATCACGCGCGTCTTGCCGGTGCCCGCGCCGGCCAACACGCACACGGGTCCGCGCAGGGCACGCGCCGCCTCGAGCTGGTGCTCGTCCAGACCGTCGAGAGGGCCGGTCATGCCACGCCCCGGTACCAGTCGTCGATCAGACGTCGGGCGATGGATGCCGGACCCGGCAACTGCGCCACGCCCTCGCCGCGCATCGCGGCGCCGATCTCGTCGCGGGTGAACCACCGCACCTCGACGATCTCCTCCCCGTCGGCCTGCGCCTCGGCGTCATCGACGACCTCGGCGCGGAAGCCGAGCATGAGCGACCGCGGATACGGCCACGCCTGCGAGCCGCGGTACTGCACGCGACGCAGACGCACATTCGCCTCTTCATTCACCTCGCGGGCGACGGCGTCCTCGAGCGACTCACCCGCTTCGGCGAACCCGGCGAAGCAGGAGTACCGCTCCCCGCCCCATGCCGCGTTCGCACCGAGCAGGACCCGGTCGTCGACCGCCGAGGTGACCAGCACGATCACGGCCGGGTCGGTGCGCGGGAAATGCTCGCGCCCGCAGACCGGGCAGTGGCGCGACCACCCGGCGTGGCGCAGCTCGGTGCGCGTGCCGCACGCCGGGCAGAACGGCGCGTCGCGCAGCCATCCCGCCAGGGCGACGGCGGTGGTCAGCAGCTCCGCCTCGGCGGCGGGCAGATCGCCGCCCGACGCCCGCAGCGGCGCCCACTCGGCATCCGGCGACGGGACATCCTCGGCCTCATCGGGAACGACCGCGAGCAGAACGGCCGCGCCGTCGGCGTCGCGCCCCAGAAACGCCCACTCCCGCACGCTCGACAGCTCGTCGGCCGCGACGAACACCAGGCGACCCTCGCGCATCGGCGCCGCGTCACGGCGGACGACGAGCACGCGCGTGCCCGCCGCGGCCCGCAGGCGCGACAGCAGCTCGGGGTCGTCGCGCTCGCCGCCGGCGCGATCGACCGGCGGGACGGCGAGGGAATCGGACGACGAAGACGCGGAAAGCGGCATCGAGCACCTCTCTGTCGATGGGAGCGAGCGGGCGACCGTCGGCCTGACCTCCGCGGTCAAGGGCGTGGCGCGGGCGACGGAGCGGGGCGCCGACCTACCCTGGGGGGCATGGCACGCTCGCCCCTCATTTTAGCCGCGTCGGCGACGACGGCCCTCCCGGGAACCGCCTTCACGAGCGCCCGCGCGCTGACCGAGAACGCGGGCGGTCGCTTCGACGCGGCCCTGGCTCGCACCGACGACGGGCGACAGGTCGTCGTGCGCATGCCCGCCACCGACGAGAGCGCACACGACCTCGCGGCCGAGTCGCGCGCCCTGCACGCCCTGACCGCGGGCGTCCGCGCCCTGCTGCCCTTCGCGGTGCCCGAGGTGCTCGGTGAGAACGGATCGGGAGCGCACCGCGTGCTGGTCACCGACCACATCCACGGCTATCGGATCGACCCCGCACACCTGCCGAAGGGGCCCGGTTACGCCCCGGCCATCGGTGGGGCCCTCGCGGCCGTTCACGCCCTGCCCGTCTCCATCGTGCGCACCGACGGCCTCCCCGTGCGCTCGCCCGAGCAGATCCGCGACGACGTCAAGCGACTGCTCGACCGCGCGGATTCCACCGGGCGTGTGTCCGACGACCTCATGCTGCGGTGGCGTCGCGCCCTCGAGGTGGACGACCTGTGGCGCTTCGAGTCCGCCGTCGTGCTGGGCGGAGCGACCAGCGCATCCATCGTGCTCGCCGACGACGACGACGCGATCCCGCACGTGGTCGGCATCCTCGACTGGGCCGGTCTGAGCGTCGGCGACCCGGCCATCGACCTGCGGTGGCTGGCATCCGCTCCCCTCGCCGCCGACGACGTGCACGACGGGTACGCCTCGGCCGGCGACCGCTCCCCCGACCCCCTGCTGCGCGAGCGCGCCCGCCTCTACGCCGAGCTCGAATTCGCCCGCTGGCTCGTGCACGGCCACGACGCCGGAGAGGCCGACGTCGTCGCGGACGCCGTCGCCCTGCTGAACGCCCTCGCCGACGGCGTCCGCGGCGATCACATCGTCCCCGACACGCGCAGCGACATCGACGACGCCATGGCCCTGGTCGAGAGCGTGCCGCCCGTCACCGCCCCCGGCGTCGTCGACACCTCGATGCAGACCGACGCCTACGACCCCGAAGCCCTCTCGCTGTACCTCTCGGCGGAACGAGACCGCGCCGCCGCCGCCGAAGCCCTCGCCGACGCCCTCGACGAGACCAAGAACCCGGATGCCGAGACCGGCGCCATCCACGTCGACCAGTTGCCCGAGCCCGACGGCGTCGACCCGGAGGCCACCGCCCCGGTCGACCTCGACGGCTGGACCGCACCGGCCACGCAGGGTCCGGCGCTCTCGGGCGACACCGACGGCACCTCGCTGTGGGCACGGTCCCAGACGTCCGCGTCCTCTGACGCCCCGGAGCCCGCGATCCGCGATCACGGCGACGGGTCGGTCCCGATCTTCCGCGAAGGCGACCACGCGCCCGAGGCGGACGTGGACGATGAAGAGGACGCCGCCCGCGCCAGCCGCGCCGCGCTGAAGCGCTGGGGTGTATCGGGCGACTCCGCCTGAGCGACCTCACGCGTCAGCCGCGCAGCACCACCTCGTCGCCGACGTAGAACAGGGCGACGTCGATGAGGTCCAGGTCGATGCCGTGCTTGGCGTGGTACGCCTCGCGGTACAGCTCGAGCTGCAGCATGCGCGCCCGTCGGTCGGCCTCGGTGCTCGGCGGCCGGCCCGTCTTCCAGTCGACGATCTCGTACCGGTCGCCGCGGCGGTAGACGGCGTCGAGCTTGCAGATGATGACGTGCTCGCGGCCGTCCAGCCGCGTCGTGACGAAGTCGATCTCGGACTCGACCTCGAGCGGACGCAGCCCTCCCCACTCGGAACGCTCGAAGCATTCGCGCAGACGCTGCAGCTCGTCGGCGTCCGCAGCCGACACACCGACCTCGTCGTCGTCCCAGAGCCCGTCGTCATCGAGGCCGATCCCCGCGCCCACGTGCCCCGACCGCTGCTCGACCCACGCGTGAAAGAGGGTACCGAGACGGGTCTGCCGATACGGGCGTTCGGGCATCGGGCGACGCAGGTCGTCGACGGCTCGCCCGTAGTCGGCGACGAAGTCCTTGAACGTGGACGCCGGAATCCGTGTCGGCGCGGGAGCGTGCGTCGGGCGCAGACGCTCGGCACGCTCGGCGAGCAGCAGTTCGAGGTCGGGGTCGGGGTCGGCCGGTTCACCCGCGCGCGCCGCTTCCGCCGCCGCCACGGCCGAGGTGATGGCGGTGCGGCGGGCCCCCAGCGGGTCGAGGGGCCAGTGCAGCAGTCGACGCTCGCCGTCGTAGGGGTCGTCGCCCGGCTCACCGACGCGCAGGTCGACGCCGAGAGCGTCGGCGGCCTCGTCGAGGAACACGCTGGGCGTTCGGGGCTTCTTCGTGCCCGACCAGCTCGAGCCCGACAAGAGCAGGTGGTCGCGGGCGCGGGTGAAGGCAACGTAGGCCAGTCGCCGGTCCTCGTCGAGCTGTCGCGCGCGGTTGTCGGCGACGAACCGGTCGATCGCGGCCTTGAGGTCCTGCTGGGTCTCCGCCCCGCGCCAGGCGAGCATCGGCAGCCAGGCGGAGTCCCCGCGGAACTCGGCGGGGAGGACGCCGAAGGCGAGCCACCCCTTCGTATCGCGCGGAGCCGAGGGCAGCTCATCGGTGACCAGGCGCACGACGGCGACGGCATCCCACTCCAGGCCCTTCGACCCGTGGATGGTGAGGAGCTGCACCACGTCGTCTTCGGGCGGCTCGGTGCGGGGGGCGAACTCGTCGGCCTGCTCCGCGTGATCGAGCCACGCGAGCAGGCTGGTCACCGACCCCGACTCGTCGGCGGCGAGGAAGCCGCGGATCTCGTCGACGAAGGCGCGCAGCTGCGCCGAGGCGATACGCGCCGGTCCGCGCGACTCGTTCGCAGCGAGTTCGATGTCGAGTCGCAGTTCGGCCTCGATCAGCCGGATGAGCTCGGGGATGGGGGCGCCCACGCTGCGCCGCAGCCCCGCGAACACGGCGCCCGCTTCGCGCAGGCGCGCGCAGCCCTCGGGCGTGAAGTCGGTGAGCCATCCGTGACCGTCGGTCTGGCGCGTGACGAAGTCGAGCGCGTCGACGAGTGAGGCACGATCGGCGCCCGGGGTCGACCGCAGGCGGTCGACGACCTCGGGGGCGAGCGGCTGCAGGGCCACGTCGTGCGTCGCGAGTCGGCGAGCGAGCTGTGCAAGGGCGCGCAGGTCGGCGAGTCCGACGGCCCAGCGCGGCCCCGAGAGCAGACGGATGAGCGCCGAACCGGCCTCGGGGTCGCTGATGACGCGCAGCGCCGAGACGACGTCGACCACCTCGGGGGTGGTGAGCAGGCCGCCCAGACCGAGGATGCGATGAGGGATGCCGCGCCGACCGAGCGCGTCACCGAAACGCACCATGTGCTTCTTGCTGCGGAACAGCACCGCCCCCGTCGTGGGGCGCCCCTCGGCGGCACGCGCCGCCCGCACGCCCACGAACCACGCTGCGACCCGGTCGGCCTCGGCATCCAGATCGTTCTCGAACACCATCTCGACGAGCCCGGTGGGCGCACCCGGACGGGAGCGCAGTTCTTCGACGGCGACCGCTGCCCGCGCGGCGAGAGGGGCGAGCACGGCGTTCGCCGCATCGAGCACGCGGGCGCTGTTGCGCCAGCTGGTCAGCAGCGAGAACCTCTGGCACGACCCCGCGGGGGCGAAGGCCTCGGGAAAGCCGCCGAGGTTGCCGGCGCTCGCCCCGCGCCAGGCGTAGATCGCCTGATGGGGGTCGCCGACGGCCATGACCCCGGTGCCGCCGAAGAGAGTCGAGAGCAGGTCGGTCTGCACGACCGAGGTGTCCTGGTACTCGTCGAGCAGCACCACGCGGTAGCGGGCGCGCAGCTCGGCGACGACCGCGGGATGCTCCTGCACGATCCGCAGGGCCCCCGCCACCTGGTCGGCGAAGTCCATCACACCCAGTCGCGCCTTCTCGCGGTCGTAATCGGCGGCCAGCGCGGCGAGCATCGAGAGCGCCGACACCTTGGCGGCCGCCTCGCCGACCTCTTTGTAAACCACCACGCGCTTCGATGTCGACGGGCGTTCGACGATTCGCCCGAACTCGTCGGGGAATGCTGCCAACCGCTCGAGGTCGACGAGATTGTCGACGCCGTCACGGGCGATGCGCAGGGCCGCGTCGATGATCGTGCGCGGGGACTCCTGCCGCTGTTCGAGACGCGGATCATCGCTGGCGAAGACGACGCGGCGCATGAGGAGCCACGCCGCCGACTCGGACAGCACGGCCGACTCGGAATCGCGGCCGATGCGCAACCCGTGCTCGCGCACGATCGAGTCGGCGAAGCTGTTGTAGGTCGACACGGTGGGCCGGTGCAGCAGCTGATCCGCGTCGGCGGCCGCCCCGTCGGCGACCCCGACCTCGGCGGCGAGGGCGTCAAGCGCCTCGCGACGGACGGCATCGCCCCGCGCCCCTTCGAGGCCCGCGATCTCGGCGAAGACCGCCAGGCGCCCCGCCTCGTGCAGGGCAGGCAGGGCCGGAAGAAGCCCGCGCGACTCGAACTCGGACAGACGCTGCAGTCGACGCTGGATGCGTTCGGCGAGCTCACCGGCGGCCTTTCGCGTGAACGTGAGACCCAGCACCTCGTCGCGGCGGACGAGCCCGTTCGCGACGAGCCACACGACCCGCCCCGCCATGGTCTCGGTCTTGCCGCTGCCGGCGCCGGCCACCACGAGCGCGGGGGCGAGCGGGGCCTCGATCACGGCCGTCTGCTCGAGGGTCGGCGGGAACTGTCCCAGGGCGGCCGCGATCGTGGCGGCCGAGAGCATCGTCGCGGTCATGACGCGCTCACCGCCGAGACGGTGTGGATACGGCACAGGCCGAACGAGAACTCGTCGCGACAGTGCACCTCGTAGGGCGCCGCGAAGCGGGTGCCGCGCATCACGCCCACCGCACGCTGCACCCGCTCGACGAAGGCGCCGCGCTGCTCATCGTCGAAGGGCTTCTGCGTCGGTTCGGCGTAATCCTTGGTCGCGGCGGTCGGCCGCAGGACGAGCAGTTTCGCACCGCCCGAGGGCATGCCGGCGACCTGCTCGATCGCCCCGGAGGAGAAGGCCAGTTGATAGGCGGCGAGCTGGGGGTTGTCGGCGACCTTCGCGTCGGTCTGGGGCTCGCTCTTCCCGGTCTTGAGGTCGACGATCACCACCTCACCGGCGGGGTTGACCTCGACCCGGTCGATGTCGCCGCTCAACACGGCGCCGTGCGCGGCGGCATCCGCCACGGGGATGGGCACCTCGAAGTGCCGCTCCGCCCCGATCAGACGCCCACCCGCGTCGTCGAAGCGGCGCAGATAGGCGGCGAGGCGCCGCACCAGGTCGCGCGCCCGCGTGCGCTCGGCGCGTTCGCGCCACACCGCGTCGAACACGAGCTCGCCCCAGCGCTCGTCGACGACGGCCCACAGGTCGTCTTCGGAAGCGGATGCCGCGGTCTCGAGCGCCGCGTGGATGATCGTGCCGATGCCGGCGGTCGTGCCGCCGCGATCGCCGCCGAGGTCGGCGATCACCCAGTCGAGCTCGCACTCCTCGAGGGCGTGCAGTCGCGAGGGCGACACCCGCACGTCCTCGCGCTCGAGGTCGCGCAGAGGCGCCGTCGAGCTGGGGGCGGCCACGCCGTACCACTGCTCGCTCGCGGCGCCCGCGACGCCGGCCGCGGCCAGCAGCGCGAGCTGCCCGGCCGCGTGGACGCGCTCGGCCGCCCCGACCCGCGGAGCGGTCAACGTGCGCCGGTGACGGGCGACAAGGCCGCGCAGCGACAGGGGATGCTCAGGGATGGATGCCGCCGCCTCGGGTGCCGGCAGCATCTCGAACAGCACGCTGGGCCCGGTGTCGTCGTCGTCGACGGCCGTGACGATGAGCAGGGCGCCGGCGCGACTGATCGCACGCACGAACAACCGGAGCTCGTCGTGCATCGCGGCTCGACGCCGGTCCAGCATGCCGGCGGCGGGCAGATCGGGGTTCTGCACCGCATCGGCGAGACGCCACGTCTCGAGCAGTCCGCCACGCAACCGGGTGTTCGGCCACACGCCCTCTTGAACGCCGGCGAGGATGACCGTGTCGAACGAGGTGCCGGCGGCGGCCGCGGGGGTGAGTACGCGCACCGTGTCGACGACCGCGGGCTGCTCGATGCGGTCTTCGGCGACGTCGCTGTCGAGCACGGATCGCAGGAAGGTCGACGACTCGCCGTCGGGTTCTCGTTCGGTGTAGCGCTTGGCGGCCTGGAACAGTGCCACGATCGCGTCGAGGTCGCGATCGGCCTGTTCGGCGAGCGGGCCGTGGCCACGCGTCGCCTCACGCCAGGTGCGCGCGAGAGCGCTGCGATCCCACGCGGTCCACAGCATCTCGTGAGCGGTCGCCCGCGCCTGCGCCTGCGCACGGATCGCGGCGAGCGTCTCTCCGAGGCGGACGGCCCGTCGCGCCTCTCGTGAGTCGACGGTCGCGAGCTCGAGCGGGTGGCGCACGCCCGACACCAGCAGCTCGGTCGCGGGTCGTGTTCCGCCGGCGGAGACCTCGTCGTGTCGCAGGGCCGTGCGCAGCCGACGCACCTCGATGGGGTCGAGACCCCCGAACGTGCCGAGCAGAGCGTCGACGACGTCCTCGGCCCGCCACTCGTCGGGATCGAGCGCGCCGAGCTCCACCAGACGCACCAGATCGCGCACGGGTTTCTGCACGCCGAGGGCGAGTCCCGGCCCGCTCGCCCGCGCCGGCACCTCGCGCGCGGCGAGCTCGGCCTCGAGCGTGGCGACCTGGCGCGAATCGTGCGCGATCACGGCGCACGCCCCCCACGGCACCCCCTCGAGGACGTGTCGCTCGCGCAGCAGACGGGCGATGGCGTCGGCCTCTTCGGCCGGCGACCGCAGCAGGTACGTCCGCACCGAGCCCTGCGGAGCCGCACCCGCCGGCGCACGACGGTGCGCGACCACTCCCGCAGCGCCGATGCGGGACGCGACCTGCCGCACCAGATCGATCTGCTCGGGCGTCCCCCGGTGCGGGATGCCGAGGGCGTGCGTCGAGCCCAGCTCGCGCGCCAGCCGCGCGAAGTTCTCGGGGGTCGCCCCGCGGAACGCCCCCGAGCCGACATCGGGATCGCCGAACGCCACCACGCCGATGCCGAGCAGACGGCACGCGCGCAGCAGGTCGATCCCGCCGGCGGTGAGCTCCTGCGCGTCGTCGACCAGGACGCAGCGCAGCGACGCGAATCGGCCGAGCAGCGCACGATCGACCCGCGCGTCGTCGAGCACGGCCACCGCCTCGCGGGCCAGGTCGGCGGCATCGCGGTGCGCCCCGCGCATCTCGGCGCGTACGGCCCGGTACTCGTCGGCGAATGACGCCAGCGACGCCCACACGGGGAGGTCGAGTCGCTCGGAGAGATCGAGGAGCTCGGCCGAGGTGACACCCAGATCGGTGCATTCCGCGAGGAACGCGCGCAGGTCGCCGCGGAACCCGCGGGTGGCGCGGATCGAGGATCCGAGCCAGTCGGGCCATCTCGACGAGCCGTCGAGCTCGTCGAGGGCGTCGCCCTCGAGCAGGTCGCGGATGATCTGGTCTTCGTCGCCGCCGGTGAGCAGTTGCGGGGGCTCCGCGCCCCGACGCACCTCGGCGCCGCGCACGAGCTGGTAGGCGAACGACGCCACCGACCGTGCGAGGGCCCCCGACGTGGCCCGTCCCACGGCGAGGGCCAGCGGGTCGCGCAGCGCCGTGGCCGCAGGACGCGTCGGCGTCAGCACGAGCAGATCGTCGGGATCGACTCCGGATGCCACCAGCTGCCGGACCCGCGCCAGCAGGGCCGTCGTCTTGCCGGTGCCCGGCGCCCCCACCACGACGGCGCTCGTCTCGGGCGCCCATGAGGACACCGTGCGCTGATCGACGTCGAGATCGACACCGACCGCGGTCGCGACGTCGGGGGCGACGGCATCCGGAATCTGCATGCGTCCACGCTAATCGCGACCTCCGACATCGCCCGCGGGGACGCGGCGTTCGCCGTCCGCGAAGCGGCGCCGTCGACGGGTCATGGTGTCGGAGGCCTGCCCTAGAGTCGAATCACGCGCCGGGCCGACCGCGGCCCGCGGGGAAAGGACGCATCGTGGAGATCCGCATCGGCATCACCAACACCGGCCGCGAGCTCAACTTCGAGACCAACGAGAGCTCCGACGCCGTCAAGTCGGCCGTCGCCTCGGCCCTCGACAGCTCGGCCAGCCACGTCACGTTCACCGACGTCAAGGGCAACTCGTACCTCGTCCCGATCGCCAACCTCGCGTTCGTCGAACTCGGCACCGAAGAGTCGCGTCGCGTCGGTTTCGTCGCCTGACGACCGTCCCGTGCAGATCCTGCTCGGCCTGATCATCGGCGCGGTCGTCGGCCTCGCCGCCCATGTCGCTCTGCCGCACCGGCAGCTGCGCGGGGCGGCGCTCGCGCCTCTCGCGGGGGCGGCGGCCGCGGCCGTGGCCTGGACCGCCCTCACGTGGGCCGGTCTGGGCGTCGACTCGCCGATCCTGTGGCTGGTGGCCGTGGTGGCCCCCGCCGCGACGGTTCTGTCGCTGATCCCGCTGGTCACCCGCTCGCGCCTCGCGCAGGACGCGGCTGATCGCGCGCGTATCGGCGCCTGACGGCATCGGCGCCCGATCGAGACGCCCGCGCTGCACGCACGCCGCACAATGAGGCCGGGTGCGGGCCGGAGCGGAACGGCCCGCTCGATGCGGCCACGCGCTGCGCCCGCAGCGCCACCGCACTCGCGACGGCGAGCCGCGGGCTGACGCTCGCCCACATCCCGCGAAGGCGCTCTCAGGCCGCCAGGCCCATGGCATCCATCCGCCGCGCGTGCGCACCCATCAGCTCGCTGAACACCGGCTCGACCTTGGCTTCTTCGTCGCGGTCCAGGTGCCCGTGGCGCAGCGCGGCACGCGCGACCAGCAGCGTGTCGCCCACCAGGCGGCGGCCCCACAGCGCCAGCAGCCAGCGCCATTCCTCGTCGCTGTCGATCGTCGCGCCCAGGATCTCGACGATCGCCTGACGGTCGTCGTCGGCCTGCAGGATGCGCGCCACCCGCTTGCCGGTGTCGCCGTAGCTGGACGACAGCGCGAGGTAGAAATCGTCGAGCATGCCCGCCGTGATGTGCACGGTGAGCATCGTCTCCTGCGGCCGCACCCCGTGGGTGTTGCGGCGGAACGCGTCGAGCGACTCGCGGAACGGCAGCATGAGCTGCGTCGGATCCGCACCGCGCTCGCGGATGAGCGCGACGAGCTCCTGGTGCTTGATGAGGGCCGCGCCGGCCGCCCGCGAGAGCGACTCCTTCTCGGCGAGCTCGGGAGTCAGCGCGATCAGTTCGCTGAGCGTTTCGAAGAAGCCGAGCTGCAGATACGCGGCCTGACCGAGGAAGGTCTCGACGTCGGGCGCGAGCTCGGCGAAGTCGACCCGCATGGCCTCGCCCAGGTCTCCGCGCGAGCGCAACTGCAGCGTGCGGCCCACCGGGCGCTGACGACGACGGAACCACTCGAACACGCCCCCAGCCTAGGCGTCGAGGGCCCGCAGAAACACGCCGGGTAGAGTGGACACGCCCCGGCGATGGATCGGGGCCCCGCGCCTGAGGACGAGTGAGGCGTGGATACGACTCCCCCAGGCGGTCTCTCGCCGCCGGAACAGGCACGCACAATGACGACATTCGCCGAGCTCGGCATCGACCAGGACATCGTCGATGCCCTGGCATCCAAGGGCATCATCGACGCCTTCCCCATCCAGGAGCAGACCATCCCCCTGGGCCTGCCCGGACAGGACATCATCGGTCAGGCCAAGACGGGTACCGGAAAGACCTTCGGCTTCGGCATCCCCGTCGTCCAGCGACTCGGCCTCGACCCCGAGCCCGGCGTCAAGGCGCTCATCGTCGTCCCCACGCGCGAGCTCGCCGTCCAGGTCTACGAGGACATGGATATGCTGACCTCGAACCGCTCTACGAGCGTCGTGGCGATCTACGGCGGCAAGGCGTACGAGGGGCAGATCGACCAGCTCAAGGCCGGCGCGCAGATCGTCGTCGGAACGCCCGGTCGCCTCATCGACCTCGCCAACCAGCGCCTGCTCGACCTGTCGCACGCGACCGAGGTCGTGCTCGACGAGGCCGACAAGATGCTCGACCTGGGCTTCCTCGCCGACATCGAGAAGATCTTCTCGAAGGTCCCCGCGGTGCGTCACACGCAGCTGTTCTCGGCGACCATGCCCGGCCCTATCGTCGCCCTCGCGCGCCGCTTCATGTCGAACCCCATCCACATGCGCGCCAACGACCCCGACGAGGGCCTCACGCAGGCGAACATCAAGCACCTCGTCTATCGCGCGCATTCGCTCGACAAGGACGAGGTCATCGCCCGCATCCTGCAGGCCGAGGGTCGCGAGAAGGCCGTCATCTTCACCCGCACCAAGCGCGCCGCGCAGAAGCTGGTCGACGAGCTGGGTGACCGCGGCTTCAACGCCGCCGCCGTCCACGGCGACATGAGCCAAGAGGCCCGTGAGCGCTCGATGGCCGCCTTCAAGGCCGGCAAGAAGGACGTGCTGATCGCGACCGACGTCGCCGCACGCGGTATCGACGTCAACGACGTCACGCACGTGATCAACCACACGATCCCCGACGACGAGAAGACCTACCTGCACCGCGCCGGGCGCACCGGTCGTGCCGGTCGCACCGGTATCGCGGTCACCTTCGTCGACTGGGACGACGTGCACAAGTGGGCCCTCATCAACCGCGCACTCGAGTTCGGCCAGCCCGAGCCCACCGAGACCTACTCGTCGAGCCCCCACCTCTACACCGACCTCGACATCCCCGAGGGCACGAAGGGCCGTCTGGTCACCGCCCCCAAGGCCGTCGCACCCAAGCAGGTCGAGAAGAAGAGCGAGGGCCAGGATGCCGACGGCACCCGCGCTCCGCGTCGCCGCCGTCGCGGCGGCTCGTCGTCGCAGACCGCGAGCGAGAACGGCGGGGCCGAGCGCTCCGACGCCGGCGCGGGCACGCACGACGGAGCCGGCAAGGAGCACCACGACGGCAACGCCGCCCCGCGTCGCCGCCGCCGCCGCCGCAGCGGGGGCAGCTCGGGAGCTCCGACGGCCCCCGTCGCCTGACCCGGGGACCCCTCGACGGCGTCGATCCCCTCGGGGGTCGGCGCCGTCGCTCGTCCCGCGGGGCAACGGCATCCAACCCTCCGCCCCGCCCGCCGCGCACCCCGTTCCCTC
>NZ_CAJYPF010000256.1 GCF_913776565.1 uncultured Microbacterium sp. | reverse complement strand
CCGTCATCGGTCCGGAAGCCCGCATCGAGCCGCACGCGCACATCTGCGCGGGTGCGGTCATCGGCGCCGGCGCCCACATCGGCGTCCGCACGCAGGTGGGCCACAACGCCCGGATCGCGGTGGGATCCCTCATCGGCGACGACGAGGTCATCAACGACGGCGAGGCCGTCGCGACCGATCGTCGAGGGCTGCGTCTGGCCGCCTGAGCGCCGCGTCCCGGCACACACGACCCGCACGCCTCTTCGGAGCGTGCGGGTTTTCGTTTGCGCCGGCGGCCCCTCCTCCTCAGGCGAAGATCGCCAGGATGAGACCGATGAGCGGCAGCGTCCCCTGGATGCTCGCGGGGCGGAGGTACTTCCTGCCCGACGTGATGAGGACGAGGGCTGCGGCGAGCATCGACCCGAGCGAGAAGATGAGCAGCGTGCGTCCGGCGACGTCGCCGATGCCGTTGACCACCCAGAACCCGATGCCGGCCGCCGCCCCGATCGCGAGGAACAGGTTGTAGAAGCCCTGGTTGTAGGCCATGGGCTTCGTCACGTCGGCGGCCTGCTGATCGGCGATGCCGAAGACCTTCCACGTCTTCGGCTGCGTCCACCGGACGCTCTCGAGCACGAAGATGTACACGTGGAGCAGGGCTGCGAGTCCCGCGAAGACGAGCGCCAGGATGCCGATCATGCGTTCAACGGTAATGCCGCGACTAGCCTGGAGACATGGCGAACGGTGGCGGGTCACGCGGTCGCGGCGGAACTCCCCGCCGCGCACAGGGTTCGAAACCCGCACCCGCCACGCGGGGTTCCACCTCGAAGGCGAAGCCGAAGCCCGCCCCGAGGCCCCCGCGCGAAGCACCGCGAACCTTCGTGCTCGGCGCGATCCCCGGCGCCACGCCGGGCAAGTGGGTCGGTCTCTGGCGCGAGCGGATGCCGCGGGTCGCCCTCGAACTGCGCGAGATCGCCGTAGCGACGCAGGTGGCCGCACTCGAGGAGGTCGACGCCGCTCTGGTGCGTCTGCCGCTGGCGGCCTCAGACGATCTTCACGTCATCTCGCTGTACGAAGAGCAGCCGGTGGTCGTCATGTCGACGGATTCGCACCTGACCGCAGCCGACGAGATCGAGCTCACCGACCTGGCCGGCGAGATCCAGATCACGCCGGGCGACGACGTGCTGCATCTCGAGATCCCGGATGCCGTCGCCCCGAGCTTCGCGCCGCCGACCGATACCGCCGAGGCGATCGCGACCGTCGCGGCGGGCGTCGGGATCGTCGTGGTGCCGATGTCGCTCGCCCGGGCTCATCAACGTCGCGACGTGGAGTACCGCGTACTCCGCGACGGACCGGTCTCCACGGTCGCGCTGGCCTGGCTGCGCGAGCGGACGACACCTGACGTCGAGGAGTTCGTGGGTATCGTGCGCGGACGCACCGCGCGCTCCTCGCGCTGACGCTCCGCCCCCACGCATGAACGCGATCCGCGCGCATGATCGCGCCCTGCTCGCGTTCATGCGCGCGAAGAGCGTTTCTGCGTGAGAATGCGACAGAGAACATCGCGCGGCGCATGCGGCGATTGCCGGCGAAAACGCCCGGGTGGCATTCGTTCGCCCGCAGGACGAATCGAATTCACCCGTCGCGTCCCCGCCGGTCACGCCGCGCTCGTAGTTTTCCTCCGTCTCACGTCGGCCGTTCCGGTCGCCCCTCCCGAGAGACCCGAGAGGAAACCATGTCATTCCCGAGCCTTTCCGCCGGCCGCACCGTCGCCGGACTCGCCCTCGTCACGGCCGCGGCGCTCACGCTCGCCGGTTGCGCGGGCGGCACCGCCGACTCCTCCGCCGACGGCGGCGTCGACGCGAAGACCGCGACCAGCGTCGCCGCCTTCGGCACCCTCGCCGACCTCGAGACCGCGGCCAAGGCCGAGGGCCAGCTCAATGTGATCGCGCTGCCGCGCACGTGGGCCAACTACGGCGAGATCCTCGACCTCTTCGCCCAGCGCTACCCCGAGATCACGATCAACGAGCAGTCGCCCGACGTCTCCAGCGCCGAAGAGATCCAGGCCGCGACCGCCAATGAGGGTCTCGACACCGCGCCCGACGTCTTCGACCTCGGCCTGGCCGTGGCCCTGCAGAACACCGACAGATTCGCCGCCTACAAGGTGCAGACCTTCGACGACATCCCCGACGCCCTCAAGGAGTCGTCGGGTCTGTTCGTCGGCGACTACGGCGGATACATGTCGATCGGCTACGACTCCGCGCGCTTTCCCGCGCCGACCCAGCTCAGCGACCTGCTGAAGCCGGCCTACAAGGGCGCCGTCGCGATCAACGGCGACCCCACGCAAGCGGGTTCCGCTTTCGCCGCGGTGGGCCTCGCGACCGTGCAGAACGACGGCACGCTCGATGACTTCGCGCCCGGCATCGAGTTCTTCGGCGAGCTGAACAAGGCCGGCAACGTCCTCAAGGTCGACCCCACCGACGCCACGATCGCCAGCGGCGAGACCCCCGTGGTCTTCGACTGGGACTACCTCAACGCCGCTCAGGCGTCGGCCGTGCCGTCGTGGAAGACCGTGGTGCTGCCCGGCACGGGTTACGCCGGCTACTACAACCAGGCGATCAACAAGGACGCCCCGCACCCCGCCGCCGCGCGCCTGTGGCAGGAGTTCCTCTACAGCGACGAGGTGCAGAACCTCTGGCTCAAGGGCGGCGCTCGTCCCGCGCGCATGGAAGCCATGAGCTCGGCCGGCACCATCGATGAGACGCTCGCTGCGGCGCTGCCGACGGCGCCGAGCGACACCGTCGTGCCGACCGAGGCCCAGTCGACCACGGCCGGCGAGACCCTCGGACAGAAGTGGGCGACGGCGGTCCAGTGACCGTTCTTGACCAGGTCGTCGTCCCCGCGACGCCGGAGCAGTCCGCTCCGGCGCCGCGGGGCGCGGCGCGCCGGAGCTGGGCGTGGCTCGGACTCGTTCCCTTCGGCGTCTACGTGGTGCTCTTCCTCGCCCTGCCCACCGTGCTCGCGGTGGGCTCGGGCTTCGTCGGTCGCGGCGGTTCCTTCACGCTCGACAATGTCGCCGCGCTCTTCGATCCGCTCGTGCTGTCGACGTTCGCCAACTCCGCGTGGGTGTCCCTCGTGACGGCGGTGATCGGCGCCGTCATCGGCGCCCTGGTGTGCTGGGCCCTGCTCGGGCTCGCCGAGACGGGTGCCGTGCGGACCGCCGTGGACGCGGCATCCGGAGTCCTCGCGCAGTTCGGCGGCGTGATGCTCGCCTTCGTGCTCATCGCGGCGATCGGTGCGCAGGGAGTGGTGACGGCGATGCTGCGCCAGCTCACCGGCATCTCGCTGTACGAGAACGGCGTGTGGCTCTACGACCTGCCCGGGGTGATCGTGGCCTACCTCGTGTTCCAGATCCCGCTCATGGTCCTGACGTTCATGCCGGCGCTCGCGGCCCTCAAACCGCAGTGGGTCGAGGCGCACCTGACGCTCGGCGGTACGCGCGGCGGGTTCTGGCGCCACGTCGGCATCCCCGTGCTCGCGCCCTCGTTCCTCGCGAGCCTGCTGCTGCTGTTCGCGAACGCCTTCTCGTCGTACGCGACCGCCGCAGCTCTGGCCAGCCAGGGGTCGCAGATCGTGCCCCTGCAGATCCGCGCGGCCCTGACCAGCGAGACCGTGCTCGGGCGCGAAAACCTCGCGGGTGCGCTCGCCCTCGGCATGATCATCGTGGTCGCCGTCGTCATGGTGGTCTACGCGCTCATCCAGCGACGTGCGGCGAGGTGGCAGGCGTGAACCCCCTCGCTCCCCCGCGCGCCGCGCGCTGGATCATCGCGATCGTCGTCGGCCTCGCCTTCGTCGTACCGTTCGCCGCCACCGCGCTCTTCACGCTCACGCCGCTGCCCGGCGGTTCCGGGCTGTCGATCGATCGATGGGCCGGCATCTTCGACCCGGCCAACGCGGTGAAATACCGACCGATCTGGACGGGGCTCGGCAACTCCCTGATCCTCGCCGCCGTCACCGTCGCCCTCGTGCTCGGACTCTTCACCCCGACCCTGGTGCTCGTCGCGCTCGCCTTCCCGCGCCTGCGGCGGGTGTTCGAGTTCGTCGCCCTCCTGCCGATCTCGATCCCCGCCATCGTGCTGGTTGTGGGGCTCACGCCGATCTACCTGCAGATCGGACGCACGCTCGGCACCGGAGCGTGGACGCTCGCCTTCGCCTACGGCATCCTGGTGCTGCCCTTCGCCTACCGCTCGATCCAGGCGTCGATCGACGCCATCGACATCACGACCCTGTCCGAAGCCGCCCGCACGCTGGGCGCAGGCTGGGGCTCGGTACTCTTGCGCGTCATCGTGCCCAACCTGCGGCAGGGTCTGCTGGCGGCCGCCCTCATCTCGGTCGCGGTCGTGCTGGGAGAGTTCACGATCGCCTCGCTGTTGAACCGGCAGACGCTGCAGACCGCGCTCGTCGTGGTCAACAAGCAGGACGGCTACGTCGCGGCGATCTTCACCCTGCTCGCGCTGGCGTTCGCGTTCGTGCTGCTGCTCATCATCGGCCGCGTCGGACGCATCGGCGCCGGCGCCGGAAGGAAGACCTCATGACCACCGCCGACACCCCCGCCCGCGCTCTCCCCGACACCGCAGCGAGCGCCCTCGTCCCGAGCGCGAACGCCGGCGTCGAGCTGCGCGGGGTCGTGAAGGAGTACGGCTCGACGCGCGTGCTGCACGGCGTCGACCTCGACGTCGCTCCCGGCGAGTTCGTGTCGCTGCTGGGCCCCTCGGGCTGCGGCAAGACGACGGCCCTGCGGGTGCTCGCGGGGCTCGAACAGGCCAGCGGGGGCGAGGTGCGCATCGGCGGGCGCGATGTCTCGGCCGTGCCGACGAACAAGCGCGACATCGGCATGGTGTTCCAGTCGTACTCGCTCTTCCCCCACCTGCGCGCGCTCGAGAACACCGCCTTCGGCCTCCGCCGCCGCGGCGTGGGCACCGCCGAAGCCCGCCGCCGGGCGGGCGACGCGCTCGACCTGGTGGGACTCGGCCACCTCGCCGACCGCTACGCGCACCAGATGTCGGGCGGTCAGCAGCAACGCGTGGCGCTGGCGCGTGCCCTGGTGACCGAGCCGCGTGTGCTGCTGCTCGACGAGCCGCTGTCGGCCCTCGACGCCAAGGTGCGCGTTCAGCTGCGCGACGAGATCCGCCGCATCCAGCAGCGCCTGGGCACCACGACCGTCTTCGTCACGCACGACCAGGAGGAGGCGCTGGCCGTGTCCGACCGCGTCGCCGTGATGGGCGCCGGCCGCATCCTGCAGGTCGGCAGCCCCGAAGAGCTCTACACGCGCCCCGCGACCGCAGAGGTCGCGGCCTTCGTGGGGTCGTCGAGCCTGGTGCCCGGCATCGTCGCCGGCGACACGGTCGAGGTGTGGGGTCGACGCCTGCCCCTGCTCGCCACGGCTGAGGCGGGGCCCTGCGAGGTGTTCGTGCGCCCCGAGAACGTGCGTCTCGTCGGCACGGGCGAGGAGGGCGAGGATGCCGTGGTGGAGCAGACCACGTTCCTCGGCAGCATCCGCCGCTCGCTGCTGGCGACTTCCGAGGGATCACGCGTGCACGTGCAGCACAGCGCCGGCCTGGGGCTCGCGGTCGGTGACCGCGTGCGCGTGCGCCTCGACGACGTCGCCGTGCTCACGCGGCCCGTCGCCGACTGACGCCCGCGCGATCGGCATCCGCCCCGCCCGTCGCACACGGGCCCGCGCCCTGCCGGCCCGGCCCCCGTCCCGCTCATGAACGCGATCGGCACGCGTGAACGCGCTCTCCCCGCGTCCACGCGTGTGGATCGCGTCTTCGCGTGTGGGGCGGGCCATCGGGCCGCGGCGCGCACCCAGGTGTCCCTGCGTTTCCCGCCTCGCTCGGTGGAGTCCGGAGCCGCATAGAATCCCTGGGTGACTCCGCTGCCCCTTCTCTACGTCTGCGCTCGCCCTCAGCGCGACGCGGCCGTGGCGGAGTGGGCCTCGTTCCGCGACGGGCTGGGGGTATCGGGCGACGACCTCGTGCACCACGATCTGGTGCGCGAGCCTCTGCCGGCCGACCTCGAGCGCTACGCCGCCGTCGTCGTGGGCGGCAGCCCGTTCAACGTCACGGCCACCGACAAGACGGCCGAGCAGGTGCGGCTCGAGCGCGACCTCGAGCGCCTGGCCGCTGCCGGAATCGAGGGACGCACGAGCGTCATGTTCACCTGCTTCGGCATCGGCGTGGTCACGCGCCTGCTCGGCGGAGTCGTGACGCTGCAGCATCCCGAAGACACCGGTCCTGCCGAGATCGTGTTGACCGAGGCCGGGCGGTCCGACGAGCTCTTCGGCATCCTGGCTCCCCGTTTCCAGGCCTACACCGCCCATAAGGAGGGCACCGCGACCGTCCCGCCCGGGGCCACCCTGCTGGCGTGGAACGACGCGTGCCCCGTGCAGGCCTACCGCGCCGGGGCAGCGCTCTGGGCGACGCAGTTCCACCCCGAGCCGACGGCCGAGGCCTTCATCGCCCGTATGCGCGTCTACCGCGAGGCCGGCTACTTCGACGCCGACGCCTTCGACGAGGTGTCGGCGCAGGTGCGCACGGCGTCGGTCGAGCAGCCGACGCTGCTGCTGCGGTCG
The DNA here is from genome assembly GCF_913776565.1 of uncultured Microbacterium sp. Taxonomy (GTDB): domain Bacteria; phylum Actinomycetota; class Actinomycetes; order Actinomycetales; family Microbacteriaceae; genus Microbacterium. The sequence goes on along the minus strand of NZ_CAJYPF010000256.1, from coordinate 1,312 downwards.
TTCGCCGCCCGCGCCGTCGCCGCCTGAGGCTACGGCGTCGGTCGCGGCGTGGGCGCCGCATCCTGCCGCGTTCGGAGATGTCAACCCCGACCGACCGATTTACCTAGCTTATCTAGTGTTCTTCCCATGAACGCAACAGCTCAGTGGCGGGGCTCGGACCTCGCGCGTCAGATCGTCGTCCTCTCCGCGGTGTCGTTCATGCTGATCGCGGCCGTCATCGGCGCGGGCGCCTTCGGCAACACCGCCGTGCAGGATCAGCAGGGCGGCGCGCTCAACACCGACGGCTCCTACCTCGCTCCTGCGGGCCCCGCCTTCTCGATCTGGTCGATCATCTATCTCGGCCTGATCGTCTACTCGATCTGGCAGGCGCTCCCCCGACAGCGCGCGAACCCGCGCCAGCGCGCCCTCGGTTGGCTGATCGCCCTCACGATGACGCTGAACGGCCTGTGGCTGGTGGCTGCGCGCTTCGGCACCCTCTTCCTCACCGTCGTCGTGATCGTGCTGCTGCTCGCCGCTCTCGGCTGGACCTTCCGCGTCGCCGTCGCGACCCGCGAACCGCGCGGTGGCGTCGTCGACTCGGTGCTCATCGACGGTGTCACGGGCCTGCACCTCGGCTGGGTCACCCTCGCCACCGTCGCCAACACCGCGGCGTGGCTGACGAGCTTCGTGCCCGCCGACTGGGAGAGCGCAGCGGATGCCATCGGCATCGCCGTCCTCATCGTGGTGGCCCTCATCGGTCTGGCGATCGCGTGGCGCAGCTCGTGGCGCGTGACACCCGCGATCGCCCTCGCATGGGGTCTGAGCTGGCTCGCCGTGGAGCGCTTCACCGGCGAGCCGCAGAGCGGCCCGATCGGGGCGACCGCGATCGTCGTGGCAGCGGTCGTGCTGTTGCCGCCGGCGATCATCAGCGTGCTGCGCCTGATCCGGCCGAGCGTCGACTGAGCCGGACCCGCCCGGCGGCGGCGTCACCGACCCTTCTGCGCGTGGTCGCAGCACTCGGATACCTCGACCGAGGTCGATCTGACGCGCGATCTCATCGCGGGCTCGGCCGACGCCTGCTCGGGATTGGTGTCGGCTCGTTCGTCGTGCTCGTGCTCTCCGCCGGGGGCCTGTCCGCGCTCTCCGCGTGAGCGGGGTCAGCGGGCGGTCAGCTCCAGCACCACCGCCTGCTGCGGGTTCTGCACGGGCGGACGGATGCCGGCCTCGGCCAGCTGCCGGCCGGTCAGCACCGTGTCGTCGTGGGCCCACGGCAGCGGCGACTGCGCCGGTTCCTGCACGACCCCGCCGGGGGTGATCAGGCGGACCCGGTACG
>NZ_CAJYPF010000255.1 GCF_913776565.1 uncultured Microbacterium sp. | reverse complement strand
GGCGGGTCGCATCTGTCGTGCGACCCGCCCCTTCCTCTTCCCACCAGGAGAAACCCGAATGACCTCCCCCACCCGCATCGTCGTCGACCGCGCCGCGGTCGGAGCCGACGTCCCCCGCCGCCTTTTCGGCTCCTTCGTGGAGCACATGGGCCGCTGCGTGTACGACGGCATCCATTCCCCCGGTCACGCCACCGCGGACGCGTCCGGGTTCCGTGCCGACGTGCTCGAGCTCGTGCGTGAGCTGGGGGCGACGGTCGTGCGCTACCCGGGCGGCAACTTCGTGTCGGGCTACCGGTGGGAAGACGGTGTCGGCCCCCGCGACGAGCGTCCCGTGCGCCTGGATGCCGCCTGGCACAGCACCGAGACCAACCAGGTGGGTCTGCACGAGTTCGCCGAGTGGGCGGATGCCGCGGGGCTGGAGGTCATGGAGGCGGTCAACCTCGGCACGCGCGGCGTCGCCGAGGCCGCCGACCTGCTCGAGTACGCCAACCACCCCTCGGGAACCGCCCTCAGCGACCGCCGTCGCGACAACGGACGCGACGAGCCCTTCGGCATCCGTCTGTGGTGCCTGGGCAACGAGATGGACGGCCCGTGGCAGATCGGGCACAAGACCGCGGACGAGTACGGTCGCCTCGCCGCCGAGACCGCGCGGATGATGCGCTTCATCGACCCGGGCGTCGAGCTCGTCGCCGCCGGCAGCTCGAACCACGAGATGCCCACGTTCGGAGAGTGGGAGCGCACGGTGCTCCGGCACACCGCGGGCCTCGTCGACCACATCTCGGTGCACGCCTATTACGAGGAGGATCCGGCCGACCCGGCGAGCTTCCTCGCCAGCGGCGCCGCCCTGGACCGCTACATCGGCGACGTCGTCGACATCATCGACGCCACCGGCGCCACGACCCCCGACGGCGGCGTCATCGGCATCAGCGTCGACGAGTGGAACGTGTGGAACCAGACCCGCTGGAACGAGGTCGACAAGCCCCGCGTCTTCACCGGCGACTGGCCGATCGCCCCGCGCCTGATCGAGGACGACTACACCGTCACCGACGCCGTCGTCGTCGGCTCCCTGCTCATCACGCTCATCCGCCGCTCCGACCGCGTGTCGATGGCCAACCTCGCGCAGCTGGTCAACGTCATCGCCCCCATCCGCACCGAGCCCGGCGGCGGCGCGGCCTGGCGCCAGAGCACCTTCCACCCGTTCGCGCTCACCGCGAAAGCGGCATCCGGTCGTGTGGTGCTCCCCCGCGTCGACGGCGCCCGCATCGACACCTCCCGCCACGGAACGGTGGATGCCGTCGACGCCGTGGCCACCGTGGACGGCGACGCCGTCGCGGTGTTCCTGGCCCACCGCGACCTCGAGCAGTCCACGACCGTCGAGCTCGATCTGGGCCCGGTCTCGGACGTCGCGGCCGTGGTCGTCACGATCCCCGACGGCGGAGACCGCCACACCACCAACTCCGCCGACGCCGAACCCGTCGCGCCCGCTCCCCTGACCGTCGAGGTCGGAGCCGACGGCATCCTGCGCTTCACCCTCCCCGCCCTCGCCTGGGTGCGCCTGACCGCGCGCCTGACCGACTGATACCGAAAGACATCGTGACGACCTTCTCCCTCGGCGAGACCGACTTCCTGCTCGACGGACGACCGCACCAGGTCATCTCGGGCACGCTGCACTACTTCCGCATCCACCCCGAGCACTGGGCCGACCGCATCCGCACCGCGAAGGCGATGGGCCTGAACACCATCGAGACCTACGTGGCGTGGAACGCGCACGAGCCCGTCCGCGGAGAGTGGGATGCCACGGGCTGGAACGACCTGGGCCGCTTCCTCGACCTGATCGCCGAGGAGGGACTGCACGCGATCGTGCGCCCCGGGCCCTACATCTGCGCGGAGTGGCACAACGGCGGTCTGCCGGTGTGGCTGACCTCGACGCCGGGGATCGGCATCCGTCGCTCCGAACCGCGGTTCGTGGAGGCGGTGTCGGAGTATCTGCGGCGCGTGTACGAGATCGTCGCTCCCCGTCAGATCGACCGCGGCGGCAACGTCGTGCTCGTGCAGATCGAGAACGAGTACGGTGCCTACGGCTCGGACAAGGACTACCTGCGCGAGCTCGTGCGCGTGACGAAGGACGCCGGCATCACGGTGCCGCTGACCACCGTCGACCAGCCGATGCCGTGGATGCTCGAGGCGGGGAGCCTGCCCGAGCTGCACCTGACCGGATCGTTCGGTTCGCGCTCCGCCGAACGCCTCGAGACCCTCCGCGAGCACCAGCCCACGGGGCCGCTCATGTGCAGCGAGTTCTGGGACGGCTGGTTCGACTGGTGGGGCAGCATCCACCACACGACCGACCCCGCGGCATCCGCCCACGATCTCGACGTGCTGCTCGCGGCCGGGGCCTCGGTGAACATCTACATGGTGCACGGCGGGACCAACTTCGGCACGACGAACGGCGCGAACGACAAGGGACGCTTCGACCCGATCGTCACCTCGTACGACTACGACGCCCCGATCGACGAATCGGGGCACCCGACGGCGAAGTTCCACGCGTTCCGCGAGGTCATCGCCAAGTACGCTCCCGTGCCCTCGGACGTTCCCGGCCCTCGACCCGAGGCTCCGGCCTTCGACGTCGCCCTGTCGGGCGAGGGCGAGTGGATGCCGGTGGTCGCCCCCGCGGCGATGGCCGACGACCCGCCGAGCTTCGAGCAGCTCGCGCACCTCGGCCCGCTCGTGCGCTACGACGTCGCGCTGCCCGCGTTCACCGGCCCCGCGGCCCTGGTGTTCGACGAGATCCGCGATCTGGCCTGGGTGCACGTCGACGGGACCCCCATCGGTCGCCTGTCGCGGACGCTGCACGAGCGCGCGCTGACCATCCCGGCGGGAGCCCGACTGACGGTGCTGGTCGAGGACCAGGGCCGGGTGAACTACGCCGACCGTCTCGGCGAGGCCAAGGGGCTCATCGGCGAGGTGACGCTGAACGGCGAGCCGCTGACCGGATGGACCGCCACGCCCGTCGCGCTCGAGGCCGCCGCCGGAAGCGGCACCGGTGCGGTCGGCCGCGCTCTGCTGCGCGGGTCCTTCGACCTCGACGCCCCCGTCGACCTGTTCCTCGACACCAGCGCGTGGGGCAAGGGCTATGTGTACGTCAACGGCTTCTTCCTCGGCCGGTACTGGAACAACGTGCCGCAGAACACGCTCTACGTGCCCGGCCCCGCGACCCGCGCCGGCGCGAACGAGATCGTCGTGCTCGAGCTGGAGCACGCGGTCGAGCCGGTCGCGCGCTTCGTCGCGGGGCCCTCGCTGGGGCAGCTCGAGGAGTAGTCCGTCACGAGAACAGGCGTACGCGCCGAGAACAGGCCGATTCCGAGCGGATCGGCCTGTTCTCGTGGCATCCCCTGTTCTCGTGGCATCCCCTGTTTCGGTGATGTCGTGTCCGCCCGGAAGGCGCAGGATGGGGGCATGAGCGACTACCAGATCACCGATATCGGAGCCATGGACGCCTGGCGCGAGCACTTCGGCGGATTCGTCCCCGAGCGCTCCCGCGACGGACGGCGCGTGGTCGACCACGAGCTGGCGATGCAGTTCATCGGCATGACGGCGAACGCCCTGCTCCCCGGCGAGGACGCGGGCTACTGGCACACGCACAGCCGAGTCGAGGAACTCTACGTCTTCCTCGAGGGGCGCGGGCAGATGGGCCTCGACGACGACGTCGTGGACGTCGGTCCCGGCAGCGTCGTCCGCGTCGGGCAGGGCGTGTGGCGCGTCTGGCGCGCCCTCCCCGACAGCCCCGGGGAGCTGCGCTGGCTGTGCATCCGCGCCGGCGGGGAGACCCTGCCCCACATCCCCGACGACAGTTCGCGCGACGCCGATCGCCCGATGCCCTGGGCTGCGGCCGGCTGAGGGCGCGCGGAGGGACCTACGCCGACCCGCGCCAGACCACCGGAGCATCGAGCAGGATGCCGTCGGCGTCGGCGACACCGCCCGACAGCTGCAGCAGCACGGCCTCGGCCGCTGCGGCCCCGAGTCCCTCGGCGGGTTGATCGACCGTGCTGAGCGGCGGGTCGGTCCGGCGCGCCCAGGCGCTGTCGTCGAACCCCACGACCCCGACGTCATCGGGGACGCGTCGACCGGCGGCCCGCAGAGCCTGGACGGCTCCGGCGGCCACGGCATCCGAGGCTCCGAAGACCGCGTCGATGTCGGGGGCGCGCTCGAGCAGTCGCCGCATGCCCGCCTCGCCGTCGGCGAAGGCGTAGAGCGGCACGGACTCGACGAGCGTGTCGTCGAAGTCGTCGCCGAGCGCTTCGCGGAAACCCGCGAGGCGGTCGCTGCCCGAGTCGCGGTCGAGCGCGGCGGCGATCATGCCGATGCGCCGGCGCCCGGACGCGCGCACGCGCGCGGTGATGGCCCGCGCGGCGCCGAGGTTGTCGATGCCGACCCAGGGACGGTTGATGCCCGGCGGGTGGCCCACGTAGGCGACGGGCAGCCCGAGTCGCTCGACGACGTCGGTGATCGGGTCGTGCTGGCGGGCCGAGACGATGACCGCGCCGTCGACGAAGCCGCCGCTGAGGTAGCGCGCGACGCGATCGGTGTCGCGATCGGTGTCGACGACGACGCAGACCATCTGGTAGTCGGCCTGGGACAACGCGGTGTTGGCACCCAGCATGATGGCGCCGATGTTGGGGTCTTCGAGGAACAGCGAATGGGGTTCGTGCACGATGAACCCCACCGCCTGCGTGCGCTGACGCACCAGGGTGCGCGCGGCGTTGTTGGGGACGTAACCGACCTCGCGAATGGCGGCCTGGATGGCTTCTCGCGCGTGATCCGAGACGTAGCCGCCGTTGAGAACGCGGCTCACCGTGCCCCGCGAGACCCCGGCCGCCTTCGCCACGTCGTGCACGGTGCTGCGCCGGCGCCCGGGCGGAGGAGGCGTCATGAGGGTCAGCCTAGCGGCAGCGGGGAGTTGACGATCGCGTGACGCCGTGTCAGTATGTGCACGTTCACACATTTTCTCCACCCTTTCGATCACGGCAAATGTGTGCACGTTCACAGAACCCGCGAAGGAGCGACCCCCGGATGCTTGCCGTCGACCATCTGGCCCCTCGGACCCGAGAGGACGCGCCGCTGTCTTCGCTGACCCGCGAGGGTCTGGTGTTC
>NZ_CAJYPF010000254.1 GCF_913776565.1 uncultured Microbacterium sp. | reverse complement strand
ACATCACCAAGGTGACCCCGGCGAGCTTCGAGCCCACGCTCGACTACGTCGTGGTCAAGGTGCCGCGGTTCAACTTCGAGAAGTTCCCCGCCGCCGACACCACGCTGACCACGACCATGAAGTCGGTGGGCGAGGCCATGGCGATCGGGCGCAACTACACCACGGCCCTGCAGAAGGCGCTGCGGTCGCTGGAGAAGCGCGGCTCGAGCTTCCACTGGGGCGAGGAGTCGCGCTCGGTGGACGAACTGCTCGAGATCGCGAAGACCCCGACCGACGGACGCATCGTCGTGCTGCAGCAGGCGCTGCGCAAGGGCGCCACGGCCGAGCAGGCGTTCGACGCGACGGCGATCGATCCATGGTTCATCGATCAGATGGTGCTGATCAACGAGGTCGCGGAGTTCATCGCGCAGGCCGACGAGCTGGATGCCGACACCCTCCGCGTCGCGAAGGAGCACGGCTTCAGCGACGCCCAGATCGCCGAGATCCGCGGTCTCGGCGAGGCCGAGGTGCGCGAGTCGCGCTACGCGCTCGACGTGCGCCCGGTCTACAAGACCGTCGACACGTGCGCGGGGGAGTTCCCGGCCCTGACGCCGTACCACTACTCGTCGTACGACGCCGAGACGGAGGTCACCCCCTCCGACCGCACGAAGGTCGTCATCATCGGCTCGGGCCCGAACCGCATCGGCCAGGGCGTCGAATTCGACTACTCGTGCGTGCACGCGTCGTTCGCGCTGTCGGATGCCGGGTACGAGACCGTCATGGTCAACTGCAACCCCGAGACCGTGTCGACCGACTACGACACGAGCGACCGCCTGTACTTCGAGCCGCTGACGCTCGAGGACGTGCTCGAGGTGCTGCACGCGGAGTCGCAGTCGGGCACGATCCTCGGCGTGGTCTGCCAGCTCGGCGGTCAGACGCCCCTGGGCCTGGCCAAGGGGATCGAGGCCGCCGGCTACACCATCCTCGGCACGAGCCCCGAGGCGATCGACCTCGCCGAGGAGCGCGAGCTGTTCTCGCGCCAGCTCGACGACGCCGGACTCGTCGCGCCGCGCAACGGCACGGCGATCGACGTCGAGGGCGCCGTGCAGGTCGCCGAGGAGATCGGCTACCCGGTGCTGGTGCGCCCGAGCTTCGTGCTCGGCGGCCGCGGCATGGAGATCGTCTACTCGACCGAGGCGCTGCGCGACTACTTCGTGCGCGTGGCCGACCAGGCGATCATCGGCCCCGGCCTCCCGCTGCTGGTCGACCGCTTCCTCGACGACGCGATCGAGCTCGACGTCGACGCGCTGTACGACGGCACCGACCTGTACATCGGCGGCGTCATGGAGCACCTCGAGGAGGCCGGCATCCACTCCGGCGACTCGTCGTGCACCCTGCCTCCGGTCTCGCTCGGCCGCACCGAGGTCGATCGCGTGCGCGAAGCGACCCTGGCGATCGCGAAGGGCGTGGGCGTGCGGGGTCTGCTGAACGTGCAGTTCGCGATCTCCGCCGGTGTGCTCTACGTCATCGAGGCGAACCCGCGCGCGAGCCGCACGGTGCCCTTCGTGTCGAAGGCCCTCGGCATCCCGCTCGCCAAGGCCGCCAGCCGCATCATGGCCGGGAGCTCGATCGCCGAGCTGATCACCGAGGGGCTGCTGCCCGCGCAGGACGGCTCCCGCGTCCCGCTCGACGCGCCCGTCGCCGTCAAGGAGGCCGTGCTGCCGTTCAAGCGGTTCCGCACCGCCGACGGTCACACCGTCGACAGCGTCCTCGGACCCGAGATGCGCTCGACCGGTGAGGTCATGGGCCTCGACCGCGACTTCCCGACCGCGTTCGCGAAGTCGCAGGAGGCCGCGTACGGCGGCATGCCCACCTCGGGCACCGTGTTCATCTCGGTCGCCGACGCCGACAAGCGCGCCGTGATCCTGCCGGCCCACCGCCTGCAGGAGCTCGGTTTCTCGCTGCTCGCGACCGAGGGCACCGCCGAGATCCTCGCGCGCAACGGCATCCGGGTGGAGGTCGTCGAGAAGTACTCCGAGACGCAGGGCTCCGGCCAGCAGAACGTGGTCGACCTGATCAACGCCGGCGAGATCGACATGATCGTCAACACCCCCTCGGGCGGGACGGCCCGCGCCGACGGCTACGAGATCCGCGCCGCCGCGGTGGCCGCCGACAAGGCGCTGTTCACCACGATGGCCGTCCTGGGCGCCGCGGTCAGCGCGCTGGGAGCGATGAAGGACGGCTTCGCCGTCCGGAGCCTCCAGGAGCACGCCACCGATCGCGCGGGACGCCTGTGAGCGAGACGTTCGGTCAGCGGCTCTCGGCCGCTCTCGACCTGCACGGCGCACTGTGCGTCGGCATCGACCCCCACGCCGCACTGCTGTCGGCGTGGGGGCTGGATGCCACGGCATCCGGCGCCCGCGACTTCGGACTGCGGGTGGTCGAGGCCGCCCGCGGCCGCGTCGGCGTGGTCAAGCCGCAGGTGGCGTTCTACGAGCGGTACGGCTCGCGCGGCTTCGCCGCTCTCGAGGACGTGATGGCCGCCGCCCGCGACGCCGGCCTTCTCGTGATCGCCGACGCCAAGCGGGGAGACATCGGCACGACGATGGAGGGCTACGCCCACGCCTGGCTCGAGCCCGGTTCTCCTCTCGAGGCGGATGCCGTGACCCTGTCGCCGTACATGGGTGCCGACTCGCTGAGCGACACGCTGTCGCTGGCGGTCCGCCACGGCAAGGGCGCGTTCGTGCTCACGGCGACGAGCAATCCCGAAGCGCGCGCGCTGCAGAGCGCGATCGTCGACGACGCCCTCGCCGTGGGCGACCACGAGCACGTCGCGGCCCGGGTCGCGCACGACGTGAACCAGGCGAACATCGGCGCGCCCGGGGCCCTGGGCCCCGTGGGGGTCGTCGTCGGCGCCACGGTCGATCGCGCCGCCTTCGGGCTCGGCGACGTCGCGCTGGCCGGTATGCCG
>NZ_CAJYPF010000253.1 GCF_913776565.1 uncultured Microbacterium sp. | reverse complement strand
CCGTCATCGGTCCGGAAGCCCGCATCGAGCCGCACGCGCACATCTGCGCGGGTGCGGTCATCGGCGCCGGCGCCCACATCGGCGTCCGCACGCAGGTGGGCCACAACGCCCGGATCGCGGTGGGATCTCTCATCGGCGACGACGAGGTCATCAACGACGGCGAGGCCGTCGCGACTGATCGTCGAGGGCTGCGTCTGGCCGCCTGAGCGCCGCGTCCCGGCACACACGACCCGCACGTCTCTTCGGAGCGTGCGAGTTTTCGTCTCCCCGGAGGCCGGGTCGGCGACGGCCCGACCGCCTGGCATCCGCTCTCCGGGGTCAGGCCAGGATCGCCAGCACGAGTCCGATCAACGGCAGGGTGCCCTGCAGGGTCGCGGGGCGCAGGTACTTCCGGCCCGAGGTCACCAGCACGAGCGCCGCCGCGAGCATCGACCCGAGCGAGAAGATCAGCAGCGTGCGTCCGGCGACATCGCCCACACCGTTCACGCCCCAGAGGACGACGCCGACGGCGGCGCCGATGGCGAGGAACAGGTTGTAGAACCCCTGGTTGTAGGCCATCGGCTGGGTGATGTCCGCCGCGCGCTGGTCGGCGATGCCGAAGATCTTCCAGGTCGCCGGGCGCGACCAGCGCACGCTCTCGAGGACGAAGATGTAGACGTGCAGCAGGGCCGCGAGGCCGGCGAACACGAGGGCGAGGATGCCGATCATCCGTCCACCGTATCGACGCGGATAGCCTGGAGCCATGGCGAACGGCAGCGGATCCCGCGGACGCGGCGGCGCTCCGCGTCGGGCGGGCGGCACCAAGCCGTCCGCGGCGAGGCGGACCGGCGGCGCCAAGAAGACCGTCCCCCGCGCCCGTGCGACGCCGGAGCGGTCGCCCGCCGAGGAGCCGCGCACGTTCGTGCTGGGCGCGATCCCGGGTGCGACCCCCGGCAAGTGGATCGCCCTCTGGCGGGAGCGGATGCCGCACGTCGCGCTCGACCTGCGCGAGATCCCCGTGGCCTCCCAGCGCGCTGCCCTCGACGAGGTCGACGCCGCCCTGGTCCGCCTCCCCCTCGACGACGCCGACGACCTGCACGTGATCCGCCTCTACGAGGAGCAGCCCGTGGTCGTCATGTCGACGGACTCCGACCTGACCGCGGCCGAAGAGCTCGATCTGGCCGATCTCGCGGGCGAGGTCGTGATCGTCCCGGCCGACGACGTGGTGCACGTCACGGTCCCGGATGCCGTCCCCCCGGCCTTCGCGCCTCCGGCCGACACCGCCGACGCGATCGCCACGGTGGCCGCGGGTGTCGGCGTCGTGATCCTGCCGATGTCGCTGGCCCGGGCCCACCGGCGACGCGACGTCGAGTACCGCGTGCTGCGCGACGGCCCCACGTCGACGGTGGCCCTCGCCTGGCCCCGCGAGCGCACGACGCCCGACGTCGAGACGTTCGTGGGGATCGTGCGCGGCCGGACGGCGCAGTCCTCCCGCTGACCCCGCGCACGGGGGTCGGTGTCGTTGCGTTTCACCCTCGGCATCCTGGAGGTTCACCCCGCATAGAATCCCTGGGTGACCGCGTCCCTGCTCTACGTCTGCGCCCGCCCGCAGCGCGATGCCGCCGTGGCGGAGTGGGAGTCGTTCCGCGACGGCCTCGGGGTGCGTTCCGACGACCTCGTGCACCACGATCTGGTGCGCGAGGCGCTGCCCGCCGACCTGGAGCGATTCGCCGCCGTCGTGGTGGGCGGCAGTCCCTTCAACGTCACCGATCCCGACAAGACCGATGAACAACGACGGCTCGAACGCGACCTCGAGCGACTGGCGACGGCGGCCATCGAGGGCCGTACGACCGCGATGTTCACGTGCTACGGCATCGGGGTGGTGACGCGCCTGCTGGGCGGCGAGGTGACGCTGCGGCATCCCGAGGGAACGGGACCGGCCGCCATCTCGTTGACCCCCGCCGGTCGCGCGGACGAGCTGTTCGGCCTGCTGCAGCCGCGCTTCGAGGCGCTCACCGCGCACAAGGAGGCGGCCGCGAGCGTGCCCCCGGGCGCGACGCTGCTCGCTGAGAACGATCTCTGCCCGGTGCAGGCCTACCGCGCGGGGGTCGGACTATGGGCGACCCAGTTCCATCCCGAGCCGACCGCCGACGCGTTCGTGGCGCGCATGCGGGTCTACCGCGACGCGGGGTACTTCGACGCCGACGCGTTCGACGAGGTGTCCGCCCACGTGCGCACCGCCTCGGTCGAGCAGCCCACGCGTCTGCTGCGCTCGTTCGCCGCACGCGCGGTCGCTGCCTGAGCCGTCGCCGTCCCCGGCCGGCACGGCGTGCCGCGATCGGCATCCGCGAGACGGAGACGACCGCACCCCGGTACCGGAACCCTGACGAGAAGACCCCCGCGGCGAGTGTCAACCCCGAGGCGCATATTTACCTAGCTTTTCTAGTGTTCTGGGTATGAACGCAACAGCTCACTGGCGGGGCACGGACCTCGCGCGTCAGATCGTCGTCCTCTCCGCCCTGTCGTTCATGCTGATCGCGGCCGTCATCGGCGCGGGCGCCTTCGGCAACACCGCGGTGGAGGACCAGCAGGGCGGAGCCCTCAGCACGAGCGGCTCCTACCTCGCCCCGGCGGGACCCGCCTTCTCGATCTGGTCGGTCATCTACCTGGGCCTCATCGCGTATGCGATCTGGCAGGCCCTCCCCGGCCAGCGCACCAACCCGCGCCAGCGCGCGCTGGGCTGGCTCATCGCGCTGACCATGACCCTGAACGGCCTGTGGCTGGTGGCGGCGCGCTTCGGCACGCTCTTTCTCACGGTGGTCGTGATCGTGCTGCTCCTCGCTACCCTCGGCTGGACGTTCCGCGTCGCGGTCGTGACCCGCGAACCCCGGGGCGGCTTCGCGGACTCCGTGCTGATCGACGGCGTGACCGGTCTGCACCTGGGCTGGGTCACCCTCGCCACCGTCGCCAACACGGCCGCGTGGCTCACAACCATCGTCCCCGCGGAGTGGGAGGGCGCGGCGGATGCCATCGGTATCGCCGTCCTGCTCGTGGTGGCCCTCATCGGTCTGGCCATCGCGTGGCGCAGCGGCTGGCGCGTCACGCCCGCGATCGCCCTCGCGTGGGGTCTGAGCTGGCTCGCCGTGGAGCGCTTCGGCGGTGAGCCGCAGAGCGGGCCCATCGGGGTGACGGCGATCATCGTCGCCGTGATCGTGCTCCTGCCGCCCGTCTCGGTGAGCGTCCTGCGGCTGGTCCGCCCGAGCGTCGACTGAGCACTTAGGCGTTCGCGCTCCCCCGCGCAAGCGGCACGCGCACCACGGCCGCGGGGCGTGTAATCGGGCCGTGGACTCGCTGCCTCTCGCTCTTCTCGTCGTCATCTTCGTCGCCGCCGCCGCGGTGGTGTGGGTGGCCGGCATCCAGCTCTCCAAGGCGACCGATGTCCTCGATGCGCGCCTGCATCTCGGCAGCGCGCTGGGCGGGCTGATCGTCCTGGCGGTGGCCACGAACCTGCCCGAGATCGCGATCACCGTGTCGGCCGCGATGGCGGGCAACCTCGAGGTGGCCGTCGGCAACATCCTGGGCGGGATCGCCCTGCAGACCGTCGTGCTCGTGGTCCTCGACGCCTCCGGCAAGCGCGGACGCGGGGTGAAGCCGCTGACGTACCGCGCGGCATCCCTCACGCTGGTCCTCGAGGGCCTGGTGGTGGTCGCCGTCCTCGCGGTGGTCATCGCGGGCAGCCAGCTGCCGGACGGCCTCGAGGTGCTGCGCCTGACCCCCGACGTCGTGCTGATCGCCGCCCTGTGGATCGTCGGTCTGATCCTCGTCCAGCGCGCCGGTGCGCACCTGCCGTGGCACGAGGACGGCCGGGCTCCCGACGCGACACCGAAGCCCGCGAAGACGACGGACCGCAAGAAGATGGGGACGAAGAAGGCGGTTGTCATCTTCTCGCTCTCGGCGCTCGCCACGCTCGGGGCCGGTGTGGTCCTGGAACGCGCGGGCGACGCAGCCTCGTCGCAGATCGGCCTGTCGGGAGTGCTGTTCGGCGCGACCGTACTGGCACTCGCGACGTCGCTGCCCGAGATCTCCACGGGTCTGCAGGCGATCAGGCAGGGCGACGACAATCTGGCGATCAGCGACATCTTCGGCGGCAACGCCTTCTTGCCCGTGCTGTTCCTGCTCGCCACGGTGATCTCAGGGTCGGCCGTGCTGCCGCGCGCGAACGGCGCCGACATCTACCTGACGGCGCTGGCGGCGCTGTTGACCCTCGTCTACGTGGTCGGGCTTATCTTCCGCCCCCGCCGCCGCCTCATCGGTTTGGGCGTCGACTCGTTCGTCGTCCTCGCGCTCTACGCGGTGGGCGTGGCCGGGCTGTTCGCGGTCGCGGGCTGAGCCCGATCGCGACGCGTCATCGTCCCCGGCCGTCGATGCTCACGCCGTCAGCTCCAGCACCACCGCCTGCTGCGGGTTCTGCACCGGCGGACGGATGCCGGCCTCGGCCAGCTGCCGGCCGGTCAGCACCGTGTCGTCGTGGGCCCACGGCAGCGGCGACTGCGCCGGTTCCTGCACGACCCCGCCGGGGGTGATCAGGCGGACCCGGTACG
>NZ_CAJYPF010000252.1 GCF_913776565.1 uncultured Microbacterium sp. | reverse complement strand
ACGTCGTCGGCCCAGGGTCCCTCGTACGAGAACTCGTCGGACCACATCGTCCAACCGCCGATGGTGCGGTCGATGCCGCGGTCGACGTTCTTGGCGTCGGGGATGCGCAGGGGCTCGCCCTCGGTGGCGGCGATGACGAGCAGGTGCCGTGATCCTTCGGCGGTGGTGAAGCTGCCGTCGATGCTCGCGTTCTCGCTGTCGGGGTCGCCGTGCAGGCCGTGCTCGTGCCCGGTGACGGCGAGCGAGACATGTCCGATGCGCATGATCGAGAAGCCGTCGATGCGTTCGGTCCAGGGTGCGGCCGACCGCAGCATGGTGCCCGGTTGCACGCACCAGGCGAACTCGACCTCTCCCTGCACGCCGTCGACGCGTCGGGCCAGTTCGGCCCACGGCAGGCGTCCCGCGATGCCGGTGACCATCGCGTCGGTCACCGTCGCGACGCCGGTGTCGGTGGTGAAGGTCGTCTCGAGCACGTTCGTGCGCGGAATGTAGCGGCGCGTGACCGTGTACTCCCCCACCGGGGCGAGTTCGATGCATCCACCGGCCGACTCGTCGACCAGTCGCGCGAAGACGGGTCGCGAGTGGATGTTGGGCAACGGCAACCAGTCGACCGACCCGTCGAGCCCGATCAGCGCGACCGTGCGTCCGTCGCCGATGGCGGCGTAGTCACGGAGGGGCCGGGAGGGCGGCGGCGGAGTCGGGGGCACACGCTCACGCTAGGAACGGCCCCGAACGGTGGGGGCGGGGTTGCCCGATGGATGCCGAGCGGCTACGGAACGCCGGTTGTCCGGCCCCGCTAACCCGACGTCGCCACCCCCGCAACCCCCGCCGCCCGCCGACCCCGCGGCCCTAACGTCGCTGGTGACCGTGAGCGAAAGGAACGCGCATGTCCACCACCACCAAGGACGCCCCCACCAAGAACCGTCGTCGCCCCGCGCGCGGAGGCAGCGGTCCCGAGACCACCGACGAGCAGAACGCCGAGAAGGGCTTCCAGGCGTCCGAGCAGCTGACCGACGCCCTGCAGGCCGTGCTGGTCGACCTGATCGAACTGTCGATCCAGGGCAAGCAGGCGCACTGGAACGTCGTCGGCAAGAACTTCCGCGACACGCACCTGCAGCTCGATGAGATCATCGACGCCGCTCGCGAGTTCGGCGACGAGATCGCCGAGCGCATGCGTTCGCTGCACGCCCTGCCCGACGGCCGCAGCGACACCGTCGCCGAGACCACCACCCTGCCGGAGTTCCCGCAGGGCGAGGTCGACACCGCCGAGGTCATCGACCTGATCACCGAGCGTCTGGACGCCGTCGTCGGCACCGTCCGCGACGTGCACGACGACGTCGACGACGAAGACCCCACGAGCGCCGACATCCTGCACGGCGTGCTCGAGCGTCTCGAGCAGCTGTCGTGGATGGTCAGCGCCGAGAACCGCGTCGCCCGCAAGTCCTGAGCGCGATCGAACACACCGGATGCCGGGGCCTCAGCGCCTCGGCATCCGTCGTTCGAGGAGAACCCGTCAAAGCCGCAGCACCTCGGTGACCCGCACGATCGCGGTGCCCTCTTCTTCCGAGGCGGCGAGGTCGACCTCGGCGCGGATGCGCCAGTCGTGGTCGCCGGCGGGGTCGTCGATGGTCTGCTCGACGCGCCAGACGCCGTCCGACGCCGACGACTCGTCGATCTCGACGAGGGCCGAGGAGCGCGCCGCTCCCCCTGTCCCGATGGAGTCGTGCTCGTCGAAGTAGCGGTCGAGGACCCCGGGCCAATCGACCTCGGCGTCGAGTTCGACCAGCTCGTCGTCGCGCTGCAACGCCGCGAGCTGCACGCGGCGGAACATCTCGTTGCGCACGAGCACGACGAACGCGCGCCGGTTCGTGAGGATCGACGGCGGCGCCGGCGGGACGACCGGGGCGTCCGGGTCGTCTGCCGGATTGATGAGCTGTTCCCACTCGTCGACCAGGCTCGAGTCGACCTGCCGCACGAGCTCGCCGAGCCACGCGATCAGGTCGAGCAGGTCGGGCGTCTGCGCGTCGACCGGCACCGTCTGGCGGATCGCCCGGTAGGCGTCGCTGAGGTACCGCAGCACGAGCCCTTCGCTCCTGGCCAGCTGATACAGCGAGACGTATTCGCCGAACGAGCACGCGCGCTCGAACATGTCGCGCACGACCGACTTGGGCGACAGTTCGAAGTCGCGGATCCACGGCTGGCTCGAGGCGAACACCTCGTACGCCTGGGCGAGCAGCTCGTCGAGGGGCTTCGGCCACGTGATCTCCTCGAGCAGCTCCATGCGCTCGTCGTACTCGATGCCCTCGCGTTTCATCGCCGCCACGGCCTCGCCGCGCGCGCGGAACTGCTGCTGCGACAGGATCGGCCGCGGGTCGTCGAGGGTCGCCTCGATGACGCTGACGACGTCGAGTGCGTAGTGCCCCGTGCCCACCGACGAGGCCGGGGGCGCGGCATCCGGCCCCCTTCCGAGCTCCACCTCGGGGTCGAGCATCTCGATCGCGGCGAGCGCGAAGGGCGACAACGGCTGGTTCAGCGCGAAGTTCGGCTGCAGTTCAACGGTGAGCCGGATGCGTGAGGGGTCGGAATCTGTCGCTTGACCCCCCTCTGAAGCGACAGTTTTCGACCCCTCACGCGACGGCGGGACGACCTCTACCACGCCGGCCTGCACCAGCGTGCGGAAGATCGCGATGGCGCGGCGGGCGAGGTCGTACTGCCGGGCGCGCGGCTCGTGGTTGTCGAAGACGAGAGAGCGGACGTTGCCGAAGACGTCGCCGCCGCGCGCGATGACGTTGATGAGCATCGCGGCGCTCAGCTTCATCTGGGGCTGCAGCGGTTCGGGCTCGGCCGCGACGAGGCGGTCGTAGCTCTGCTCGGTCCAGTTGACGAAGCCCTGCGGCGCCTTCTTGCGCACGATCTTCTTCTGCTTCTTGAGGTCGTCGCCGGCCTTGAGGATCTGGGCCGCGTTCTCGATCTCGTGGTCGGGAGCCATGACGACCACCGTGCCCGCGGTGTCGTAGCCGGCCCGGCCCGCGCGACCGGCGATCTGATGGAACTCGCGCGCCGAGAGCTGGCGCATGCGGGTGCCGTCGTACTTGGTGAGCGCCGTCATGAGCACGGTGCGGATCGGCACGTTGATCCCCACGCCGAGGGTGTCGGTTCCGCAGATGACGCGCAGCAGGCCCCGCTGGGCGAGCGTCTCGACGAGTCGCCGATACCGCGGCAGCATGCCGGCGTGGTGCACGCCGATGCCCGCGCGGACGTAGCGCGAGAGCGTCTTGCCGAAACCGGTGGTGAAGCGGAAGCCTCCGATCGCCTCGGCGATCTCGTCGCGTTGCTCGCGCCCGATGATGCGGATCGACGACAGCGCCTGCGCCCGCTCCATCGCGGCGGCCTGCGAGAAGTGCACGACGTAGACGGGCGCCTGCTTCGTGTCGAGCAGCTCCTGCACCGTCTCGTGCACGGGCGTGCGGGCGTACTCGAAGTGCAGCGGCACGGGCCGCTCGACGCCCGTCACGCGGGCCGTCGGCCGCCCCGTGCGGCGGGACAGGTCGTCGGCGATGTCCTCGACGTCGCCGAGGGTGGCCGACATCAGGATGAACTGCGCCCGGTTCAGCAGCAGCAGCGGCACCTGCCAGGCCCACCCGCGGTCGGCCTCGCCGTAGTAGTGGAACTCGTCCATGACGACCTGGTCGACGTCGGCGTCGACCCCCTGTCGCAGGGCGAGGTTCGCCAGGATCTCTGCCGTGCAGCACACGATCGGGGCGTCGGCGTTCACCGACGAGTCACCGGTCACCATGCCGACGTTCTCGGCGCCGAAGATGTCGACGAGGGCGAAGAACTTCTCGCTCACGAGCGCCTTGATCGGCGCCGTGTAATAGGTGCGGCCGCCCCGGGAGAGGGATGCCGCGTGCGCGGCCACCGCGACGAGCGACTTGCCCGTACCGGTGGGCGTGGAGAGGATGACGTTCGCGCCCGAGACGATCTCGATGACGGCCTCGTCCTGCGCGGGGTAGAGCGTGAGGCCGCGCGAGGACGCCCACTCGACGAAGCCCAGGTAGACGGCATCCGGGTCGGCGCCGGCGGGCACACGGTCGAGGAGAGAGGTCACTGCTCCACCCTCTCATCCGCGGGGTGCGCGAGACCGCGCTTGCCGTGAGCGAACGTCAGCCGCGGTCGCTGAACACGCCGACGTTCTCGCCGTCGTAGACGAACTGCACGCTCGTACCGATCGGGAAGCGCTCGACGAACGCCGTGGGCATCCCCTCGGCGACGACGAACTCGACCGTGGCAGGAAACACCCCCGCCCCGCAGCCGCCGTACACGAAGTTGCCGCTCGGAGCCCGGCCGTCGTCGCGGCCCACCTCGTCCGAGTCGAGCAGGTACAGGCACGGGTTGCGGGTGTCGGTGGAGTCGGTGCGCGCGAGCGCCACGAAGGCCGTCACCCCGAAGTAGTCCTGAAACGCCCGCTCGGAGCCGGTGCGCTGACCGAACACCGCGGGGATGTCCGCCCCCGGATCCGGCGTGAGCGTGTCGACCTGCACCGCACCCGCAGCACCGGCGACCGGCACGAACGACACCCCCAGCGCGGTCGCCGCGCTGGCCAACGCCGTCACGGCGGCGAGCGAGACCGCCCACGCCCACACCCCGCGGCGCGAGCGCACGGTCAGTCCCGGTCGGCGCGGACGTTCGTCGACCCCGCCATCGTCATCGTCGTCGTCCTCGACCTCGGGACCGACGGATGCCACGGGCCCCGCGAGCGGAACGGGGGCCGGCGCGGGCGGGGGCGCGAGGGGCGCGGACCGCACCTGCTCTTCGAGCTCGCGCAGGCGGTCCCACGCAACGGGATCGTCGGAGAGGTCGGCGTCGGGGCCGTACGCCCGCGCGCGAAGGCGCTCGAGCTCGTCGCGCACACCGTCGTCCATTCTCAGAATGGTTCCACACCCCGACCGCCCCGGGGCCGTTCTCGGTACATGCGCGGGAATAGATTCATCTGCGCGGTGTTGCACCCGCTATGCGCTCCTTCGGCACACTCTCCTTCGGCCACTACGGCCCCCTCGGCGGCGGGCACCACCTGTCGGCCGGCGACTCGATGCTCCAGGCGATCGACCTCGCCCAGGGCATGGACGACCTGGGCGTGAACGGCATCTCGTTCCGCGTGCACCACTTCGCCCGACAGCAGGCGGCCCCGATGCCGCTGCTCGCCGCGATCGCCGCCCGGACCTCGCGCATCGAGGTCGGCACGGGGGTCATCGACATGCGGTACGAGAACCCGCTCATGCTCGCCGAGGAGGCGGCATCCGTCGATCTGATCAGCGGCAACCGGCTCGCGCTCGGCGTCAGCCGCGGGTCACCCGAGACGGTGCAGCGCGGCTACGAGGCGTTCGGATACACCGGATCGCAGGACCCCCGCGGCGCCGACATCGCGCGCGAGCACTTCGACCTCTTCTTGCGCGCGATCGACGGCGAAGGGTTGGCCGAGCGCGATCCGATGAGCCCCTTCGGCGGCGGCACGGGACTGCAGCGCATCGAGCCGCACTCCCCCGGACTGCGCTCGCGCATCTGGTGGGGTGCGGGCACCACCGCGACGGCGGAGTGGGCGGGTCGGCTCGGCGTGAACCTGATGTCGTCGACGCTGCTCACCGAGGCCGACGGAACACCCTTCGATCTGCTGCAGGCGCAGCAGCTCGACGCCTTCCGCGCCGCGTGGCGCGAGGCGGGTCACGCGGGAGAGCCGCGCACCTCGGTCAGCCGCAGCATCTTCCCGATCGTGACCGCCGAGGACGAGCTGTACTTCTCGGGCTCGGCCGGCAGCGACCAGATCGGCGTCATCGACGGCATGCGCTCCACGTTCGGCAAGACGTACGCGGCGACGCCCGACGTTCTCGTCGAGCAGCTGCAGAACGACGCGGCCGTGATGAGCGCCGACACGCTGATGCTGACGATCCCCTCGCAGATGGGCGTCGACTTCAACCTGCGCCTGGTCGAGAACTTCGCGAAGCACGTCGCTCCCGCCCTCGGGTGGCGCTCGACGCTCGCGACGGTCTGAGCGACACCTCGAACGGACCCGGATGCCGACGCCCTCGGCATCCGGGTCCGTTCGGTGTTCCGGTCGAGGCGTCTGCGTACCGCGGCTCGCCGCGGCTGTCTCAGACCCGAGAGCGGGCGACGGTCTGCGAGACGAGGTACTCGCCCCACGCGACGGCGTAGGCACCCAGCGACGCCCACACCCACGCGGATGACAGGACGCCGACCAGGCCCATCAGGGCCGCGACCGTGAGCAGAGACACGACGGCGAGCACGGGGACGGCCGCACGCGCACCGACCACCGCGCCACCCCCGCGCCAGATGACCAGCAGCGCACCCGCGGTCGCCACCAACAGGATGACGGGGGTGAACCAGGGGCCGAGGGCGCCCATCGTGATGGCGGCACCGATCCCCGCGATCGAGAGCGACGCGGTGCGGATCGCACGGGTGGACGCGGAGGTCGAGGCAGTCGAGATGGCGGGCTCCTCAGAAGGACGGGTGATGCACCCCAGCCTAGACAGCGCACCTGAGCCGGGACTGTCTACGGTGGGCGGATGAGCATCACCCTCGCGCGCATGGATCCGGCCGACGACGACGGCACCGGGCTCGCGGCGTTCTTGACGACGCAGGTCTTCCCCTTCCACGTCCGCGCGCGCTGGACGGCGACTGAGGTCCGCGCGTCCATCGACGACGGCGCGTGGCACGGCGACGCGGTCGCGACGTTCTGGATCGACGACGACCGGGACGGCCGTGTGGGAGTGATCCGGGTGGAGGATCTGCTCGACGCCACCGCGATGGTCGATCTTCGCCTCGCCGCCGCGTCCCGCGGGCGCGGTCACGGGACCGCCGCGTTGGAGGCCGCCACCGCGTGGGTGTTCTCGCATCACCCCGCGGTCATCCGATTCGAGGGTCAGACCCGCGAGGACAACGTCGCGATGCGCCGGGTCTTCGAGCGGTGCGGGTGGGTGCGAGAGGCCTTCTACCGCGACGGCTGGCCGGTCGAGGGCGCGGAGCCCGTGGCATCCGTCGCCTACAGCGTCCTGCGGCGCGACTGGGCGAGCGGCACCACGACGCCCGTGCCGCGTGGTCCCGAGGTGACCCTCACCGGAGAGCTGCGGTGCGTCCACGCCGCCGAAGCGGAGCGCGTGCACGCCCACCTCGCCGAGCACGTCGCCCTGACCCGCGCCGAGCCGGGATGCCTCTCGTTCGACGTGGCCCCGACCGAGAACGAGGGGGTCTGGCGGGTGTCGGAGCGCTTCGTCGACGAAGCGGCGTTCGACGCGCACCAGCGGCGTGTCGCGACGAGCACGTGGGGACGAGAGACCGCGGGGATCGAGCGCTCCTACGTCATCCGCGGCAGGGCTCGGGATGCCGAGAGCCTCACCGCCGCGGCCTGGTCCGCCGAGGAGCGTCTGCTGGACACGGGCGTGCGGGCCGACCCGCGAGAGGTGAACGCCCTGCTCGATCCCTCGTTCGTGGAGATCGGTCAGTCCGGTCGCCGGTGGACACGGGACGCGATCGTCGACGCCCTGCGGGACGACCCGGGGGCGGACGACGCTCCCGAGATCTGCGAGAAGGAGAGTCGCCTCGTCGGCCCCGACACCGTCCTGCTCACCTACCTGCTGCGGTTCGAGGACCGCTTCAGCCGCCGGTCGTCCCTCTGGCGGTTCGATCCCGCACCGCGGTGCGTGTTCCACCAGGGGACGCCGGTCGCCTGAGGCGTCAGCCGATGGTCGGGTAACCGGGGTGCTCGACGGGTGCGGGATCGGGGTGCACCGAACGGAAGGCGGCGAGGTCGCGGACGTTCTTCTGCACCGCGACGACCGCGAACAGGCTCATGGCGAAGCCGATGCCGTAGAACCCCTTCTCGGAGAGCAGCAGATCGGCGTTCCACAGTCCGGCGGACATCAGGGCCAGAGACACGAGCAGCATTCCCCACGCGACGCCGAGGTAGGCACCGGTGACCGGGATGTCCTCCGCGCGATCGCGGACCGCCTTCTGGACCGAGATCGCGGCGAAGAGGCCGAGGAGGAAGACCGCGAGGTAGAAGCCTTTCTCGGAGAGCTCCATCTGCGCGTTGTACAACCCAATGAAGTACACCGAGGCGCCCAGGCCCAGGGCCACCCATGAGGCTCCCACGAACGCTGCGGTCGGTCGGCCCAGCTGATGGTGCGTACGTACGTCGGTCATGTTCCACTCCTTCGTCGAGTCCCCCCACGGAGACATATGCCGTGGCCGAGAAGCTAGCGGAACGTGCATTCGACATTCGCTATGTGATTGAGATCTGTGGACAACGAGTCGAGGCTGACGACCAGACCCACACTGCTCGGGAGGGGTCTCGTCAGCCGGCCCGTCTCGCACCCGAAGCGATGTCGGAAGTCGCTGGGAGCATGTGTACATGAGCCCCTCCGCCGCCTCCCCGCACGAGGCGGACGACGCCGTGCTCGCCGACGCCGTCGCCTCCCTCGTACGGATCGAAGCCGCGATCTCCGCGCTCGAGGCGGAGCGGTTCCGTCAGTTGGCGCGGGCGCACGCCGTTGCGGTGGGCCGCACCGCACACCGACCCCGTACGGTGCAGGAGCGTGAACTCGCACTGCGCTCGATCGCGGCTGAGGTCGGCGTCGCGTTGCGGTGGCACGACCGCACGGCGCAGCGACGCATCACCGAGGCCGGGGTACTGGTGGAGGACTTCGCCACGACGGTGACCGCGCTCGTCGAGGCGAAGATCTCGGCGCGGCACGCCGACGTGATCCGCGAAATCGGCGCGCCCCTCCTCGAGCCACAGAGCCGCGACGAGTACGAGCGCCGCGTCCTGGCCCGCGCCGAAAACGACACGGTCGCCGGCACGCGCGCCTTCGCCCGGGCGGTCGCCGACGAACTCGAACCGCGGTCGATCACGGAGCGTCACGATGACGCGGTGCACCGTCGCCGCGTCTGGGTCGAGGACGACAGGGACGGGATGGCGCAGCTCGGCGTGATCGACAGTGCGACGAAGATCCGGGCGATGTTCGACCGACTCACGCGACAGGCGCGCGCCGTGCGCCGGGTCGCCGGTGCCGGGGGTGAAGAGAGTGGCGTCACCGACACCCGGTCGATCGACCAGACGCGCACCGACCTCCTGTGCGACCTCGTGCTCGGGGGTCGACCGGTCATCCATCCGACCCACAAGCACCTCCCGGGCGGCTTGGGCGCGATCCGGGCCGAGGTGTCGGTGGTCGTCCCGGTGATGACCGCCGTCGGCGCGAGCGAGCGCGGTGCGCTGCTCGACGGGTGCACCCCCGTCGACGCCGACACGGCGCGACGACTCCTGGCCGATGCGCCCAGGTGGGAACGCCTGCTCACCGACCCGGTCACGGGCGTGGCCCTCGGCGTCGACCGCTACCGTCCGACGCCGTCGATGCGTCGCTTCCTGCGCCTGCGGGACGTGCACTGCCGCTTTCCCGGATGCCGTCAGCCCGCCCGCCGCTGCGAGATCGACCACAATCTCGACCACGCGAAGGGCGGCCAAACCGCGCTGTGCAACCTGGCCTGCCTGTGCAAACGGCACCACGTCCTCAAGACCGAGACCCCCTGGACGGCCGCCCAGCAGCCCGACGGCAGCATCGTGTGGACCAGCCCCCTCGGGCGTCGCACCAGCGACCCACCCGAGCGTCGAGTCGCGTTCGCCGCCGACCCCGACCCCGGTCCCGGTCCCAATCCCGACCCCGATCCGCCGCCGTTCTGAGCTGGTTCGTTCCCCTCGTCGCGCCTGGCCGGGCCTGCCTCCGCCGACGGCGAACACCCTCGCCCCTCCCGCACCTCGGATGATTGGCTGGCGCGCATGCGACGCATCCTCATCCTCGGCGGCACCGCGTGGCTCGGCCGCGCCGTCGCGGCGAAAGCCATCGCGCAGGGCGCCGCCGTGACCTGCCTCGCCCGGGGCGCGTCCGGCGACGTCGCACCCGGAGCCCGTCTGATCCGCGTTGATCGCCACGACCCCGACGCCTACGACGCCGTGCGCCGCGACTGGGACGCGGTCGTGGAGCTCTCGTGGGAGCCGCGGTTCGTGGCATCCGCCCTCGACGCGCTCGCCGATCGAGCGGCGCACTGGACCCTCGTCTCGAGCGTCTCGGTGTATTCCCGCTCGGACATGCCCTTCGCCGACGAGACCGCGGAGCTCGTGAAGCCGGTCCATCTCGGACAGTACGCGGATGCCAAAGTCCACGCCGAACTACTCACCTCGGCCCGGCGCGGCGACCAGGCGCTCCTCGCGCGAGCGGGACTCATCGTGGGGCCGGGCGACCCCACCGACCGTTTCGGCTACTGGCCCGCGCGCTACGCCCGTGGCGGGCGGGTCCTCGCGCCCGAGGCGGCCGGTCGTCACGTCCAGGCGATCGATGTGGACGACCTCGCCGCCTGGATCGACCGCGCCGGCCGTACGGGCGTCACGGGCCCGGTCAATGCGGTCGGCGAGGCGCTGCCGCTCGCCGCGGTGCTCGCGGCAGCGCGCGACGCGGCCGCCCACGACGCACCCGGAACCGCGGTCGAGACCGTCACCCTCGACGACGACACCCTCGCCGCGCGGGGAGTCGCCTACTGGGCCGGGCAGCGCTCCCTGCCCCTGTGGCTGCCCGGGAGTGCGAGAGGCTTCGCCCGCCGCGATGACGCTGTCTTCGTGGCATCCGGAGGACGTCGCCGCTCTCTCGCCGACACGATGCGCCGCACG
>NZ_CAJYPF010000251.1 GCF_913776565.1 uncultured Microbacterium sp. | reverse complement strand
TCAGCCCGAGAGGTGATCGCGCGCCCACAGGGCCGCGCTCGTGCGGTCGGCGACGCCGATCTGGCGGAAGATGCTGCCCAGGTGCGCCTTGACCGTCCGCTCGGTGATCCCGAGCGCCGCGGCGACCTGCTTGTTCGCCCGCCCCTCGGCGACCAGGCGCAGCACCTCCCGCTCCCGCGCGCTCAGTCCGGCGTCCGCGTCGCCCGCCTCGGGCAGAAGCGCCCCCGCGACCCGGGGATCGAGCGGGGCATGACCGGCCGCCACGGCGCGGACGGCGGCTCGCAGCTCCGCGGGCTCGGCATCCTTCAGCTGATATCCGGTGGCCCCCGCGGCCACCGCCCGGCAGACCTGATCCCGGTCGCCGAACGAGGTCAGCACGAGAACGCGGATGCCGGGATGCGCGGCGCGGATCGCGCGAGTGGCCGCGACCCCGTCCATCACGGGCATCGACAGGTCCATCACGACCACGTCGACGCCGTCCCCCGCCGCGGCGAGCGCCTCGGCGCCGTTCGCAGCCGTGGCGGTCACGGCGATGTCGCCGTCGGCGGCGAGGACCGAGGCCAGTCCCTCCCGCACCATGGAGTGGTCGTCGGCGACGAGGACGCGGATCATGCCGGCTCCCGGGTGGAGTGGTGGGCGGGGACGCGCAGACGCCAGCGCGTGCCCCGGCCCGGCGCGGTGGCGAGGGAGAGTTCGGCGCCGGCGTCGACGGCGAGGTCGCGCAGCACCCGGGTGCCGAGATGGCCGTCCGCCGGGGCGCGATGCAGCAGCGCGGGGTCGAAGCCCGGCCCGTCGTCGGCGATCCGCAGCTCGACGGCCCCGTCGGCGCGCGCGATCGACAGCGACACGGTGCACGGCGCCGCGTGGGTCGCGGCATTGCGCAGCGCCTCTTGGGCGACGCGGTAGAGCAGGCGCTCGTGCGCCTCGCTCAGGTGGTCGAGCGACGCACCCAGGTCGAGATTCACCGTGACACCGCGCGCGTGCGCCGTCGCGGCGAGATCGCGCAGCGCCGCGGCCAGGCCTGCCGCGCCGAGGCTCTCGGGATAGATGTCCACCAGCAGCGAACGCAGCACGCGCACGTTTCCGCGCACCGACCCCGCGACCTCTCGCATGCGCGACGCCGCCTCGGCGTCGCCCCGCCGGTCGGCGTCGACCGCGGCGCTCTCGGCCCCGTAGCTGGTGGCCACGAGTTCCTGCACCGGTCCGTCGTGCAGGCTCCCCGCGATGCGCCGGCGCTCGGCATCCGAGGCGTCGACGGCACGTTGCAGCAGTTCGGCGCGCCGCGTCTCGGCGCCGCGCAGCTGACGCAAGAGGGTCCACACGATCGGCGCCGTCAGCACGACGAGCAGCAGCAGACTGCTGAGGGTCACTCCCGTGAACCCCCGCCACAGCTCGGCGGAACGCGCCGCGACCGGGGCGTACGGGTAGTAGACCTCGAAGAGCACCTGCTGACCGCTCGGCGCCCACATGGGTCGGTACACCTCGAGCAGGCGCGGGGCGCTCTCGAAGACGTTCTCGTCCTCGGACAGGTCCGACACGGCCGCGCGCGTCGCGGGGGCGGCGAGCGCCTCGCGCTGCGCCTGTTCGAGCGCGAAGACGCGGCCGATCAGTTGCGGTTCGTCGGCGTACAGGACCCGCCCCTCGGGACTCCAGATCTTCACGCGGACGACGTCGTCGCCGAGGATCTGTGCGCGCACCGTCACGTCGAACGCGGCCACCGCGGCGGGGTCCCCGGCCGCGAGCGCATCACCGAGCACGGGCCGGACCACCGCCTCGGCGAGGACGTTGGTCACCTGCGCGGCATCGTTGACGGCCTCACGCTCGGCCAGCCACTGCGCGCCGAATCCGGCGAGCGCGGCGACGGCGACGATCACCGCCGCGAGTCCCGCGGCCAGGCGCACCAGCACGGCCCGCGTCGACAGTCGTCGCGCGGGCGCGTGCGGAGTGGGGGCGGCGACGAGCACCTCCCAGGGGGGAGGGGATGCCACTCAGTCGTCTCCTCCGTGGCGACCGTCGTCCGCGCGGCCGCTGTCGTCGCCGCTGCGGTCACCGCCGCGGTCATCACCCCCGTGTCGTCCGCCGTCGTCGGTCGATCCCTCGACGGCGGATCCCCCGCCGCCGGTCGATCCCTGCGTCGCCCGGTCGTCGCCGGGTTCGACGCGCTGATCGCGCGGGATGTCGCCGCCGCGGTCGTCACCGGTCGTTTCGTCGGTGACGAATGATCCGCCGGTGTCGCCTTGCGTGTCGCGGTCGTCACCGGGTTCGACGCGCTGATCGCGTGGCACCTCCCCGCCGTGGTCGTCCGCCGACGGCGACGGCGACGGCGACGCGGTCGCGGTCACGGCGGGGGTCGGACGCGGCACGGGCACCGATTCCGCGAACGAGGGGTTGCCCCACAGGCCGATCGCGGCGGGCGCGGCCGCGAGCGCCAGGGCACCCGCTCCGATGAGGATCCGCTTCTTCATGTCATCCGTCCTTCCGCCCATTGTCACCCGCGGCACGGGCTGTCGTGATCCACCCTGCGCGGATCGGCCCGTTCGCACCATCGGACCTTGGTCGTAGTACCAAGGTCCGATTGCCCGGTCCGCGGCCCGCCGACGACGGTGGGAACAGCTCCCCACCGATGAAACGAGGCACCATGAGCAGCACCGCCCCCACCCGTCCTCCCCTGATCCGCACCGCGGCGATCCTCGCGATCGCGGTGGTCGCGGCATCCGGTCTCCTCCTCCCCTCCGCCGCGAGCGCCAAGACCACCTCGACCGGAGGCGATTACGCCGTCACGGTGAACGGCACCACGTACAACCCCGCTCCGGGTAAGGACGCCAAGGTCAAGGACCTCGCGGTCTCAACGCCGATCACGGTCAGCGGACGCAACAACCGCTTCACGATCGACCCGGCCACGCTGGGCGTGTACGACTACACGCTCACCGGCGCCCCCGACACGCAGCGCATGGTCACCGCGCCCACCGTCGTGTTCTCGTCGAAGGTCCCCACCCTCACCGCCGCGCAGCGTCAGGGCACGCGTCTGTCGAGCCTCG
>NZ_CAJYPF010000250.1 GCF_913776565.1 uncultured Microbacterium sp. | reverse complement strand
CCGGGAACGCCTGCTCAATACGGGCTCGACCTGGACCGATCTGTGGGATGCGCGTCTGCACGGCGGTCTGAGCCTCTTGCACCGGCGATTCGACGAGGCCGTCGAATCCTGGATCACGCCGCGCAGGACGGCGCAACGCAAGATCGCCCTTCTCGGTGGCGTCGACCAGATCCTCTTTCTGGCGGGTGCCGGCGTCGCTCTCCTGCTCACCGCGCGGGACGCCATCAGCGGGCGGACGAGTGCCGGATCAGTGGCCCAGGCGTTCATCGTCGTGACCACACTCGCGTCCCTGTCAGCCGTCGGGCAGTTCACGATCTCGCTGGCCGCGCGTTCCCTGCGCAGCATGGACCGGGTGCTGTGGTTGCAGCGCTACGTCGAACGTCACGCGGCCCTCTCCGTCACGGCGCCACAGCCCGGGACGAGCGCCGTTCGTCTCGTCGGCGCGAGCTACACCTACCCGGGGGCGGTCGTCCCGGCGCTGCATCCCGTGACGCTGGACATCCCCGAGGGGGCGTTCGTCGTGGTCGTCGGCGAAAACGGGTCGGGCAAGTCGACACTGGCCGATCTGATCCTCGGCGTACGCTCCCCGTCCACGGGAACCGTCGATGTCTCCGGCCGCGACGCCGTGATGCACAGCGCCTCGACGGTCGCCCAGAACTTCGTCCGCTACGAGCTCAGGGTGAGGGATGCCGTGGGCTTCGGTGACACGGATCTCCTCCACGACGACGAGTCGCTCGCCGTCGCGGCTCGAGACGCGGCCGCGTCGGGGGTTTTCGAGACCCACGGGTGGGACGCCCAACTCGGTGAGCAGTGGCAGGGCGGAGTCGCACTGTCCGGCGGGCAATGGCAGCGGGTGGCCACGGCCCGCGGACTTGTCTGTCCGCACCGCGTCGTCGTGCTGGATGAGCCCGCCTCGGCGCTCGATGCGCTCGCAGAGGCGAGGTTGATCGCCACACTGCAGGACAGGGCGCGGCGTGACGGGTCGACCACGCACATCCTGGTCACCCACCGATTGGATGCCACGCGTTCGGCCGACCTCGTGATCGTCCTGGATCATGGACGGGCCGTCGAGATCGGCAGTCCGGCAGCACTCAAGGCCGCGGACGGACATTACGCTCACCTGTGGCGCCTGCACCGCGACCTCACCGGGTGAGAAGGTACCTCAGTCGGCGACACGTGCCGTCGCGCGCGGCGCGGTCTACAGCTGCGCGAGCAACGGCACCAGCCGTTCGAACGCCCGCGCGCGGTGCGACTCGGCGTTCTTCTCGGTCGCCGTCCACTCCCCCACCGTGCGTTCGTCGCCTCCCGGCTGACCATCGGGCACGAAGATCGGGTCGTACCCGAAACCACCCGGTCCGGCCGGCGAGGTCGCCAGGCGACCGGGCCAGCGGCCCTCGACCGTGTCCTCGGTGCCGTCGGGGCGGACGAGCGCGATCACCGACACGAACTGGGCGGTGCGGTGCGGATCCGCGACATCGGACAACTGGTCGAGCAGCAGCTCGACGTTGGCGG
This sequence comes from uncultured Microbacterium sp., assembly GCF_913776565.1. Lineage (GTDB taxonomy): Bacteria > Actinomycetota > Actinomycetes > Actinomycetales > Microbacteriaceae > Microbacterium. The sequence goes on along the minus strand of NZ_CAJYPF010000250.1, from coordinate 4,986 downwards.
CGGCATCCTTCTTGTGTCCGGCCCAGTAGGCCGAGAACACCCCGGGCGAACCGCCCAGCACGTCCACCGCGACGCCCGAATCATCGGCCAGCGCGGGCAGTCCGGTGTGCCGCGCCGCCGCGCGCGCCTTGATGAGTGCGTTCGCGGCGAAGGTCACCCCGTCCTCGACGGGCTCGGGACCGTCGTATCCGACGACCTCGAGATCCGGACGCACCTCGGCGACGATCGCCTGGAACTCCTCGACCTTGTGCGGGTTGTGGGTGGCGAGGACGACGCGGGCCATCTCAGCCCTCGAGAGCCGCGGTCTGGATGCCACGCAGCTCGGCGCAGCCGTTCACGCCCAGCTCCAGCAGCTGGTCGAGCTCGCGCTTGTCGAACGGGGCGCCCTCGGCGGTGCCCTGCACCTCGACGAACAGCCCGCGACCGGTGACGACGACGTTCATGTCGGTCTCGGCGCGGACGTCCTCGACGTAGGCGAGGTCGAGCATCGGCTCGCCGTCGATGATGCCAACCGACACCGCGGCGACCGAGTCGCGCAGCACCTCGGCGCGCTGCGCGATGAACTTCTTCTCGCGGCCCCAGGCGATGGCATCCGCCAGGGCGACGTAGGCACCCGTGATGGCGGCGGTGCGCGTGCCGCCGTCGGCCTGCAGCACGTCGCAGTCGATGACGATCGTGTTCTCGCCCAGCGCCTTGGTGTCGACGACGGCGCGCAGGGCCCGCCCGATCAGGCGCGAGATCTCGTGCGTGCGTCCGCCGACCTTGCCCTTGATGCTCTCGCGGTCGTTGCGGCTGTTCGTCGCGCGCGGAAGCATCGCGTACTCGGCGGTGACCCAGCCCTTGCCCTTGCCCGTCAGCCAGCGCGGAACGCCGTTGGTGAACGACGCCGTGCACAGCACCTTGGTGCCGCCGAACGTCACGAGTGCGGAGCCCTCGGCATGCGCCGACCATCCGCGCTCGATGGTCACGGAGCGCAGCTGGTCGTTCGTGCGGCCGTCTTTACGGGTCATGGGGTCCTCCAGGGGAACGGGGATGGATGCCACGCCTCAGCGCGGCAGGTCGATGGCGCCGGTCTGCACGAGCTGCACCTCGCGCACCTCGCGGCCCATGAGGCGGTGCGCGAGGCGCACGAAGTCGTCGGCCGACGATCCGGTGGCCTCGTACCGGTGATGGGGGACGGCATCCGGGCTCGCGAGAAGGTCGCGCGAGACCAGCTGCCGGAAGACGTCCTTCGCCGTCTCGCTGTCGCTGGAGACGAGACTGACGTCCGGGCCCATGACGTAGCTGATGACGCCCTCGAGGAACGGATAGTGCGTGCACCCGAGCACGAGGGTGTCGACCCCCGCGTGACGCAACGGCGCGAGGTACTGCTCTGCGGTGGCGAAAACCTCGGGCGAATCCGTGATGCCCGCCTCGACGAACTCGACGAAACGCGGTGCCGCCTCGGCGAACACCGTCAGTCGCTCGTTGACCTCGAGCATGTCCTGGTAGGCGCGGGAGCCGATCGTGCCGACCGTGCCGATCACGCCGATGCGTCCGTTGCGGGTGGTCGACATGGCCGTGCGGACCGCGGGGCCGATCACCTCGACGACGGGGACGTCGTATCTCTCGCGGGCGTCGCGCAGCATCGCGGCCGACGCGGTGTTGCACGCGATCACGAGCATCTTCACGCCCTGCTCGACGAGCGTGTCGAGCACCTCGAGCGCGTACCTGCGCACGTCGGCGATCGGCTTGGGGCCGTAGGGCGAACGCGCGGTGTCGCCGATGTAGAGCACCGACTCGCGCGGCAGCTGCTGCGACACGGCCCGGGCGACGGTGAGACCGCCGACCCCCGAGTCGAAGATCCCGATCGGCGCGTCGTTCATAGGGCTCCAGCCTATCGGGCGGGGGTGGGGCGGGTGATCGGGGCCCCGCGCGAGGGGTGCAAAACTCCTGAAGTACCGTCGCGATACGCCGGGATTCCGGCATCCACCGCCCTCCCCGCCGAAGAACTCAGGAGTTTCGCGCACAGCTGTGCTGTCAAGCGCGGGGCGAGGGGCAGGGCCGGACGCGGGCCCCGCAATAGGCTGGCGCCATGAGCCGCAGCACCGCCCTGCACACCGACCGCTACGAACTCACGATGCTCGACGCCGCCCTGCGCGACGGCACCGCCTCGCGCCGCTGCGTGTTCGAGGTGTTCGGGCGCCGCCTGTCGGGCGGCCGCCGCTTCGGCGTCGTCGCGGGCACGGGTCGACTGCTCGAGGCCATCCGCGACTTCCGTTTCGGCGAGGACGAGCTGCGGTTCCTGCGCGACGAGAGGATCGTGGATGCCACCACCGTCGACTTCCTCGCCGATTACCGCTTCGCGGGGTCGATCACCGGGTACCGCGAGGGCGAGGTGTACTTCCCCGGGTCGCCGCTGCTGACCGTCGAGGGCACCTTCGCCGAGGCCGTGCTGCTCGAGACGCTGGCGCTCAGCATCCTGAACTACGACTCCGCCGTAGCCACGGCCGCTGCCCGCATGAGCGTCGCCGCGGGCGACCGCCCCCTGGCCGAGATGGGATCGCGCCGCGCCAGCGAAGAAGCCGCGGTCGCGGCCGCCCGTGCCGCGTACATCGCCGGGTTCTCCGCCACCAGCAACCTCGAGGCGGGCCGCCGCTGGGGCGTTCCGACCATGGGCACCGCGGCGCACGCGTGGACGCTGCTGCACGACACCGAGGAAGACGCGTTCCGCTCGCAGATCGACGCGCTCGGCACCGGCACGACCCTGCTCATCGACACGTACGACATCGCCGAGGGCGTCCGCACCGCGGTCCGGGTGGCCGGCACCGAGCTCGGCGGTGTGCGGATCGACTCGGGCGATCTGCCGATCGTCGCGGGCGAGGTGCGCGCCCTGCTCGACGAACTCGGAGCGACCGGCACACGGATCACCGTGACCAGCGACCTCGACGAGTACGCGCTCGCGGCGCTGGCGGCATCCCCCGTCGATTCCTACGGCGTGGGCACCTCGGTGGCGACCGGTTCGGGCGTTCCCACCGCGGGGCTGGTGTTCAAGCTCGTCGCACGCGAAGCGGCCGACGGATCCTGGGTGGGCGTGGCCAAGGCCTCGGCCGAGAAGGCGTCGCACGGGGGCCGCAAGGCCGCGTTTCGCACGCTCGACGCCGGCACGGCGACGTCGGAGCTCGTGGTCGTCAGCGACGGGTTCGAAGAGCTGTCGACGGCCGCCGAGCACCCGGACGCCCGCGCCCTGCAGACCACGCTGATGGAGCGGGGAGAAGGGGATGCCGCCGCCCTCGGCCGCGAGGGAGTGGCCGCCGCTCGGGCCCATCACGCGCGGGTGCGCGAGGAACTTCCCGTTCGCGCGCTGGCGCTGAGCAAGTCCGACCCGGCGTTGCCGACGCAGTACCGCGACGCGGAGTGACGCGGGAGTCAGCCACCGCGGGAGGGAGGGCGCTGGGCCTGTCTCAGCGACCGGACCCCACGCGGTCGCGAGGTATCGACCCGCCAGGGACGATCAGTTGACGAGCGACTCGTAGATCTCTTTGCACTGCGGGCAGACGGGGAACTTCTCGGGGTCGCGCCCCGGCGTCCACTTCTTGCCGCAGAGCGCCCGGACGGGCTTGCCGGTGATGGCGGACTCGAGGATCTTGTCCTTCTTCACGTAGTGCGAGAAGCGCTCATGATCGCCGGGCTCGATGTTCTCTTCGCGGATGAGCTCTTCGAGCTCGCGGTCGAGGGTTGCGAGGCCCCCGCTGTCCGGTCTGTCGAGAGGCGTGCTCATGGAGAGCCAGTGTAGCCGCGGACGCGGCCATCGGGTCGGCCGGCCCGCGATCAGGTGGCCTCGGCGAACTCCATGAGCCGGGTTCCGCGACGCTCGAAGAGCAGTGCTCCGACGGCGATCCCCACGACGAGGACGCCCACTCCGATGCCCACGCCGATCCACAGCGCGAACATCGCATCGATGGCGTCGCCGTTGATCGCCTGCCACGTGAGCACCGCGGACGGAACGGCGGCGAGCACGGCGCCGGCCATGACGAGACCCTGCGCCAGGACTCCCCCGGACCCGGTGCGCTGCGGCTGCTGGAACGGGCTGTCGCCGGGGCGTGACACGGCGTAGGGCGCGAGCACCGATGAGATGCTCGACAGCCCGAGACCGGCGAGGAACAGGGCCGCGCACACACCCACCATGGCGGGGAAGACGGCCCACCGGCCGTGGGCGACGATCGCGAGCGGCAGGCTCACGGCGAGGATCGGGATGCCGATCAGCAGCACCGGGACGAGGCGGCCGATGCGGTCGGACGCTCCGCGCATCCCGCTCGCGATGTGCATCCACAGGGCGGTCGAGTCGTAGGCGAGGTCGTTGTGCGGCAGCCACCCGAAGAACAGGGCCATGATGGGCACGGGCAGCAGCACCGCGAGTTCGAAGGGGACGCCGGCGACGAGCAGGGGCACCGTGGACACGACGGCGGCGACCGGCACGATGACGACGTTGACGAGGTAGCGCCGGTCGCGCAACCAGTACGAGAGGCTGCGCGCGGCCACCGCTCCTCCGGGTGTGCCGGGCAGCAGTGCGAACCATCCCAGTCCGCTGCGTTCGCGCACGGGCGCCGGTCGAGGAGTGGTCGTCAGCAGCACGGTGACCAGAGCGAACCACGCGACCCCCAGCACCGCCACCGTGGCGAGCGCGACGACGACACTGCCGACGGCCGCTCCCGCCGAGGGCGCCAGGGCGATGCCCCACGCCGCGCCGATCGGCGTCCAGGCGAGGATCTCCGCTGCCGAAGCGAGCTGCGAGGGGACGACACCCCGCCACTCGAGGGAGCCGAGGAACACCCCGACCGGAACGACGACGACGAGCACCGCCACGAGGTAGACGCTCATGAGTTCGCGCGACTGCCGCGGGCGGCGCACCAGAGCGCCGAGGGCCATGCTGACGCGCGCGAACAGCACGCACGTCGTCAGTCCGAGGATGACGGATGCCGCACTCGCGACCGCGTGGGCTCCGTG
>NZ_CAJYPF010000249.1 GCF_913776565.1 uncultured Microbacterium sp. | reverse complement strand
AGCGTCCGCCCGCCCTCGGCGAGCAGACCCGCGACCGGGACGACGTCGAGCGCCAATGAGCGCAGCTCCCCGTCACGGCGGTAGCGGTCGGCGATCTTCGCGGCCGACAAAAGCGAGTCGATCCGGCCCGAGCCGATCTCGTCGGCGCGCGAGAGCGCGGCGAGGGCGTTGACCGTCTGCGACTCGCCCGCGGCCGTGTCGCGGAACGCCTCGAGGAACTTGAGGTCCTCGGCGTGCACGTGACGCAGCAGGTAGATGATGGCATCCGCGGCCGTGGGGGTGTCCTTCGGGATGAAGAAGTCCGTCGACCGGGCGGAGTTCTCCGTCGTCAGCGAGGCGATGCCGGGGGTGTCGATCAGCACCGTGGAGCGCAGGCTCTCGCTCGGCCACGCCACGTCGATCCACGCCACCTCTTCGGCGGTGTAGCCGCCCATGTCGAGCACCAGGCGCCCCTCGTCGCGGCGCACGGGGCGCGAGATGCGCCGCCCGTCGTGCAGGCGCAGGTCGACGCGGGCGGTCGAGCCGTAGCGGTACCAGGTGATCGTGCGGGTGCACTCCCCCGCGTCGGTGGGAGCGATGCGCTCGCCGATCAGGGCGTTCAGCAGGGTCGATTTACCCGCCTTGACGATCCCCGCCACGGCGAGGCGCAGGGGCTCGCGCAGACGTGAACGGAACGATTCGAGCACCTCGACGGCGGCGGCATCGTCGGCGTACACGCCGAGGGCGTCGTCGACGATGCGGGCGACCTCGGGAAGACCGGCGCTCATCGGGTGACCGCCGCGCGCGCGGGGCGGCCGGACGAGAGCTCGGCGGCGGGGATGCGGCCGCGCAGCGCCTCGATGTCGCGCAGCTGCGCGTGCAGCTGCTGGATGCGCTTGTCGCGGTCGGCGGTGTAGCTGGCCGCGGCCTGCTTGGCCACGAGGACCGAGTCGCTGAGCGAGCGGTGCAGCTCGTCGGCGATCGAGCCGAAGTGGTCGCGCGCCGTGCGCTGCACGATGCGCAGGCGGTCCTTGAGCTGCTTGCCCACCTGGAAGACGGTGTCCTCGATGTGGCGGCGCAACAGGTTCTTCGCCTCGTTCTGGCGGCGCAGCAGACGCGACGACATGTCCTCGCGGAACGCGCGGCGGCCCACCAGCACACCGGCCAGGAGCGACAGCGGGTTGATGAGCGAGAGCCCGACGATGCTGGTCGCCAGACCCACCATCAGCACACCGCCGTACGAGCCGCGCACGCCGATGTAGATCTTCTCGGCCGCGCCCATCTTGCCGTCGTCGAGGTGCTGGAGCTCCTCGACCGGGTCGAGCAGGCCGTCGGTGCCGGCGACGTCGATGAGGGGGATCGACTCCTCACCCATGCGGAACTCGTCGGCGACCTGCTCGGCGAGCCACTGCGAGCGCTCGTTTGTCCAGACGAACGTCTCGGACACGGCGGCGTTCACGCGCTGATCGACCCACTCCGCGATCTGGTCCCAGATGGGACCCGGGTCGCCCTCGTCGATCGCGGCCTCGCCCTCGCGCTGCACCTTGCGCAGGCGGTCGCGCAGGTCGTGCTCGGTGTCCGAGATGAGGTCGGCGATACCGTCGGACAGCGTCACCTGCCACCGGCTCGTGCGGCTGCGGAAATCGTCGGCCTTGGCCTTGGCATCCTCGAGTCGCGCGATCATGCCCGGGGTGTCCTCGGGGTGCTCGAGGGCGTTCAACTCGGTCTTCACCGTCAGCGATAGCTGATCGGCCACGGTCATGAGGTCGTGCACCGCGCCCTTGCGGTTGATCTCCTCGGCCTTGCCCAGGACGTCGCGGCGCAGGTGCGCGACGAGCTCGGGGAACCCGGACTCGTCGTTGAGCTCGCGGTCCTGCTGCTCGGCGGCGAGCAGACGCAGGTCGCTCGAGACGGCGAACACCGGCACGTCGTCGATGTCGACGCCCAATTCGTTCAGGTGCTTCTCGTCGACGCGCTGGATGTCCCGCCACTGCGGGTACAGGTCGGTCTTCGACAGCACCGCGGCGACGTTGGGCGAGATGCGCATCGCGTGACGCAGGAACTGGATCTCGGGCTCGGTGTACTCCTGCGAGGCGTCCGAGACGAGCAGTACAGCGTGCGCGGTCGTCAATGCCGCGAGCGTCGCGAGCGACCGTGTGGACTCGAGTCCCCCGACGCCGGGAGAGTCGACGATGCGCAGGCCCCCCTTGAGGATCTCGCGGGGCAGCAGCACCTCGGCGCCGACGACGTCACCTTCCTGCTCGCCGTCCGCGCGCGCGGTGACGTAGTCCGAGAGGCGCTCGAAGGGGATGTCGACGCGGCGGATCTCGTGCGCCTCTCCGCTCTCGCGGCGCACCAGCACCGTGGCGGAGGGCTCTTCGGCGTAGCCGACCGAGGTGGGGACCGACGTGGCGATGTCGTCGTCGACGGCGCACGCGGGAGCGTTGATCAGGGCGTTGACCAGCTTGCTCTTGCCCTGCTTGAACTGACCGACGATGACGACCCGCACGTGCGGGTCCTGCAGGCGCGACCGGGTGTTGCCCAGCTTCTCGGCGAGGTCCTCGCGGCCCACGGCCGCCGAGAACCGGCGCGCACGCTCCACCAGGGCGGCCAGCTCGGCCGGCGACGGCGGCGGGTTCTGCGCGTCGGCGGGAGCGGCGGGGGACGTGGTGGGCTGGGCCGGTGCGGACACGCAGGGCACCTCTCGGTAGATGCCGACGCCTCTTCGGCGTCGAAGGGTTCTGGGGACGACGATAGCCCCGGGCGGGAAATCCCGCCCAGGGCTACCGTTCAGACGCTGTCGTCAGTAGTGATGACTACCCTCAGGCGTCGAGGTCGGCGTCGGGGAGCTGCACGTCGACGACCTCGGAGTTGCCGGAACCCCAGATGACGTCGGCGTTGATGGTCCAGTCCTGCGACTCGGTCGAGCTGAAGTCGTCGTTGAACGAGTCCGTCAGGTCGACGTTCGTCGACGCGTCGTTGTACGAGTTGTCGATCGTCCAGTCCTGCGACGCGTCGGTGAGGTCGACCGAGATGTCGGTCGTGTTGCCCACGTTGTCGTACGAGGTCAGCTCCGTGGTGTTGTTGATGTTGATGTCACCCTCGGCGTCGAAGTTCGTCGACGCGTCCAGCGAACGCGAGATCGAGACATCGCCGCCCGCGGCGACCGAACCCTCGCCCGACGCCGAGACGGCGCTGTTGGCGAAGCCCTGGGTGACGTCGCCACCGAGGATGTTCTGGTTGACCGACTGGTCGAGGATCGTGGCCTGGCTGTAGATCGAGGCGTTGCCGCCGCCGAAGCCGCCGAAGCCCTCGAAGCCCGTGTTGTACGCACGGACACCGGCATTGGTCGAGTTGTCCTCGAAGGACTCGTCCAGGTAGGTGTTGCCGGAGTCGATCGTGACGACCGCGTCCACCGAGTTGTCCGAGTTGTCGGAGTTGTCGTTGTACGAGCCGTCGATGTCCCAGTCCGTGTTGCCCGAACCGACGTTGCCGGAGTCGACGACGGTCGTGTCGGACGTGTTGGTCTCTTCGAACGTGTTGTCGACGTTGCCGACGTTGTTCAGGTCGACGGCCAGGTTGTTGCTGTTGTTCGTCGTCGACTGGTTGCCGACGTTGACCCAACCCTCGTTGCCCGAGTCGTCCACGTCACCGATGTTCCACACCATGATGTTCGTTCCTTATTTCTTGAAGAGGCTTAGGCCAGGGGCAGGTTGAGGTCAGCGGTGTTGAAGCTGTCGACGACCTCGGTGTAGTCGATGTCGATCGTGGTCTCGCTGTCGAACACCTCGGAGGTGTTGAACGAGCCGTCGGCCGAGTAGTTCTCCGAGAAGTCGTTGAACGAGTCGGTGACGTCGATGACGGTGGACTCGTCGGTGTACGAGTAGTCGAGGTTGTACTCGTTGTACGAGTCGACGACCGTGGTGACCGTGGTCTCGTTGCCGATGTTGATGTCGCCACCGGCGATGATGTTGGTCGACTGGTCGACGTCGTAGCTCCAGTCGACGTCGCCGCCGGCCGCGATCGAGCCCTCGCCAGAGGCCGCGACGGCCGAGTTGCCGAAGGCCTGGCCCACGGCGCCGTCGGCGGCGATGTTCTGGTTGACCGACTGGTCGAGGATGGTGGAGTTGCTCCAGATCTCGGTGTGACCCGAGCCGGCAGCGGCGGCCGAGGACGAGCCCGCGCCGCCCCAGATGCCCGTGTTGTACTCGCGCACACCCGCGTTGACCGAGTTGTCGGTGGTCGAAGCGTCGGTGTACTCGTTGTACGAACCCTCGGTCCAGTCCAGGTCGACCGAGTTGTCGGAGTTGTCCGAGTTGTCGTTGCCCGAGTCGGTGATGACGGTGGACTCGTTGTTGGAGTCCTCGTTGAACGAGCCGTCGACGTCGACGGTCGACTCGTTGGTGACCGTCTCGTTGTTCGTCTCGTTGAAGGAGTCGGTGGCGCCCAGGTCGGTGTTGACCGAGTTGTCCTCGTTGACCTCGTTGAGCGAGTCCGCGATGACCGTGTTGAGCGAGTTGTTGATGTCGCCAGTGGTAGGCATTTTTCCCATCCCATTTCTCGGGCCGCGGCCCGCAGGTGCTGTTCGTAGTTCCGAGATTAGGAACGGCCCGCGTTTCCGACATCGGGGGGACCCCCGGTATCGCTTTCGGGGTACCCCGGGGTTTCATCCGGGGGGAGGGGGGAGGTACGGGGTTTGTGTTCCCCCACCAGGGGGGTGGATGCCGACCCCCGGCGCCGGGGCACGGCATCCCCTCCCGCCTAGGCTGGACGAGTGGACACCGCCGAGCTCACCGCCCTGCTGACCCCCGAGGGGCTCCGCCTGCTCGACGAAGTGGGGCCCATCGAGTCGACCGACGACGCGGCGCGCGCCGTGTCGCGGTTGCGTGCGGCGGGGCACTCCCCCGCGCTCGTGTCCGCCGTGGTGGGGCAGGCGCGCCTGCGCGTGCGGGCCGCGTCGAAGTTCGGCGCGTTCGCCGAGCGGATGCTCTTCACCCGCGCGGGTCTCGAGCAGGCCACGCGCCTGCCGATCGCCGCGCGGCACGCGGGACGCTTCCGTGACGCCGGTCTCGAGCGGGTCGCCGACCTCGGCTGCGGCATCGGCGGCGATGCCCTGGGCCTGGCCGGACTCGGTATCCGGGTGCACGCGGTCGACGCCGACGAGGTGACCGCCGCGATCGCGGCGTACAACCTCGCTCCCTTCGCCGACGCGGCGACCGTGCAGCACGCGCGCGCCGAAGAGGTGGATCTGAGCGGGATGGATGCCGTCTGGCTCGACCCCGCGCGCCGGACGGCCGGTCACTCCGAGACGCGGCAGGTGGCGTCGAGCGAGTGGTCGCCGTCGCTCGAGTGGGTCTTCGACCTGATCTCGCGGGTGCCCGGCGGCGTGAAGCTCGGCCCGGGCTTCGACCGCGCGCAGATCCCCGGTGACGTCGAGGCCCAGTGGATCAGCGCCGACGGGGCGACGATCGAGCTGGTGCTGTGGTCGGGGGCGCTCGCGCGCCCGGACGTCCGCCGCGCGGCGCTCGTCGTGCGCGGCGGAGAGGCGTGGGAGCTCACCGCCCCGGCCGACACCCCCGACGCCGAGCCCCGCGAGCTCGGCGCGTTCGTGCACGAGCCCGACGGCGCCGTCATCCGGGCCCGGCTGATCGGAGAGGTGGCGAGGGCGCTGGATGCCGGCATGCTCAGCCCCGGGATCGCCTACCTCACCTCGGACACGGCGTTGACCAGTCCGTTCGTGTCGTCGTTCCGGGTGCGCGAGCAGCTGCCCGCCGACGCGAAGAAGCTCGCCCAGGCGCTGCGGGCGCGCGGGATCGGCACACTCGAGATCAAGAAGCGCGGCGTCGACGTCGACCCCGCGGTCCTGCGCAAGAAGCTGTCGTTGCGCGGGGACGAAGCGGCGACGCTGCTGCTCACCCGTGTCGGGTCGAAGCGCCTCGCGCTGCTGGCCGACCGCGTCTGACGGCTCAGACCACCGCGAGCTGCGAGAAGCCCCAGATCAGCCATCCGGCGCTGAACACCACCGACAGCAGCCCCAGCGCGAGCGCCCACGCGCCGACGGTGCGACTGTCGTGCGGACGGCGCAGCGACACGAGCGCGAGCACCACCGCGACGACACCGAGCGGTACCAGCCACCCGGTGAACAGGGCCGCCAGCAGAGCGAGGATCGCCACGGCGAGCGCCCACGGCGCGAACGAGCGCGGGCGCGGGGGCTCGGGCGGCACGTAGGGGATGACATGGTCGCCGAACGCGGCCATCTCGAGCTGCGCGGTCGGCAGACGTTCGGGGTCGGACGCGTCGGCAGATGCCGGCGCCTCGGGCAGGGCGGCGGCGAGGGCGGCGGCCTCCGGCGCCGGCAGGGTGGGCACCGGCGGCGTCGCCGCCTCTTTGCGGGTGCGCCGTGTGGGCAGCGGTTCGCTCACGCGGCGCCGCCGGAGCGCGCTCGGGGAGCCTCGGCATCCGGGTCCTCGGCCACCTGGATCTCGGTGACGGGCAGCGTCGAGTCGGCGCCGAACGCGAGGGTCGAGGGGCGCCGGCCCGACGAGATCAGCTCCGCGGCGAGCGCGGCGATCATGGCGCCGTTGTCGGTGCACAACCGCAGCGGGGGGATGCGAACTGAGACCCCGGCCGCCTCCGCCCGCTCGAGCGCGACGTCGCGCAGGCGCTTATTCGCGATCACGCCGCCACCGAGCAGCAGCCGCGGCACCCCGTACCGCGCGCACGCGTCGAGGGCCTTCGTCACGAGCACGTCGACGACCGCCTCGCGGAACGACGCCGCGACGTCGGCGACCGGAACGGGCTGTCCCGTGGCCTCGTGCTGCTCGACCCACCGGGCCACGGCGGTCTTCAGACCCGAGAACGAGAAGTCGTAGCGGTGGGATGCCATGTCCGACGCCCGCGAGAGCCCCCGCGGGAAGCGGATCGCCGTCGGGTCCCCGTCCGCGGCCGCGCGGTCGATCTCGGGTCCGCCGGGGTAGGGCAGCTGCAGCAACCGCGCGACCTTGTCGAATGCCTCGCCGGCGGCGTCGTCCATCGTCTCGCCGAGCAGTTCGACGTCGCTCGTCAGGTCGCGTACGAGCAGCAACGAGGTGTGGCCCCCGCTGACCAGCAGGGCGACCGTGGGGTATTCGAGGTCGCCGGCGTCGGCATCCAGGATGTCGGCCGCGATGTGGCCCACCAGATGGTTGACGGCATAGAGCGGCTTGTCGAGCGCGACGGCGAGGCCCTTGGCCGCGCCGACCCCGACCATCAGCGCCCCGGCGAGCCCCGGACCGCTGGTCACCGCGACCGCGTCGAGGTCGGCGAGCGTGACGCCCGCCTCGGCGAGCGCCGCGTCGATCGAGGGCTGCAGCGCCTCGAGGTGGGCGCGCGCGGCGACCTCGGGGACGACGCCGCCGTAGCGGGCGTGCTCGTCCATGCTCGAGGCGATGGTGTTGCTGAGCAGCTGCCGGCCGCGGACGATCCCGATGCCGGTCTCGTCGCAGCTGGTCTCGATGCCGAGCACGAGGGGCGCGTCCATCAGCACCATCCCTTTCCGTCGGTCGGGCCCGCGGGGAGGGGGCCACGTGCATCGGCGCCGGTCGCGGCGTCGAGCCGCCGGGCAGCCCACCCGCGCAGATCGAGCTGCATGACGATCGCGTCCACATCGTCGGGCTGGTAATAGCGCGGGCGGCGCCCCACCTCGGCGAAACCCTCGGAGGCGTACAGGGCCTGGGCCACCGGGTTGTCGGCGCGCACCTCGAGGAAGACGTCGTGCACCGCGCGACGGGCGGCCTCGTCGAGCAGGGTGCCGAGCAGCGCCCGCCCGCGCCCGCGTCCGCGCGCGGCCTCGGAGATCGTGATCGTCTGGATGTCGGCATCCCGAGCCCCGCGCACCGCGCGCAGACCGGCGTAGCCGATGAGGCGCCCCGCCTCTTCGACCACGACGTAGAAGCCGTGCGGCGACGACAGCTCCTCGCGCATCATCGCGGGGCTCCAGGCGTCGGTGGGGAACGAGGCGTGCTCGAGGGCCATGATGGCGTCGAGGTCGGCGGGGGTGGCGGCGCGCGTGGTCATCAGCTGACCCGCTTCGGCGCGTGCGCCGCGACGACGTCGGGGCTGCGCAGGTAGAGCGGCTCGGCGCCGGCGAGGGTGCGACCGGCGTCGAGGGCCCGGGCGGCGGCGAGCGCGATCATCGCGGCCGACACGCTCGTCGCGTCGTAGCGGCGCGCGCCGACCGCTTCGAGGGTCGCGTCGAGGTCGTCGCGGGGGCTCAGCGCGGCGTCGGTCACGCGGATCGGCAGTCCGTCGTCGTCGAGCCCGTCGTAGACGCTGTAGGCGAACTCCCGGCGGCGTGCGTCGGTGACGACGGCGAAGCGTCCCGTCTCGGCGCCGATCACGGCGTCCGACAGCAGCAGCCCCAGGGCCACGCCGTCGTGGCTGGGCACCGGGAGCACGGGCACGCCCCTGCCGAGGGCGTAGACGCGCGCCGTCGCGATGCCCACCCGCAGACCGGTGAACGGCCCCGGGCCCATGCCGATCGCGACGTGCGTAGGCGTCGGGGCGGCGACCGAGGCGCGACGCAGCAGGTCGCCGATGACCTCGGCGTGGCCGAGCGGGTTCGAGCTCTGCTCGTCCGCGCGCACCTCCCCGTCGCGCGCGATCGCCGCGACGGCGGTGCCGACCGAGGTGTCGATGCCGATGATCACGCTTCCAGGGTAGTCGGCGCCCCGCCGCGGCATCCGTCCACCCCTCCCGCTCCGAAGAAGAGGCATGGATGCCACCGACCTCGGCCTGCGCCGCGTCGTCGTGCCCACGGGGGTGGGGCCGATCGTCGTGCGTGCGGGCCGGGCGTCGGGCAGTCCCGTGGCGACGGTCCTTCTGCACGGGGCCGCGGGGTCGTGGCGGACCTGGCGACAGCTCATCGCGGCGTCGGACCGGCTGCGCCTTCCGTTGTCGGACATCGTCGCGATCGACCTGCCCGGCTGGGGCGAGACGCCCGGGCCGGTCCCCGATCCGGCCGAGCTCGCGGTGGCGATCGCAGCGGTCGCCCGGGCTCTCGGGTATCCGCGGTGGCGGATCGTGGGCCATTCCCTCGGCGGAGTGATCGCCCTCGATGTCGCGGCGCGGTTCCCCCGCGAGACCGTGGCCGTCGGCGTCGTCTCTCCCAGCGGAGCCGGGGCGCGCGCGGTCACCCGACGCCCGGTGTCCGGCGGTCTGCGCCTGCCGTGGCTGGCGGGGATGGTCGGGGCGATGCGCATCCTGCAGGTGCTCGGCCCCGCGGCCCGGCCGCTGCTGCGGGCGCTGCGGCGCACGGGGGCGTTGCACGCGCTCGCGCGCCCCCTGTTCCGCCACCCCGACGGCGTCGACCGCGCGGTGACCGACGCGCTCGCCGACGAGATCCGTCCCTCGTCCTTCCTCGCCGCGGCGAGGGCGTCGCGCTCCCACGACGACGGTGTCTGGCGCCGCATCGCCTGCCCGGTGCGCTCTGTGCGCGGAGAGCACGACGTCTTCGTGGCGACCCGCGACGCGCGGGAGTGGGCGCGCCTGATGCGCGACTACGACGACCGGGTGCTGGCCGACAGCGGGCACTTCGCCCACGTCGAACAGCCCGAGCAGACCCTGCGTGCGCTGCGCGAGGTGTGGGCCGCCGATCGCGCCCCGGGGCGGGCGGGGCAGGACGCCCGGACCCGCCCGCGCACCGGTCGTCGGTTCAGGGACGACGCGAGATCGTGACCGTGCGCGGGGCGTCGGCGTCGAGTTCGACGGTGTGCACCGCGATCTCACCGCACGCGTTGTCGACTCCGCGCCCCCCGGTCTGACGGGAGATCTCGACCTCCCACCAGCTGTCGGCGAGGTGCTCGGCGACGCCCCGCCCCCACTCGACGATGACCGCCGACCCGGCGACGTCGATGTCGAGGTCGTCCAGCTCGACGGCCGCGCCGAGGCGGTACGCGTCGACGTGGACGAGGGGCGTCCCTCCGACGAGCGAGGGGTGCGTGCGCGCGATGACGAACGTGGGGCTCTGGACGGGCCCGCGGATGCCGAGTCCCTCACCGATCCCGCGGGTCAGCGTCGTCTTGCCGGCGCCGAGCGGTCCGGTCAGCACCACCACGTCGCCGGGCGCCAGGGCCGCGCCGATCACGCGACCGAGTTCTTCCATGTCTGCCGGCCCGTCGATGACGCGCTCACCGAGCAGGTCGTCGGGAACGCTCATGCTCCCCCCTCTCGTCGGGGCACGCGCGCACCCACGCGCGTGACGATCTCGTAGTCGATGGTGTCGGCGGCATCCGCCCACTCGCGTGCCGACGGCACGCCCAGCGTCGGGTCGCCGAAGAGGACGGCCTCATCGCCCACCGCGACGGGATGATCGCCCACGTCGACGACGAACTGGTCCATCGCGATGCGACCCGCGACCGTGAAGCGGCGGCCGTCGATCGACACCGGGCCGCGCCCCGACGCCTGCCGGGGCACGCCGTCGGCGTAGCCCAGGGGGATGAGCGCGAGCGTCGTGTCACGGGCCGTGCGGTAGTCGTAGCCGTACGACACCCCCGTCCCGGCCGGTACGCGACGCACGGCGGCGACGGCACCACGGAGGGTCATCGCCGGCCGCAGGCCCAGGTCGGCGGCGGAGCGGTCGTCGAAGGGTGAGACGCCGTACAGCCCGATGCCGATGCGCACGCAGCCCAGGCGCGCCTCGGGCAGGGCGATCGCGGCGTTCGTGGCGGCGATGTGACGCAGCGGCGGGTTCACTCCGGCGGAGGCGGCGATGACGACCCCCTCCTCGAAGCGCGCGAGAGCCGCGCGGTCGTCGTCGGGGCTCGTGTTGGACAGGTGCGAGAACAGCCCGACCACGCGCACCCGCCCGATGCGCTCGAGCCGCGCCGCCTCCGAGAACACCTGGCGCCAGTCGGCGGGCGCGATGCCGTTGCGCGAGAGCCCCGTCTCGATCTTGAGGTGCACCGCGGCGGGTCGATCGCCGGCGGCGGCTCCGGCGCGCAGCAACTGGTCGAGGTCCGAGATGCCGAGCTCGATGTCGTGGTGCACGGCCTCGGCGAACGAGACGCCCGGGGCGTGCAGCCAGGCGAACAGCGGCGCCCGGATGCCCTGACGTCGCAGCGCGAGGGCCTCGTCGATGTCCGACACACCGATGCGCGCGGCCCCGCCCCGCAGCGCGGCGACCGCAGCGCGATGAGCCCCGTGCCCGTAGCCGTCGGCCTTGACGACGGCGATGACCTCGGACGCGGTCAGACGGCGAAGGTGTCGGACGTTCTCGGCGATCGCGTCGACGTCGACGATCGCCTCGCGCAGCACTCCGGATGCCATCCTCATGCGGACTCCTCTCGGATCGGGACGGATGCCGCCGGCACCTGCGCCTCGGCGATCACGTACGCCGTGGCCAGACCCGCATCGTGCGACATCGACAGGTGCAGAGCGGTGATGCCGCGCGCGGCCACCGTCGTCGCGGTCTCGCCGCTCAGCGCGAAGACGGGCCGGCCCGAGGGTTCGGAGGTGACCTCGATGTCGGTCCAGTACACGCCGTCCGACCCGCCCAGGGCCTTGATGAGCGCTTCTTTCGCCGCGTAGCGGGCGGCGAGCGAGCGCGGCGTGAGCACCCGCTCCCCCGGGGCGAACAGCCGCGGCAGCAGGCGCGGCGTGCGAGCGAGGTGCTGCGCGAACCGCGGAACGTCGACCAGGTCGACGCCGATTCCGACGATCATGGGCCCTCCTCCGGCATCCTCTCCATTCTGCCGGTGCCCGCGGACATCGACGGCCCGCGCCGTGGACGACGACGGGGCCGGATGCCGTGGCATCCGACCCCGTGGGAAGCGGCGGGCGCTTACTCGACCGTCACCGACTTCGCGAGGTTGCGCGGCTGGTCGACGTCGAGACCCTTCGCCTCGGCCAGGCCCATCGCGAAGATGTGCAGCGGCACGACGGCCAGCAGCGGCTCGAACAGGGGCGCGGCCAGCGGGATGCGCAGCACCTCGTCGGCGGCGGGGAGGACGGCGACGTCGCCCTCTTCGGCGATCGCGATCACGCGGGCGCCGCGGGCGCGGATCTCCTCGATGTTCGAGACGACCTTCTTGTGCATCTCGCCCGAGCCGCGCGGGCTCGGCACGACGACGAACACCGGCTGACCGGGCTCGATCAGCGCGATGGGGCCGTGCTTGAGCTCCCCGGCGGCGAAGCCCTCGGCGTGGATGTACGCCAGCTCCTTGAGCTTCAGCGCCCCCTCGAGCGCGATGGGGTACCCGACGTTGCGGCCGAGGAACAGCACCGAACGGGTGTCGGCCATCCAGTGCGCGAGCTGCGCGATCCGCGACTGCTCGGTCTCGAGCACGCGGGCGATCTTGCCGGGCACGGCCTCGAGCTCGGTCACGGCCTCGACGGCGACGACCGGGTCGACGGCGCCGCGGACGCGACCCACGTGCAGGGCGAGCAGGTACAGCGCGGTGATCTGCGCCACGAACGCCTTCGTCGAGGCCACGGCGACCTCGGGGCCGGCGTGCGTGTAGACGATCGCGTCGGACTCGCGCGGGATCGTGGCGCCCTGCGTGTTGCAGATCGACAGGGTCTTCGCGCCGCGGGAGCGGGCGTACTTGACGGCCATGAGGGTGTCCATGGTCTCGCCGGACTGGCTGATCGACACGACCAGGGTGCGCGCGGTGAGCACGGGGTCGCGGTAGCGGAACTCGTGGGCGAGCTCGACGTCGACGGGCACACGCGTCCACGTCTCGAGGGCGTACTTGCCCACCATGCCGGCGTACGCCGCCGTCCCGCACGCGATCACCAGGATGCGGTCGATGTCGGCGAGGAAGTCGTCCATGCCGTCGAGCTCGGGGATCTCGACGCGCCCCTCGTGGATGCGGCCGCGGATGGTGTTGGCGACGGCCTCGGGCTCCTCCGACACCTCCTTGGCCATGAAGGACGACCATCCGCCCTTCTCGGCCGCCGAGGCGTCCCAGGTCACCTCGAACGCCTCGACCTCGACGGGAGCGCCCGAGAAGTCCGTGACCTCGACGCCGTCGGGCGTGATCGCGACGATCTCGTCCTGGCCGATCGCGAGGGCGTTGCGGGTGTGCTCGACGAACGCGGCGACGTCGGAGCCCAGGAAGTTCTCCCCCTCGCCCAGGCCGATCACCAGCGGCGAGTTGCGGCGGGCGCCGACGACCAGGCCCGGGTGGTCCTGGTGCATCGCGAGGAGCGTGTACGCCCCCTCGAGCCGCGACACGACGGCGCGGAAGGCCGCGACCAGGTCGCCCGTGCGGGCGTACTCGCGACCGATCATCGCCGCGGCGACCTCGGTGTCGGTCTCGCTGCGGAAGGCCACGCCCTCTCCCACGAGCTCGCTCTTGAGTTCGGCGAAGTTCTCGATGATGCCGTTGTGGATGACGGCGAGCTTGTCGTCGTCGGCCAGGTGCGGGTGCGCGTTGGCGTCGGTCGGGCCGCCGTGCGTCGCCCATCGGGTGTGACCGATCCCGGTCGTGCCGTTCGGCATCGGCGAGGCCTCGAGGTCGTCACGCAGGACCGCGAGCTTGCCCGCGCGCTTGCGCATACCGAGCTCGCCGTCGCCGTCGATCACGGCGATCCCCGCGGAGTCGTAACCGCGGTATTCCAGACGCGACAGCCCCGCGAGAAGGATGTCCTGGCTCTGCCGAGGACCCACGTAACCGATGATTCCGCACATAGTCGTCGAGTCTACGTGGCGGGGCTGAACGTCCTGCGACGGGCGCAGGGGACGGGCGGAACGCCGTGGGCCGCGCGTCGCGTGCGAAGCTCAGAGCTTGCGCAGCAGCACCGACTCGACCGTGTGGTCGGCGCCCTTCTGCAGCACCAGCTTGGCGCGGTGCCGGGTCGGCAGCACGTTCTCCTCGAGGTTCGGCAGGTTGATCTCGCGCCAGTACCCCAGGGCCCGCTCCACCGCTTCTTGGTCGCTGATGTCGGCGAACACGCGGAAGAACGACGTCGGGTTGGTGAACGCGTTGTCGCGCAGCGCGAGGAAGCGGTCGACGTACCAGCGCTCGATGTGCGCCGCGTCGGCATCGACGTAGATCGAGAAGTCGAACAGGTCGCTCACCGCGACCTCGTTCGGCGACGGCGGCGTTTGCAGCACGTTCAGCCCCTCGACGATCACGACGTCCGGCCGGTGCACGGTGACGTGGGCATCGGGGATGATGTCGTACCGCACGTGGGAGTAGAACGGAGCGCGCGCCTCGTCGGCGCCCGATTTGACCGTGCTGAGGAACTCCACGAGCGCCCGACGGTCGTACGACTCGGGGAAGCCCTTGCGCTCCATGAGTCCCCGCCGCTCCAGCTCGGCGTTGGGGTACAGGAACCCGTCGGTGGTCACCAGCTCGACCCGCGGGGTGTCCGGCCAGCGGCTCATCAGCTCGCGCAGCAGGCGCGCGATGGTGGACTTGCCCACCGCCACGGACCCGGCGACCCCGATGACGAAGGGAGTCGTGGCATCCTGTTCGCCCAGGAACGCGCTCGTATCGGCGCCCAGGCGGCGCGTCGCCCGCGCGTAGAGACTGAGCAGCCGACTGAGGGGCAGGTAGACCTCCGCGACCTCGCGCGGATCGAGGCGGTCGCCGATCCCGCGCAGCTGCACGATCTCGTTCTCGGTGAGAGGCTGCTGGATCCCCCCGGCGAGGCGGGCCCAGTCGTCGCGGCCGATCTGGCGGTAGGGGCTCAGCGACGGTGCAGGAACGGCTGTCTCGGCGGCGGACACCCGCTCATGCTACCCGCGGGGCCCGGACCGCCCCGCCGCCGCGCCTTTCGCTACGCTCGGAGCGTGCGCCTGGGAGTCCTCGACATCGGCTCGAACACCGTCCACCTGCTGGTCGCGAACGCCCGCGCGGGCGGGCGCCCCACGGCGACGAGCTCGCACCGGTCGGTCCTGCGCCTCATGCGCTACCTCGAACCGGACGGGTCGATCTCCCGCGAGGGAGTGCGCGGACTCGTGGATGCCGTCACCGCTGCCCGCGACCGCGCCCGCGCCGAGGGGGTCGACGAACTGCTCGCCACCGCGACCTCGGCCGTGCGCGAGGCCACGAACGGCGAGGCGGTCATCGCCCTCATCGAACAGACGCTGGGTCAGCCGCTGCAGGTGCTCGGAGGCGAGACCGAGGCGCGGCTGACCTACCTGGCGGTCCGCCGATGGTTCGGCTGGTCGGCGGGGCAGATCCTGCTGTTCGACATCGGCGGCGGCTCGCTCGAGATCGCCGGCGGGGCGGACGAGCTGCCCGATCTGGCCGAGTCCGTCCCCCTCGGCGCGGGACGGTCCACGGTGCGGTTCCTGCCGCACGATCCCCCTGCCGAGGACGAGATCGATGCGCTGCGCCGGCACGCGGCATCCGTCCTCGCCCCCGTGGCCGAGCGCTTCTCAGCCCTCCCCCGCCCCGACCACGTGATCGGGTCGTCCAAGGCCATCCGCTCGCTCGCGAAGCTGGCCGGGTACCCGGTGCCGGGCTGGTCCGGCATCGACCGCATGGTGCTGCCGCGTCGCGAGTTGAAGGACTGGATCCCGCGCCTCGCACGGATCCCGGCCGATGCGCGCGAAGCACTGCCCGGCATCACCGCCGACCGCACGTTCCAGATCGTCGCGGCGGCCGTGGTGGTCGAACGCGCGATGAAGGCGATGGAGGTCGAGGAGCTCGAGGTCTCACCCTGGGCCCTGCGCGAGGGCGTGCTGCTGCGCTACATCGAGTCGCTCGAGTACTGACGACGACGGGCCCAGCGCCCCGCCGGAACGGAGGTCGCTGAGCCCATCGGGCGACGTCGTGCTTACAGGGCCAGGCGGTCGCGCACCACCGCGGCGAGCGTGTCGGCGTGCGTGCGCGCCGTGTGCTCGTCGGCGGCCTCGACCATGACGCGCACGAGCGGCTCGGTCCCCGACGCGCGCAGCAGCACCCGGCCGGAGTCGCCGAGGGCGGCGGTCGAGGCGGCCACGGCCTCCTGCACGCCCGCGTCCGCGACGCCGTCGCGGTCGACGCCGCGCACGTTCACGAGAACCTGCGGGTAGACGGTCATGATGGACGCGAGTTCGGCGAGGGTCTTCTCCTGCCGGGCCATCTCGGCCACCAGGTGCAGTCCCGTCAGCAGGCCGTCGCCGGTCGTGGCGAACTCGCTCATGATCACGTGACCGGACTGCTCGCCACCCAGCGAGTACCCGCCCTCGTTCATCGCCTCGAGGACGTAGCGGTCGCCGACGGCGGTCTGAAGGACACGGATGCCGTGGGTCTGCATCGCGCGGTGCAGACCGAGGTTGCTCATCACCGTCGCCACGAGCGTGTCGTCCGCGAGCGCGCCGCGCTCCTTCATCGCGACGGCGAGGATCGCCATGATCTGATCGCCGTCCACGACGTTCCCGTCCGCATCGACCGCGAGGCACCGGTCGGCGTCGCCGTCGTGCGCGATGCCGACGTCGGCACCGAGACGGACGACCGCCTCGGCCAGGACGTCGAGGTGCGTCGACCCCACCCCGTCGTTGATGTTGAGTCCGTCGGGTTCGGCGCCGATGACCGTCACCTGGGCGCCGGCGTCGCGGAACGTCTCGGGCGAGACCCCGGCGGCCGCGCCGTGCGCGCAGTCCAGGACCACGTGGATGCCGTCGAGCCGGTGCGGCAGCGACCCCAAGAGGTGCAGGACGTACCGGTCCTCGGCGTCGGCGAAGCGGCGGATGCGTCCGACGCCGGCGCCCGTGGGCTGCAGGCGCTGGCCCTCGAGGGCGCTCTCGATGCGCTGCTCGACCACGTCGGGAAGCTTGGTCCCGCCGCGGGCGAAGATCTTGATGCCGTTGTCGGGAGCGGGGTTGTGCGACGCCGACACCATCACGCCGAAGTCGGCGTCGTGGTCGGCGATCAGGAAGGCGGTGGCGGGGGTCGGGATCACTCCCGCGTCGAGGACGTCGACGCCGGAGGAGGCGAGTCCTGCGGCCACCGCGGCGGCGAGGAACTCTCCCGACACACGCGGGTCGCGCGCGACGACGGCCGTCAGTCGACGACCCTCCGCCTTGCGCGCCTCCGCAGAACGGCCCTGGCCCAGGACGACAGCAGTCGCCTGGGCCAGGTGCAGCGCGAGTTCGGCGGTGAGGAGGCCGTTGGCCAGCCCCCGCACCCCGTCCGTGCCGAAAAGAGGCATACGGAGGTTCGAACTCAGCGCTTGGAGTACTGAGGCGCCTTGCGGGCCTTCTTGAGACCGGCCTTCTTGCGCTCCTTGACGCGAGCGTCACGCGAGAGGAAGCCGGCCTTCTTCAGGGTCGGGCGGTTGTTCTCGGCGTCGATCTCGTTGAGCGCGCGAGCGATGCCCAGGCGCAGCGCACCGGCCTGACCCGAGGGGCCACCACCGGAGATACGCGCGATCACGTCGTACGAGCCGGCGAGCTCGAGGACCGTGAACGGGTCGTTGATCAGCTGCTGGTGCAGCTTGTTGGGGAAGTAGTCCTCGATCGTGCGGCCGTTGACCGTGATCGTGCCCGAGCCCGGGACGAGACGCACGCGGGCGATGGCCTGCTTGCGACGGCCCACGGCTGCGCCGGGAACCGAGAGCACGGGGCGCTCGGTGGCGACGGCGGACTGCTCGGCCGGCGTCTCGGTGCTGTAGTTGCTGGAGTCGATGTTCGACACTGTTTCGTCCTTATCCGGCGGCGCTTACTGGGCGACCTGGTCGAAGGTGTATGCCGTGGGCTGCTGGGCACCGTGGGGGTGCTCGGCGCCGCGGTAGACCTTGAGCTTCTTGAGCTGCGCCGCACCGAGGCTGTTCTTGGGCAGCATGCCGCGGATGGCCTTCTCGACCGCGCGGACGGGGTTCTTCTCGAGGAGTTCGTCGTAGGTGACGGACTTGAGGCCGCCCGGGAAGCCCGAGTGGCGGTACGCCTTCTTCTGCGAGAGCTTCTGACCCGTGAGCGCCACCTTTTCGGCGTTGATCACGATGACGAAGTCGCCGGAGTCGATGTGGTTGGCGAAGGTGGCCTTGTGCTTGCCGCGGAGGAGGACCGCCGCGTGCGAGGCGAGACGGCCGAGGACGACGTCGGTGGCGTCGATAACGACCCACTCGCGCGTGACCTCAGCGGCCTTGGGGGTGAAAGTGCGCGTCACAGTAGTGCTGCTTTCTTGATCGAACGGAGGAGTTCGTGAATCCCGCTCCGGTGGTCCGTTGCCCCGTCGAAGCCGGGAGAACAGGGCCGGTGGAGGGCTCACGTTCGGGCGACCCGCTCGCAGAGAGGCGGGCACCAAAGAGCAAGACTACGGCATCCGGATGCCAACGCCAAACGCGCCCGGGTCCTCACGCGAGCAGGGTGCCGACGACGAGAAGTGCGAATCCCGTGGCGTTGAACACGAGGTGCATCACCACGGCCGGGGCGATGCGGCCCGTCGACATCGTGAGGACACCGGCGACCAGACCGAGCAGAGCCAGCGTCAGCAGATCCGCTCCGCTCCGGGCAGCGGCGAGCGCGTGGGCCACCGCGAAGAGGGTCGCGGACGCGGCGACCGCAGCGACGGCCGCGGGGCGCGGGCCGGCGAGCGGCCGCAACACGAGCACCAGGCCGACGAGCACGACCCCGCGGAAGAACAGCTCCTCCACGACGGGCGTCACCAGCGTTCCAGCGGCGGCCTGCGCCCAGAAGTCGCCGGGGAGCGCCCCGTCGCTCGTGACCAACGCCGGCCAGGCGGCGGGGACGCCGCCGATCCCCTCGATCGCACCGTCGGCCAGCCGCAGCAGGATGCCGAGGAGCAGACCGGCGGCCACGTCGATCGACCGGACCGCGAGCAGGCCCCGCGGTCGCTCCCGCCGCAGCCCGAGGAGCACCGGCACGGCGAGGGCGAGCCAGACGAGCGACTGGGTCGCCGCCGGCGCCGTCGGAGTCGGCAGGACATCGGGGATGACGTGGACGACGACGATCGACAGGCCCAGGCCCGCCAGCGCCCATCCCAGCAGCTCGCCACCCCAGCCCTCGACGACGACGCCGTCCGCGACCCACGTCCGCTGCCGAGCCGCCCTTCGGGACGAGGAATGCCGGACGGGGGTGGACACGGACGCAGGCTAGAGCGACGATCGTCCCGTGAATCGGTCGCGCCGGGCGGGCAGCGGCATCCTGTCCGTCCCTTCGCCCGGCGACTCACCCGCGAGGTGAGAGCGAACGCACGAATGCCCCGTCGCAGGGACGGGGCATTCGCGGGCCGTGCGTCCACCGCGGTTGCGGGCGAGAGTGCGGACGCCGGACGGCCGATCTGCCGACCTGACCGGGGGACGGACCAGCCGCCCCCGGCCGGGCAGGCTCAGCGCTTCAGGAAGTCGATCAGGACGCGGTTGAACTCGTCGGCGTGGCTGACGTTCACGCCGTGGGGCGCACCCGCGACGACGTGCAGCTCACTGCCGGCGATCGCCTCGTGCGTGCGCTTGCCCGACCCCTCGAAGGGCACGGTCGAGTCGCTGTCGCCGTGGATGATCAGCGCCGGCACGGTCACGTGCGGCAGGTCCTCGCGGAAGTCGGTCGTTGCGAACGCCTCCATGGCCTTCAGCGCCGCGTGGTGGTCGGCCTGGTTGGCCAGACGCTCCGCCTCGGCCTGCTCCTCCTGCGGGACGGCCAGCGAGCCGTTCACCGAGAAGAAGTCGGTGGTGAACTGGTGGTAGAACGACTTCTCGTCGTCCTTCAGCCCCTGCTTCATGCCGTCGGCGGTCGCGTCGTCGAGCGGACCGTCGGGGTTGTCCTCGGTCTGAGCCAGGTAGGGCGGGACCGCGGCGGCGAAGACGACGCTGTGGACGCGGTCGCTGCCGTGACGGGTGAGGTAGCGCGCGACCTCTCCGCCGCCCATCGAGAAGCCGACGAGGGTCGCCTCGCGCAGGTCGAGCGTCTCGAGCACCGCCTGGAGGTCGTCGGCGAAGGTGTCGTAGTCGTACCCGGTGCGCGGCTTGTCGCTGCGCCCGAAACCGCGTCGGTCGTACGTGATGACACGGTGGCCGGCCGCCTCGAGGGCCGGGACCTGGTGCGCCCAGGACTCGCCCGAAAGGGGCCAGCCGTGGATCAGGACGACCGGGCGACCGTTGCCGCCGGTGTCGTCGACGTGCAGATCGATGTCGGTCAGGAGTCCGTGGTGTGCGGTGATCTCGCTCATGGCACAGATGGTTCGCGCTCTTCCTGGACGACGACCCTCGGTTGACGGAACGGTCTCGGATTGATAACGGCGCGCGACGGAAGCCCGCCAGCACACGAGCGCCCCCGGGCGCAACGGTTCCGGACGAGAGGGCGACGCTCGGTAGCCTCGCGCCATGGCACCGACCCGCATCCCCGCCGTCGCCCTCCTCGCCGCCGCGACGCTCGTCGTCAGCGCCTGCGCCCCGTCCGCCGGGGACGGCGGGTTCACGGATCGCGAGGGCGTCCGCGCCGTCACGACCGCCGAGTCCGCCGCGGGGGGCCGCGGGTTCGAGCTCGACGTGGACGACGGACGATGGGAGATCCACGTCGCGGTCGGCGACCGGGAGGTCGACGTCCGGGTGAGTGCCGACGGATCGACCGTCGCCTCCTCCGAGGACGATGGAGACGGGATCGACGCCGACGATCGTCGCGCGCTCGAGGCGGCGACGACGACTCTCGCCGATGCCCTCCGTATCGCGGCGGCGCAGAACCCCGGCGACGACCGGATCGAGGGCGCCTCGCTCGAGCGCGAGAACGGCAGCGCCGTATGGAAGATCGATTTCGAAGGCGACGGCACCGTCCGCGTCTCCGGGTCCGACGGTTCGATCCGCTGAACGGGCAGAATCCGCATCGCCGCGCAAGCCCCGCGCCCCGCCGCCGCCCGTCGGATCGCGCTCACTACACTCGGCGCATGAATGCAGCGCGTTCCACCGGCGGTCATCATGCACGCGCCCGGGTGACCCCGGGCGTGCGTGGCACCACGACGGGGGCCCGTCGATGAACGACCTCGCCCTGAACATCGTCCTGGTCGTCGTATTCGTGCTCATCGGCGGGGTGTTCGCCGCCACCGAGATGGCGCTGGTCACCCTTCGCGAGAGCCAGGTCAACGCCCTCGCCGCGCGTGGCAAGCGCGGCCGCAAGGTGGCCGACCTCGCGCGCAACCCCAACACGTTCCTCTCCGCCGTGCAGATCGGCGTCACGGTCGCGGGTTTCGCCTCGGCCGCCTACGGCGCCTCCTCCATCGCCCCCTCGGTCGCCCCCCTGTTCACCGGGCTCGGCCTCGATGCGGCCGCAGCGGCGACCGTCGCCACCATCGCCCTCACCCTGGTGATCGCCTATCTGTCGCTCGTGCTGGGCGAACTCGTGCCCAAGCGTCTCGCGATCCAGCGCAACGCCGCCTTCGCCTACGGCGTCGCTCCGGTCCTGAACGGTTTCGCGACCCTCATGCGGCCCGTCATCTGGCTGCTGTCGATCTCGACCAACGTGCTGGTGCGCCTGCTCGGTGGTGATCCGAACAAAACAGGCGAGGAACTCACCGAAGAGGAGCTCCGCGACATCGTCTCGAGCCACGAAGGCCTCCCCGCCGACGAGCGCCGCATCCTGGACGACGTGCTGTCCCTGCGCGACCGTCACGTCAGCGAGGTCATGCGCCCCCGGCCCGAGGTCGTGACCCTGGATGCCGCCGGCACGATCGCCGAGGCCCGCGAGCGCGTGCGCGACCTGCCGTTCTCGCGATACCCGGTGGCCGAGCAGACGATCGACGACGTGATCGGGTTCGTCCACGTGCGCGACCTGTACGACGACACCGCGCGGTCGCTGACCGCGGTCATGCGCGAGATCCGCTACATCCCGTCCACCGCTCGCGTCCTGCCGACGCTCACCGCGATGCGCGCGGAGGGCAGCCACATCGCCGTCGTGGTCGACGAATACGGCGGCACCGACGGCATCGTCACGCTGGAGGACCTCGTCGAAGAAGTCGTCGGCGAGATCTTCGACGAGTACGACACCGACGCGGAGCAGCCGCTCGCCGAGGGCGAGCACGGAACGGTGGAGGGCCGACTCAACCTCCAGGACTTCGAAGAGGCCACGGGGGTCGCCCTCCCCCGCGGCGCGTCGGACACCGTCGCGGGATTCGTCGTCGAGCGCCTGGGCCGCTTGGCGCGCGTGGGCGACACCGTCGAGGTGGACGGTGCGACCCTGCAGGTCAGCGCCGTGGACCGTCGGCGCGTCGCCGAACTTCTGGTGACCCGGCATCCCCTGGACGAGAACGACGAGAACGCGGACGCGCGAAACTGACCCGGTCCTCCGCGCAGCGGGTGGCGGGCCTCAGGCGACGTCTCCCCCGAGCGGCGCGATGCCGTCACCGAGGTCGAAGTGGTGCCCGTTGATGGCGAGCAGATCGCGGTCGCCGTCGGGAAGGAATCCCGCGGGTCCCGTGGCGCTCGCGTCGCTCCGGCTGATCATGCGACCATGCTCGCCGTCCTCGCGAGCCGAGGGCAGGGCTTGACATCCCGCGAGAGCACTCAGCTCGCGTAACAAGATTGTGCACAACTCAGTTGTGTGCAATAGTTCTGACATGCCCGCCGTCGACTCGCTCGTGTGCTTCGCCCTCTACGCCGCGAACCGCACGACCACCCAGGCCTACCGCGTCCTGCTCGAACCGTGGAACCTCACGTACCCGCAGTACATCGCGCTCGTGACACTGTGGAATGACGGGCCGCAGACGGTCAGCGGCCTGGGCGAGGCGCTGCAGCTCGACTCCGGCACCCTGTCGCCGATGCTCGCGCGCATGGAGGCCGCCGGCTACGTCACCCGCACCCGCGGCGGTGACGACGAACGCATCGTCACCGTCGCGGTGACAGAGCACGGTGCCGCCCTGCGCGACGAGCTGACGCACGTCCCCCGCTGCATCGCGGCGGGAGCGGGATTGACGGATGCCGACAGCGCCCGCGAGCTGATCGATGCGCTGCACCAGCTGACCGAGGCGATGAAGAGCCTGCGCGATCACCCCGACACCGTCCTCGACGCCGTCGGAGCCCCTCGCCGCCAGGCATGACGCCCCGCCCCCACCGACCGTCCCCAGAAAGGAACCCCATGGACGTCCTCTACACCGCAGAAGCCGTTTCGACCGGCCACGGCCGCAC
>NZ_CAJYPF010000248.1 GCF_913776565.1 uncultured Microbacterium sp. | reverse complement strand
TCACGGCTAACCTGTTCGCGCTGATGGGCCTGCGCCAGCTGTACTTCCTGCTCGGCGACCTGCTGGACCGCCTCAAGTACCTGCACTTCGGGATCGCCTTCATCCTCGCCTTCATCGGCGTGAAGCTCATCCTGCACTCGATGGGCTCGCCGCCGTTGATGAACGGCAGCTCGTTGACGTGCATCGCGTGCAAGATGAGCTTGACGCCGATGAAAGCGAGGATGAACGCGATCCCGAAGTGCAGGTACTTGAGGCGGTCCAGCAGGTCGCCGAGCAGGAAGTACAGCTGGCGCAGGCCCATCAGCGCGAACAGGTTGGCCGTGAAGACGATGAACGGGCTCTGCGTGATGCCGAAGATCGCGGGGATCGAGTCGATCGCGAACAGCAGGTCGGTCACACCGATCGCCACGAAGACGATGATCATGGGCGTGAACAGCTTCTTGCCGTTCACCCGCGTGATGACCTTCTTGCCGTCGTAAGAGTCGCTCATGGGCAGCACGCGACGGAGCGTGCGCACGATGAGGTTCTCTTTCTGCGCGTCGTCGTCATCGTCGCCGGGGAACGCCTGGCGGATCGCGGTGTAGATGAGGAACAGACCGAACAGGTAGAAGATCGGGCTGAAGTTCTCGATGATGGTCGCCCCGACCAGGATGAACGCGCCGCGCAGGACGAGCGCGATGATGATGCCCACCATCAGCACCTCCTGCTGGTAGCGGCGCGGCACGGCGAACTGTCCCATGATCAGCACGAAGACGAAGAGGTTGTCTATCGACAGGCTGTATTCGGTCAGCCAGCCGGCGACGAACTGCCCCGCCACCTCTCCCCCGGCCACGATCCACAGCACCCCCGCGAAGATCAGCGCGAGCGTGACGTAGAACACCACCCACAGCGTCGACTCCTTGGGGGCGGGGATGTGCGGCCGCTTGAGGATGATCAGCAGATCGGCGATCAGGATCACGACGAGCACCACCAGCGTGATGGTCTGGAAGAGCGGGTCGAGCTGCAGCTCCATCGCGGGGCCTTTCGTCGGGGAAACGCTCGAGTTTATCCGCCCGCCCGCGGCGGGCACGGGTTTGTGCGCGTAGTGCTCATTGCGCGGCTTTCGTGAGACGATCCGCCCCCGCCGGACACTTCTCAGTGAGAGAGTGCTCGCAGGGCTTCGCCCCACACCGAACGGATGCCGATGATCGACGACGTGATCGACGACAGGGCGCTGGTCGCGCGCGCCGCCGGTGGGTCCGAGGCCGCGTTCCGCACGCTGTACCGCGCCTACGTCCGCCCGGTGTACTGGGTGGCGTTCGGACTGGTGGGCGACGCCGCCGACGCCGAGGACGTCACGCAGGAGACCTTCGTCGTGGCCTGGCGCAAGATCGCGTCGCTCCGGCTCGAGGGCGATTCGCTGCTGCCGTGGCTCGCCACCGTGTGCCGACTGCAGGCGCAGAACCGCCTGCGCGCGCGGCGGCGGCACGGCTCGCACGCCGCCCTCGACGATCAGATCCCCGCGGTCGTCGACGTGGAGGCGCAGGTGGTGCAGGCGCAGACGGTGGCGGCGATCCTCGCCGCGGTCGAGCGGCTGAGCGACCTGGATCGCGAGATCTTCCGGCTGTGCGCGGCGGAGGGATACGGCTACGAGGCCGCCGCCGCCTCGCTGGGCGTGTCGCACGGCACGGTGCGCAACCGCCTCTCCCGCATCCGCTCCCGGATGCGCGCCACCGCGATGGAGACGGAGACCCCATGACCACCCCCACCCTTCCCCCGCTCCCCCACGACCGGGTGGATGCCATCGAGACCGCCGTCTTCGGGCGCATCGCCGACGAGCGCGAGCGGTCCCGTCGCCGCCGCCGCGGCATCTGGGGCGGGGTCGCCGCCACCGCGGCGGTGGTGCTCGTCGCCGGTGTCGTGGGACCGTGGCTCACCACGGCCACGGGCACGAGTGCGTCGAGCACCTCGACCGAGGCCGGCGGTCTGACGGATCCGTCCGCCGGCGACGCGGCGATCGCCCCCGAGGGGGCGGCGGATTCGCGGTCCGCGGCCGGGGCGGCATCCGGCACCGCGGGCTCCAGCGCCACCGCCGGGCGCGACGTCGTGGCCACCGGGTCCAGCACGGTCGAGGTGGACGACGTCCGCGCCGCGATCGACGCGGTGAGCGCGGCGGCCACCGCGGCGGGGGGCTACGTCGAGTCGTCTCAGATCGGCGGCGGCCCGGTCGTCATGCCGATCGACGGCGCGTCGGCTCCCGCGATCGGCTCGGGTTTCGTCACGGTCCGGGTGCCCGCCGAGGCGCTCACGCAGGTCATGGAGGGCCTCGGCGAGATCGGCGACGTCACGGCCACGAGCGTCACCCGCTCCGACGTGACCGAGCAGACCGTCGACCTGCGGGCGCGCGTGGCCGCCGGTGAGGCCTCGGTCGCCCGGCTGACGCAACTGCTGGCGCAGGCGGCATCCGTCTCGGACCTGGTGACGGCCGAGTCGGCGCTCGCCGACCGTCAGGCGCAGCTGGACAGCGACCGTCAAGTGCTGCAGAGCATCGAGTCGCAGGTGGCCCTGTCGTCGCTGAGCGTGCAGTTCACCGAGCGGTCCGCGTCCGTCACCGCGGATCCCGCGGGCTTCGGCGACGGCCTGTCGGCGGGGTGGAACGGGCTCGTGGCGACCCTGAACGGCGTTGTGTTCGGACTCGGCTTCCTGCTGCCGTGGATCGTCGTGGCCGGCGTGGTGGCCGCGCTCGTCTGGGCCGTCCGGCGGTACCTGCGCCGTCGGCGTGCCGCGCGCGAGGGCTGAGCGCGGCGGCGCGGTGGTACCGCTGGGCGGGCCCGCGCGGCCGACTCGGCCGCCCGATGGCGTCGCTCGGCGGGGCGCACCGACCCCGCCCGGCGCCGCGCGCGTCGCGGCGGCTCGGCCCCGGCATCCCGACGGCAACGAGAAAGAGCCCCGACCATCCGGTCGAGGCTCTTTCTCGTGTTGGTGACCCCAGCGGGATTCGAACCCGCGTTACCGCCGTGAGAGGGCGGCGTACTAGGCCGCTATACGATGGGGCCGCGTCGCAACGTGTTCAAGTATGCACCACGAATGACGCGCACGCAAAATCGGG
>NZ_CAJYPF010000247.1 GCF_913776565.1 uncultured Microbacterium sp. | reverse complement strand
GAGGTGATGCTCGCCACCGGGCGCAGCTGGGACAGCACCCACACGATCATGGACCGGCTCGGCATCCGTCCCGAATACGCGGTGTGCTCGAACGGGGCCATCGTGATGCGGCGTCAGGGCGCGCACGTACTCGCCGCCGTCGCCCTGACGCCGCATCACGATGGCCCCGTTCGAGCACACCGCGTATTCGGGACGGATGCCGAGCCGGTCCATGATCGTGTGGGTGCTGTCCCAGCTGCGCCCGGTGGCGAGCATCACCTCGTGACCCGCCGCGTGAGCGCCGGCCACCGCCTCGACGACACCCGGGCTGAGGGTGTCGTCCTCGAGCAGGACGGTCCCATCGATGTCGAGGGCGATGAGCATGCGCCCGAGAGGGCTGTCATCCGCCAACGCGGCGACCGTGTCGGCCGCCTCCTGCTTCGGCGCGCTCTCGACGTCACCTGTTCCGGGAAGGGCGGCCTCGCGGGTCACGCGATGGGCTCCATGACCTCGAGCCCACCCAGGTACGGTCGCAGGACCTGGGGCACGGTGACCGACCCATCGGCCCGCTGGTGCGTCTCGAGCAGGGCCACGATCCAGCGCGTCGTGGCGAGGGTGCCGTTCAGCGTCGCGACCGGCTGCGTCTTGCCCCCGTCCGCCGGGCGGAACCGCGTTTCGAGGCGGCGCGCCTGGTAGGTCGTGCAGTTCGAGGTGCTGGTGAGCTCGCGGTAGGCGTCCTGCGTGGGAACCCACGCCTCGATGTCGAACTTGCGCGCGGCGCTCGAACCGAGATCGCCGGCGGCGACGTCGATCACGCGGTACGACAGGCCCAGGTCCTGCAGCATGCCCTCCTGCATGGCGACGAGACGATCGTGCTCGGCCTCGGCATCCGCGGGATCGGTGTAGACGAACATCTCGAGCTTGTTGAATTGGTGGACGCGGATGATGCCGCGGGTGTCTTTTCCGTACGAGCCGGCCTCGCTGCGGTAGCAGGTCGACCACCCGGCGTAGCGCTTCGCGCCGCGCTCCAGGTCGAGGATCTCGTCCATGTGGTAGCCGGCGAGGGGGACCTCGCTGGTGCCCACGAGGTAGAGGTCCTCTTTGTCGAGGTGGTAGACCTCGTCGGCGTGCTGACCGAGGAACCCCGTGCCCCGCATGACCTCGGGACGAACGAGCGTCGGCGGGATCATCGGGGTGAAGCCGGCCTGCAGCGCCCGGTCGAGGGCGAGGGTCATGAGCGCGAGCTCGAGGCGCGCACCGATTCCGGTGAGGAAGTAGAAGCGGCTGCCCGAGACCTTCGTGCCGCGCTCCATGTCGATCGCACCGAGCAGCTCGCCGATCTCGAGGTGATCGCGCGGCGTGAAGTCGTAGGTCGGGATCTCACCGTGGGTGCGCAGCGTGACGAAGTCCGCCTCGCCGCCGGCCGGGACGCCCTCGAGCACGATGTTCTCGATCCTCGACAGCGCCGCGTCGGCGGCGGTCTCGGCCTCGGCCACCGCGTGCTGAGCGGCCTTGACCTGCTCGCTGAGCTGCTTGGCCTCGGCGACCAGCGCGGCCTTCTCGTCCTTCGGCGCCTGGGCGACGCGCTTGCCGTGCGCGTTCTGCGCCGCGCGGAGCTCTTCGAAGGCGGTGATGGCGGCGCGGCGGTCGCGGTCGGCGGCGAGGGCGTCGTCCACCGAATCCGGCGACTCCCCGCGGGCGATCTGGGAGCGCTTCACGAGCTCGGGATCTTCACGCAGCAGAGTCAGGTCGATCACGCGTCCATCCTATGGTCGCCTCCCCACCCCTCTTCCGCCCGCACGCAGGAACGCGCCGCCCCTGTGCCGGCGGCATCCGCTCGTCAAGCCCGCCCCCGCACCGGCGTAGCGGACGAGCCCGGTCCTATGGTGGATGCCATGGCCGCCCCTGACGTGCCGCGTGACGACGCGGAGTCCCCCGAAACCGTCCCCGCCGATGCCCCCGCCGAGGTGAAGGCGGACGCCGCCGCGGCGGACGGATCGCACGACGACTTCCACGCCGCCCGCCTCGGCGACGACGCCGGGGACCGCCCACGCAAGGACGTCCCTCGCCCGAAGGACGCCGCGGAGCCCGACGACGTCATCCATCAGCCCGAGGACATCGACCCGGACTCGTCCGAGGAGCTCCCCGGCAAGACGCAGCGCGTCGATGCCGAGGGCGACGAGAAGCCGATGGACGCCGAGACGACGTCGAAGAAGCGCGCCGCCCTGGTCTACAACCCCACGAAGGTGGACCCCGAGGCGCTGCGGTCGCGGGTCGCGGAGCTGTCGGCCGCGGCGGACTGGGCAGAGCCCCTCTTCTACGAGACGACCGTCGACGACCTGGGCGACGACGCCACCCGTGCCGCCCTCGACGAGAAGGTGGATGCCGTGCTCGTGGCGGGCGGCGACGGCACCGTCCGCGCGGTCGCCGAGGCGCTCACCTCCACGGGCGTGCCGCTGACGATCCTGCCCAGCGGCACGGGCAACCTGCTCGCCCGCAACCTGTACCTGCCCCTCGACGACACCGACACGATGATCCGCGCGACCTTCGAGGGCGACGTGCATTCGATCGACACCGGGCTGGCCCGCATCCGCCGCGTCGACGGCCAGGTCGAGGAGCACGGCTTCTCGGTCATGGCCGGCATGGGCCTGGACGCGGCGATGATCCAGAACACGCGCGACGACCTCAAGAAGCAGGTCGGCTGGGTCGCGTACGTCGACGGCGCCGCCCGCTCCCTCGTGAACGCGAAGCCGTTCCGCGTGATGTACCAGTTGAACGGTCACCGTCTGCACTCGGCGAAGGTGCACAGCGTGCTCTTCGCCAACTGCGGCGCCCTGCAGGGCGGCGTCGCCCTGATCCCCGACGCCTCGATCGCCGACGGCCGACTCGACGTGGCCGTCCTGCAGCCGACCGGGGTGCTGGGCTGGCTGGGCGTGTGGCGCAAGATCGTGTGGGACAACTCGGTGCTGCGCAAGTTCCGCGCCGGTCGTCGCGTGCTCGAGCGCCGCAAGGACTCCTCGGTGCGCTACCTGCGCGGCACGGGCATCGAGCTCGCGACCTCGCCGGCGCAGCCGATCGAGCTCGACGGCGACGAGTTCGGCGAGGCCACTCGCATCTACACCAGCATCATCGCCGGCGGTCTCATCGTGGCGCTGCCGAAGGGTCACGACACGTCGTCGATCTGACGTCCGGCGGCGGACGGCGGACGGCGGACGGCGCACGTCGCCGCGAGACCGTAGGACGTCGTCGAGACCGTAGGCACTGGTCGACGGACGGGCACGGTTTCGCGAAACGGATGCGGTCTCGCGTCGGATGCGTGGGCGCCGCAGGGCCGGCCGCGGCGGCGCAGGCCGGGGCGGTGTCAAGCCCGGACGGCCGGATGCCGCGGTCGATACCGTCGGGGGATGGCTTCGCCCTCGATCGTGTGGTTCCGTGACGACCTCCGCCTGACCGACAATCCGGCCCTGCGTGCGGCGCTCGACCGCGACGAACCCGTCGTCGCGCTGTACGTGCTCGACGAGGAGTCCGAGGGTGTCCGCGAGATCGGCGGGGCCGCCCGGTGGTGGCTGAACGGCTCGCTCACCTCCCTCGGCGAGCGCCTCGACGAGCGCGGATCGACGCTCGTGCTGCGACGCGGGAAGGCGGCCGAGGTCGTCCCCGCCGTCGCCGACGAGATCGGCGCGGGCGCGGTCTTCTGGAACCGCCGCTACGGCGGGGTCGAGCGCGAGATCGACGCCACCATCAAAGAGAAGCTGCGCGATGACGGGCTGACCGTGGCCTCGTTCGCGGCGAACCTGCTCTACGAGCCCTGGACCGTGCGGACGCAGAGCGACAAGCCCTACGGGGTGTACAGCCCGTTCTCACGCGCCGTGCAGAAGCTGCCCGCGCCGCGCCCCCCGCTGCCCGAGGCGCGCAAAGTGCCCGGGATGTCGGCATCCGTCGACTCGGACGATCTGTCGTCCTGGGGCCTGCTGCCCACGAAACCCGACTGGGCCGGCGGCCTGCGTGAGACGTGGGAACCCGGCGAGCCCGCCGCGAAGGCCCGCCTGAAGGAGTTCCTCGACGACGACCTCGGCGACTACTCGACCTACCGGGACGAGTTCGCCGGTGGCGCGACGTCGAACCTGTCGCCCCGCCTGCGCTGGGGCGAGCTGAGCCCGTATCAGGTGTGGCACGACACCCTCGAGCACAAGGGGTCGGGTCAGCACGCGAAGAGCGCGGCGGGCTTCCTGTCCGAGGTCGTCTGGCGCGAATTCGCCTGGCACGTGACGTTCCACGCGCCGGACATCGCGACGAAGAACTGGCGTCGCGAGTACGACGCCTTCCCCTGGCCGAGGCTCAATCGCGCCCACCTCGAGAAGTGGCAGCGGGGCGAGACCGGCGTCGCCGTCGTGGATGCCGGGATGCGGCAGCTGTGGAAGACCGGCGTCATGCACAACCGGGTGCGCATGGTGACGGCATCCTTCCTCATCAAGAACCTGCTGATCGACTGGCGTCACGGCGAGCAGTGGTTCTGGGACTGCCTGGTCGACGCCGACGCGGCGAGCAACCCGTTCAACTGGCAGTGGGTCGCCGGATCCGGAGCGGATGCCGCACCCTACTTCCGCGTGTTCAATCCCGAGACGCAGCGCAAGAAGTTCGACCCGCGGGACGCCTACGTGAAGGAATGGGCGCCGGAGCACCTCGGCGACAACCCGCCGGAGCCGATGGTCGACCTGGCGGAGACGCGCAAGCGCGCGCTCGACGCGTACTCCCACGTCCGTCACGGGGGCTGAGCGTCGGCGTGCTCGGTATCGTCGGACGATGCGAGCCGTCCCCGCCTCCCTCGACCCCGCCGTCGTCGCCGAGATCGATCGCCGCCTGATCGCGGTCGGCGAGGCCCACGGCGTACGGATCCCCTGGGCCATCGAGAGCGGAAGCCGCGCGTGGGGGTTCCCCTCGCCCGACAGCGACTACGACTGCCGGTTCTTGTTCATCCGACCGCGGGCCGCGTATCTGTCGCTGTGGCCGGCGCGGGACGTGATCGAGACGCCGCTCGACGAGACGTTCGACGTGAACGGGTGGGACCTCGCCAAAACGGTCCGTCTGATCGTGAAAGGCAACGCCACCGCGCTCGAATGGATGCGTTCCCCGATCGTCTACACGGGCGACGCGGCCTTTCGGGACCGCCTGCTGACTCTCGCCGAGCGCACGGTCGAGCGTGCCGCGGTGGGACGGCACTACCTGCACGTCGCGCAACAGCAACGAGCCGGTGCCACCACCCTCAAGAAGTTCTTCTACGCGCTGCGCCCGGCGGCGGCGCTGCGGTGGCTGGCCACTCATCCCGACCGGGCGCTCCCGCCGATGGATCTGCCGACGCTCCTCGCGGAGGGCGACGTCGACGCCCGGACGAGGGAGGCCGCGATCGAGCTGATCGCGCTCAAATCCCGCACCCGCGAGCTGGGGGTCGGTGCCCCGCCGTCCGTGCTCACGCGCTTCGTCGACGATCAGCTCGAGGCGGGTCGCGCCTTCGACGAGATCGCCGCGCAACGGGATCCGGTCGCCGTTCAGCGCCTGGCCGACCGGTACTTCCGTGACGAGGTCGAGCGAGTCTGAGCCCGGGCACGCGAAAGGGGCGCCACCTCACGGTGACGCCCCTTTCGACGGATGTCAGTTGACGCGCGCCTCGTCGGCCGTGTCCTCGTCGTCGTCGCCCGGGATGTAGACGTCGACCACGGTCACGTTGATCTCGGCGACCTTCATGCCCACGAGGTCGGTGATGGCCTCGTGCACGGCCTTGCGGACGTTGCCGGCCACGCGCTGCAGCTGCTCGGGGTAGTCGACCTGGATGGCGATGTCGGCGGCGACCTCGGTCTCGCCGACCTCGACGCTCACGCCCTGGGCGTAGTCCTTCGCCCCCACGGCCTGGCGGATGTTGCCGATGACGCGGGCCGCGCCGCCACCGAGGGCGTGCACGCCGGGGACCTCGGCCGCGGCGATGCCGGCGACCTTGGCGACGACGGCGTCGACGATGACGGTCGAGCCGCCGTCCTTCGTGGTGGGGGTGCCGGTGGTGATGGTGTTCTCAGCCATGTGCGCTTCCTTCCGTCGTACCGGGACCGTGTGTCCCGCGATGTCATAGGTGAGACGCGGGCCGGCAGCGATTCGTCACGCCGTTTTCCTGGGAGAAACCTGGGGATGGATGCCACGCCCTCAGCCGTCGCACCAGTCCGGGCCCGGCGGCTCGACGAACGCATCGCCCGGGACCTTCTCATCCCACAGCACCACGCGGGTATGGGCGGTGAAGAGCGCGCGCACCGCCCCGTCCCCCACCACCGAGAACCCCTCGAACCGGCCCCCGTCGTGCACGGCGGCCTCGATCCGACGTTCGAGATCGCCGACGTCCTGTCCCGGCGAGAGCGAGAACGTCGCGTCGTCGACGGTCATCACCGTATGCACCACGGTCTCCTCATCGCTCATGCGCGGCACCATAGGAACCCCGGCAGTCATCGGTCACGGGGGTTGCGCTCCTGGCCGAGAGGAATACGCACGGGGACACCGCGGTTGCAGTCGGGGTGAACGACGCGATCCCCTCCCTCTCCGTTCTCGACCTCGTGCCCGTGCGACACGGGCAGACCAGCTCCCAGGCGGTGAGCGCGGCCCTCGACCTCGTCGAGCGCGCCGACCGCCTCGGCTACCGCCGCTACTGGTTCGCCGAGCACCACAACATGCCCTCGGTGGCATCCACCACTCCCCCGGTCCTCATCGCCGCCGCCGCGGCGCGGACCAGCCGTATCCGCGTCGGATCGGGCGGCGTCATGCTGCCCAACCACTCGCCCCTCATCGTCGCGGAGCAGTTCGCGGCGCTCGAAGCCCTCGCCCCCGGACGCATCGACCTCGGCATCGGCCGCGCCCCCGGCAGCGACCCGGTCATCACGCAGCTGCTGAACCGCTCCGGGACGACCAGTGACGTCTCGCGCTTCCCCGACCACGTCACCGACATCCTGGCGCTGACCTCGCCGGAGGGCGCGACCGTGCGCTTCACCTCGGGCACCGAATACCAGGTGAAGGCGACGCCGTCGGCATCCGGGATGCCGCAGGTCTGGCTGCTCGGTTCGAGCGACTACTCCGCGCAGCTCGCGGCCTCGTTCGGCCTGCCGTACGTGTTCGCGAATCACTTCGCCGGCGAGGGGCTCAACCGGGCCCTGCACCTGTACCGCGATCAGTTCGTCCCGAACGAGTCCGGCGAGGGCCCCCGCACCTTCGTCACGGCGAACGTCGTCGCCGCCCCCACCGCCGAAGAAGCGGAGGAGCGCGCCCTGCCGCAGCTGCGGATGATGGCGCGCCTGCGCACCAACCGCCCCCTCGTGCCGCTGGAGACCATCGAGCAGGCGAAGGCCGACCCGTTCGACGCGATGGCCGAGTCGATCATGTCCTCGACGCGACAGAAGTGGTTCGTCGGGACGGGTGCCGACGTGCAGGGACAGCTTGCCGCGTTCGCCGCCCAGCACGGCGTCGACGAGATCATGGTGTCGCCCGTGGCCGGGGCCTACGACGGCGAGGGCGCGGACGGACGGATTCAGACGCTCGAGCTCATCGCACAGCAGGCGGCCGTCGCCGCCTGAGAGTGGTGGGTGGGGGCGGGTGCCCGCTCACGGTCGCGCAGTCGTGCGAGGGTCAGGCCTCGGGCTCGCCGCTCAGCAGACCCCGCAGCCAGTCGCGCGCCTCGACGAACACGTCGTCGCTGTAGCGCTGCGGGTACCGGACGATCGCGCGGTCCGCGCGCGCGTACGAGCCGAGGAAGATGACCTTCGGGCTGAAGCGCCGCAGACCCAGCAGCGCGTCGGCCATGCGCTCGTCGTGCACGTGCCCGTCGGCGTCGATCACGAAGCGATAGCGCCCGAGAGCGTCTCCGATGGGACGGGATGCCAACAGGCTCAGGTTGATGCCCCGGGTGGCGAACTGCTCGAGCAGCTCCAGCAGCGCACCCGGGTGGTCCTCGGGCAGCTCGACGATGAGCGAGGTCTTGTCGGCCCCGGTCGGAGGCGCCGGCGCGACCGTGCGGCTGACCAGGACGAAACGCGTCACGGCGTTGGGGTTGTCGCCGATGTTCTCGGCCAGCACGCTCAGGTCGTGGTGCGCGACGATCCCGGGGGCGGCGACCGCCGCGTCGGCGGCACTCGTGCCGTCCAGCACGCCGAGCGCACTCGCGACGTTGCTCTCGGCCGGCAGGTGGGCGTGGGCGGGCAGGTTCTTGCTCAGCCAGCCCAGGCACTGCCCGTAGGCGACCGGGTGCGCGGCGACGAGCGAGACGTCGGCGAGGGTGGCCCCCGGCCGCCCGACGAGCACGAAGTTCACGGGGACGAGGTACTCGCCCACGATGCGCAGTCCCGGCACGGTCGCCAGGGCATCCTGCGCCGTCGAGACCCCGCCGTCGACCGAGTTCTCGATCGCGATCATCGCGGCATCCGATCGTCCCTCGACGACGTCGGCCAGCGCTTCGCCGACATTGCGCACCGGGCGCCAGATCTGGTCGCGCGCCTCGGGCACCTGCGCGAGAGCCGCCTCGGTGAACGTCCCCGCCGGGCCCAGGTAGCTGTAGGTACGACGGGCGGGCACGGTCTCTGTGTCGGGCAGCACGGCGACCAGCCTAGACCGGGGTGCGCGCTTCGGCCTCCGCGATCGCGGGACGACGCCGAGCGCGCGGCGCCATGGTCGTCACGAGCACGCCGCCCACCAGCAGGAGTCCACCCAGAACCTCGGCCGGAGCCGGGATCTGGCCGAGCAGGAGAGCCGCGGCGATCATCGCCACCACGGGCGCCAGCAGCACCCACGGGACCACCGCCGCCGAGGGGTTGCGGGCGAGCAGGCCGTTGAAGATTGCGTACCCCGCGAGGGTGCACAATCCGGCCGTGTACACCGTCGACAGCACGGCCGACCAGCCGAAGGCGGCGAGCCCCGCGCCGATCGCGGCGGGACCATCGACGGCGAACGCGAGGGCGAGCGCCGGGACGGGAACGACGAGCGCCGACCAGACCGTGAGCGAGAGCGCACCCAGCGGCCCCGGACCCGCGACGACGCCGGCCCGCCGGGACACGACGTTGCCCACCGCCCACGACAGCGCCGCGGCGAGCGCGAGCACCACCGCCAGCGCGGGGGCGTTCCCCCCGCGACCGGCGGCGACCACCGCGAGACCGGCCACTCCGATCGCGACGCCGACGCCCTGTCCGAGGGTGGGTCGCTCGCGCAGCACGCCCGCGGCGATGACCACCGTGAACACCGCCTGCGCCTGCAGCAGCAGAGCCGCTAGCCCGGGTTGCAGCCCCAGCGCCAGCGCGGAATAGAGCAGACCGAACTGCCCCAGGCTCATGAAGAGCCCTACTCCTACGACGGTGCGCCAGGACGCCACGGGCCGGGGCACGATCACGACGAACGCCGCGACGACGGCGAAGCGGATCGCGACGAACAGCAGCGGCGGGATGCCGGCCATCCCCCACTCGATGACGAGGAAGTTGAACCCCCAGGCGGCGGCCACCCCGGCGGCCAGCATCATGTCGCGTCTGCTCACGGATTCAGTCCAGCGGCATCCGTCGTGTAGCACCAGCGACCGTTTCTTCACCAAACACGGTAGCGTCGCTGCATGATCGATCTCGACGCCGTCCGCTCGCTGCGCACGGTCGCCCGCGAGGGCAGCGTGTCGGCGGCCGCCGCGGCCCTGGGCTTCACGCCCTCCGCGGTGTCTCAGCAGATCAAGCGCCTCGAACGCGAGACCGGCGTGACGCTCCTCGAGCGCGTCGGCCGTGGCGTCGCGCTCACCGACGCCGGGACGCACCTCGTCGTGGGGTCGACGCCGATCCTCGCCGAGCTCGAGAAGCTGCGCGCCGACCTGCAGGCCGACGGCTCGCCCCGCGGCGCGGTCGCCGGCGACCTGCGCGTCGCCGCCTTCTCGACGGTGGTGAGGGGCATGCTCGCACCCCTGCTGGTCGACCTGGCCGCGGCGCATCCCGACCTGCGTCTGCTCGTGCGCGAGAGCGAACCGTGGGAGACCGTCGCGCTCGTGGCCTCCGGGCAGCGCGACCTCGGTATCGCGCACCAGTGGGGCGGAGTGGCCCTCGCGATCCCCGAGAACCTCGTCGTCACGCCCCTGTTCACCGACGTCGCCGACGTCATCGTGCACCGCAGCCACCGCCTCGCCACCCGCGAGGTCGTGCACCCCGCCGACCTCGCCGACGAGGCCTGGGTCGCGACCTTCGAGACCACCATCTGCCGGCAGTGGCTCCGACGGCTGTTCGACGGCATCCGCAATGCACCCCGTGTGGTCTTCGAATCGATGGAATTCGAGAACCACCTCGAACTCGCGCGCACCGGGGCCGTCGTGGCACTGGTGCCGCGGCTCGGCCGCGCGGCCCTCGGCGACGACCTGGTGGCGATCCCCACCGCGGCACCGGCCTCCACTCGCGACGTCGTGGCCGTGCACCGTCGCTCGCAGGCCGATTCGCCCGCGCTGCGGGTCGCGCTCGAGGCTCTGATCGCCGCGGGACGCGACCACGCGCGCTGAACGCTCTCACGATCGCGGACCTGCGCACGCGTCCCGCGAAGCCGGGCGCGACGACGGATTCGCCCAGAATGCGTCACGGCGTGTGCGCATGTCGGAGACAGCGGGCAGACTGGGCGCATGAGCAGTCGCGCAGGACAGCCCGCCGAGGCATCCGATCTCATCGACATCGACGAACTGATCGCCGCTTACTACGACCGCAAACCGGATGCCACGGTGCCCGAGCAGCGCGTCGCCTTCGGCACCAGCGGCCACCGCGGTTCGTCGCTGAGCACCAGCTTCAACGAGGACCACATCCTCGCGACCACCCAGGCGATCGTGGACTACCGCACCGCGCAGGGCATCACCGGCCCCCTGTTCCTGGGCCGCGACACCCACGGACTCTCGCTGCCGGCCGAGCGGAGCGCGATCGAGGTACTCGTCGCCAACGGCGTCGACGTGCGCGTGGATGCGCGCGACTCGTGGGTGCCGACGCCCGCCCTGAGCCACGCGATCCTCACGTACAACCGCGACCGCGCGACCGACGACCCGGGCCGCTCCGACGGCATCGTCGTCACCCCCTCGCACAACCCCCCGCGCGACGGCGGCTTCAAGTACAACCCCCCGCACGGCGGTCCCGCCGACACCGATGCGACCGGCTGGATCGCCGATCGCGCGAACGCGCTGATCGCCGCCGGACTCGAGGGCGTGCAGCGCACCCGCCACGCCGACATCGACCTCGAGGGCCTGGGCCAGTACGACTTCCGCGAAGCGTACGTGCGGGATCTGGCATCCATCATCGACGTCGACGCGATCAAGAGCGCCGGCGTCCGCATCGGCGCCGACCCCCTGGGCGGGGCCTCGGTGGAGTACTGGGCGCTGATCGCCGAGGTGTACGGCCTCGACCTCACGGTCGTGAACCCCGAGGTCGACCCGACGTGGAAGTTCATGACGC
This sequence comes from uncultured Microbacterium sp., assembly GCF_913776565.1. Taxonomy (GTDB): domain Bacteria; phylum Actinomycetota; class Actinomycetes; order Actinomycetales; family Microbacteriaceae; genus Microbacterium. The sequence goes on along the minus strand of NZ_CAJYPF010000247.1, from coordinate 986 downwards.
TCGACTGGGACGAGAAGATCCGCATGGATCCGTCGTCGCCTTCGGCCATGGCCTCGCTCGTCGCGGCGCGCGCCGAGTACGACATCCTCACGGGCAACGACGCCGATGCGGACCGCCACGGCATCGTCACGCCCGACGCGGGCCTGATGAACCCCAACCATTACCTGGCCGTCGCGATCGACTACCTCTTCTCGCACCGCGAGGGATGGCTGACGGATGCCGCGGTGGGCAAGACCCTCGTGTCGTCGATGATCATCGACCGCGTCGCCGCCTCGCTGGGCAAGACGCTGCTCGAGGTCCCCGTCGGCTTCAAGTGGTTCGTCCCGGGCCTGCTCGACGGATCCGTCGCGTTCGGCGGCGAGGAGTCCGCCGGAGCGTCGTTCCTGCGCAAGGACGGCACCGTGTGGACCACCGACAAGGACGGCATCCTGCTCTGCCTGCTCGCCGCCGAGATCCTCGCCGTCACCGGCAAGACGCCCTCGCAGCGCTATGCCGAGCTCGAGGCCGAGTTCGGGGCATCGGCGTACCAGCGGGTCGACGCCCCGGCCTCGCCCGCGCAGAAGGCGGCACTGTCCAAGCTGTCTCCGGATGCCGTGACGGCCACCGAGCTGGCGGGCGAGCCCATCACCGCCAAGCTGTCGCACGCGCCGGGCAATGGCGCGGCGATCGGCGGCCTCAAGGTGCAGACCGCGTCGGCGTGGTTCGCCGCCCGCCCCTCGGGCACCGAGGACGTCTACAAGCTGTACGCGGAGTCACTGCGCGGCGAGGACCACCTGCGCGAGGTACAGGAAGAGGCGCGGGCCGTCGTGTCGGCCGCCCTCGGCCAGGCGTAACACCGTCGCCGAAGCGGCGCCGTCCCGCGGGGCGGCGGCGCGGCGGCGGTCGGCAGGCGCCGATAAACGCCGATCCGTGCGAGACACGCGGTGACGCCGCGTGTCTCAGCAGGGAGGGCGTTTATCGACACGGGGGTGGCGGAGGGAACGCCA